>CAZJCL010000006.1:0-28111 GCA_964544025.1 uncultured Opitutales bacterium | reverse complement strand
CTTCCAGAGCATCGGCTTTCCGTGTATTCAGTGTATTCCGTGGTTAAACAAAATTCCGCGTTTAAGCAAAACAGCCCCCAGCCTTCGCTCCCTTCGCTATGACCTTCTGTTAAGCACCCAGAGCCCAAGCTCCGTGCCTTCCGTGTCTCCGTGGTGACCGGCCAAAAACCCAATAATCTCCCTCCTTTCCTCTCGCCGCGCCCGCCCCGAGCTCTTACGGTCCTCGGTTTTTATTCGATGAAAGGTTTCCAGAAATCCTATCTTCGCGGCCTCGGCCAAACGCTTCGCCCCGCCATTCACGTCGGCAAAAAGGGACTCGACGAAGCGTTTCTTCGCGAACTCGCCCGCCTATTCGACCAGCAGGAACTCCTCAAAGTGAAGTTCTCCGCGCTCAAGGAAAACAAGCGCCTCCTCGCCGCCGAGCTGGCCGAGAAAACCGAATCCACCCTCGTCGGCCTCGTCGGACACACCGCTCTGCTCTACCGCCAGCATCCCGACCCCGAAAAACGCGAAATCCGTCTCCCCGAACGCCAAGACAACGAGGAACCCGAGAATCCCGACGCATAATAAAAAGCGCCCCCTCTCCCGGCCCAATGAAAAACCCGTTCCGCTCTTTCCTTCTTTCCATTCTCCTCGCCGCGTCCGTCCAAACCGGATTCGCCCAATACGATATCCTCATCCGCGGCGGACGCCTCCTCGACGGTTCCGGAAATCCCTGGATCTACGCCGACGTCGCCATCTCCGAAAACCGGATCGCCGCGATCGGAAACCTCGCCGACGCAACCGCCGCCCAAACCATCGACGCCTCCAACCTCTACGTAGCCCCCGGTTTCATCGACACCCATTCCCACGCCGCCGCCGGACTCGGCGATCCCGAACGCTCCGCCGCCCATTCCCTCATCGCCCAGGGAATCACCACCGTCATCATCAATCCCGACGGCAGCGGCGCCACCGATTTGCCGAAACAAGCGGAGAAAATGCGCGGCCACGGCGTCGGCGTAAACGTCGGCCAAATGGTCCCGCACGGCTCCGTCCGCGGAAAAGTCATCGGCTCCGAAGACCGCCACGCCACCGACGCGGAAATGGACGAAATGCGCCAAATCGTCCGCGACGGAATGGAAGCAGGCGCTTTCGGCCTCTCCTCCGGCCCGTTCTACAATCCCGGCAGTTTCGCCCCGACCAGCGAACTCGTCGAACTTGCCAAAGTCGCCGCCGAATTCGGAGGCGTTTACCAAAGCCACATCCGCGACGAATCCGATTACACCATCGGCGTCGTCGCCTCCGTTGACGAAGTCATCGAAGTTGCCGAATCCGCCAACCTTCCCGGAATCGTCACCCACATCAAAGCTCTCGGCCCGCGCGTCTGGGGTTACTCCCACGCCCTCATCCACCGCATCGAACGCGCCCGCGAACGCGGCGTCCAAGTCTTCGCCGACCAATATCCCTACACCGCCTCCTCCACCTCGCTCCGGGCCGCGCTCGTTCCGCGCTGGGCTCAAGAAGGCGGCGCCAAAGCTCTCGCCGAACGCCTAGCCAATCCCGAAATCCGCGCCCGCATCCGCGACGGCATGATCGAAAACCTCGACCGCCGCGGCGGCCCCGAACGCATCCGCATCTCCTCCTTCCGCGACCAACCCGGACTCGCCGGAAAATTCCTCTCCGAAATCGCCGCCGATCTCCGCTTGGAACCGGTCGACGCCGCCCTCGCCCTTCTCGAAAAAGGAAGCCCTCAAATTGTCTCCTTCAACATGCACGACCGCGACGTGGAAGCCCTCATGCGCCAACCCTGGACCATAACCGCCTCCGACGGCGGCATTCCCGTCTTCAACTCCGGCGTCCCGCACCCTCGCAGCTACGGCGCGTTTCCCCGCAAAATCCGCGAATACGTCCTCCAGCGCGAAACCGTCGATCTCGCCACCGCGATCCGGAGCATGACGCATCTCCCGGCTTCTGTTTACCAAATCAAAGACCGCGGAATCATCCGCGAAGGTGCGTTCGCCGACATCGTCGTTTTCGATCTCCAACGAATCAACGACCTCGCCGATTTCGACAATCCGCACCAATACGCGGAAGGCATGATCCACGTTTTCGTCAACGGCCAACCCGCCATCTCGGCCGGCGAATTCACCGGCGGCCTCCACGGCCAAATCCTGAAAAGGTGAACCTCCTCCCGCCAGCGAACCCCGAAGCCTCCGCCGAGGCTCCGGGAAAGGAAAACGGCGAAAGCGACGCGGAAAGTGATCAAAAACGCCCAATCGCGTCCGGCGAAACTGAGCTTTTCTGCCCAACCTCCTCCAATCCGCCCCCATCCGCCCCGGTTTTCCCCGTTGGCACACCTCCTGCTTTCCCCGATGCGCATCCAGGCGCTCCGTCCGGAATCGCACATTCCACTTTTCTCACAAAACAGACCACTATGAGCGGAAGCACATCTCGAATTCAGGCAATCAGAGCCGTTACGAATTACACGCCGATTTCGGCGCCTCTGAGTTTCGCCCAGACATCTGCCAGCGACCTTTTCGGAACGAACGTTTTCGGCCGTTCCGTCATGAAAGCGCGGCTCCCGAAAGCGATCTACAGATCCGTCGCCTCGACCATCGAACGCGGCGAACGCCTCGATCCGTCCATCGCCGACATCGTCGCCTCCGCCATGAAAGATTGGGCGATCCAAAAAGGCGCGACTCACTACGCCCACGTTTTCTATCCGCTCACCGGCTTCACCGCCGAAAAACACGACAGTTTTCTCGCTCCCGACGGAAACGGCGGCGCCCTCGCGGAATTCACCGGCAAAATGCTGATCCAAGGCGAACCCGACGCCTCCAGCTTCCCGCACGGCGGAATCCGCGCCACCTTCGAAGCCCGCGGGTACACAGCCTGGGATGTCACCAGCCCGGCCTACATCCTCGAAAATCCGAATGGCACCACCCTCTGCATTCCGACCGCTTTCGTCTCTTGGACCGGCGAAGCGCTCGATAAAAAAACCCCCGTTCTCCGCTCCTGCCAAGCGCTCTCCAAGCAGGTGAAGCGCATCCTGAAACTATTCGGCCACAACGACCCCGGGCAAATCCTCCCGACCGCCGGACCCGAGCAGGAATATTTCCTCATCGACCGCAATTTCTACTTCGCCCGCCCGGATCTTCTCAACGCCGGCCGCACCCTTTTCGGCGCTCCGCCGCCAAAAGGCCAGGAATTCGAAGACCACTATTTCGGCGCGATTCCAGAACGCGTCCTCGCCTTCATGCTCGAAGTCGAACGCGATCTCTATAAACTCGGCATCCCGATCAAAACCCGCCACAACGAGGTCGCTCCCGCCCAATACGAAATCGCCCCGGTTTACGAAACCGCGAATCTCGCCACCGACCACCAGCAAATGGTCATGGTCACGCTCAAACGCGTCGCCGAAAAATACGGCATGGCCTGCCTCCTCCACGAAAAACCGTTCGAAGGCATCAACGGTTCCGGCAAGCACGTCAATTATTCCATCGGTTCCGACACGCTCGGAAACCTTCTCGATCCGGGCGAAACTCCGCACGAGAACGCGCAATTCCTCGTTTTCTGCGCCGCGATCATCCGAGCCGTTCACAAATATTCCGGCCTTCTCCGCGCCGTCGTCGCCACCGCCGGAAACGACCACCGTCTCGGTGCCAACGAAGCGCCGCCCGCGATCATCTCGATTTTCCTCGGCGACCAGCTGACCGAAGTTTTCGAACAAATCCGCAACGGCTCGACCGCCTGCTGCAAAAAAGCCAGCACGCTGACCGTTGGGGTCGATACGCTCCCGCCGCTTCCGAAAGATGCCGGCGACCGGAATCGCACCAGCCCGTTCGCCTTCACCGGAAACCGCTTCGAATTCCGCGCCGTCGGCTCCAACCAGTCGATCTCCGGCCCGATCGTCGCCATGAACACGATCATCGCCGAAGCCCTCGACGAAGCCGCCACCGAACTCGAAGCCGCCACCGCCAGCGATCCGTCGCAACTCAACGCCGCCGTCCAGGCCTACCTGAAACGGATCTACACCGATCACAGCGCCATCGTCTTCAACGGCGACGGCTATTCCGAAGCCTGGCACGAAGAAGCGGCCAAACGCGGTCTCCCGAACTACAAAACATCGGTCGACGCCCTCGCCGTTCTCACCAGCCCGGAAGCCCTCGAGCTTTTCGAAAAATACAACGTCCTTTCCAGACGCGAACTCGAAAGCCGCCGCGAAATCTACTGCGAGCAATACCGCAAAGCCGTCGGACTCGAAGCGAAACTGATGCTCGAAATGGGCCGCACCATCGTCTTCCCGTCCGCGATCCGCTACCAAGGCCAACTCGCCAGCACCTGCGCCAACCTCAAAGCCATCGGCTTCGAATTCGACGCCTCGACCCTCAAACAGCTCACCGAACTGATCGGCCGCCTGGAAATCAGTCTCAACCAGCTTGAAACCGTCATCAACCACAGCCACTTCTCCTCCACCCTGGACGAAGCCCGCTATTATCTGGAAAAGGTGAAACCGGTCATGGACATGGTCCGCGACGCCGCCGACAAACTCGAAGGCATCGTCGCCGACGACCTCTGGGACCTCCCCACCTACCAAGAAATGCTCTTCATTAAATAAACGTTCGCGTAAAGGCGGTAGCCGCGGCTGCCTCCATGGTAGCCACACTCATCATCCTGTCCCGGAGGGACATTCTGAAAATAACCCGGCGCTTCAGCGCCGGGTTTTCCACCCAAACGATCATCAAGTCCCGAAGGGACGGCTGAACGAACCCGCGAATCCCGCCCCGACGCCAACCACCTTCGCTTCCTTCGCTTCCTTCTGTTAAATCCCCTGCCTCCCCTGCGCCCTCCGCCAATCCGTTTCTCCGCCCATCCCCCGCACCGCAAAAAAATCCCTCCATCCCCTTGCATCGGGGAAAACCTGTGGCATTCTCTCCACAGTTTCATTTTTAACGACTCAAGAGAGTCACCAAAAGCAGCCAACCTCCAACGAAAGGACCTACATGCATAATCACAGTTTTAAGATCACGACTAACAACATTTTTTCAGCTCTTGGCGCCGTTGGCAGCGCAAGCCTCGCCTGATCTTCGCGAAATCCGCCGCAAGGCGGTGAGACCGGTCTCTCCTTGGTGACTATAAACATTAACCGAGGCCAGTCTCAGGAGCCCTTCGCCACACCGCCTCCCAGCTATGGGAATTCCGGGACGGCGAACCTTCCGGCTCCGTTTTGCACGGTGAGGGCGACATTGCCCGCCCAACACTTGCAAGCTTCACAATCGCCAAACTGACGACTTTTTGAAGCCGTTGAATCCTCCGGGATTCAACTTTCCAAAGCCCGAATCCCTCACCGGATTCGGGCTTTTTTTTTGAGCAAACTTCCCAATCCCGGCGCCACTTTCCCGCCTCGCCCTTTCTCAAGCCGTTCCTGAGTGCAAATCCCGCCGCCGGTGTTATAGATAAAGATACTGCCATGACGATCCGACCATTTCCACTCCTCCCGGCCGCCGCTCTGGCCCTCCTCCTTCAATTCTCCGCCTCCGCCCAAACCGCGCCGCGCGAGGTAATTCTCACCGACCCCGGTTACCCGCTTTTCCACGCCAACGCAATGGATCAGCCCCGCCTCGACGTTATCATATCCGACAACGGAGCGATTATCGTCAATGAAGAGGACGAGGCCGTCACCTTCAAAGCCTTTGTCGACACCGGCTCCTCCGGCTTCGTCCTCAGCAATCTCCACGTCGACCCCGAATCTGGCGCGGGCTACCTCGGACTCAACGAAACCGACTATCTCGGCGAATACACCAACCTCGGCCTCGGCGGCGAGGAAACCGGCTGGGTCAGCCGCCCACTCGGAGTCTTCCTAGCCAACCAACCCGCGCCCATCGACGGCGTGTACGCGGTTTCCGATTTCGTCGATTACGGCGAACACCGCCTCTGGGTCCGCCAGCAACCCGGCCTCGGCGAAGCCGGCACCATCCTCGGCGTAAGTCCGGTAAACATCGTCGGCATGCCCGTCATCCAACAACGCGTCATGGTGATGGAGTGGAAGCCGATAGCTCCCGAACTCGCGGATTTTCTTCCCGAAAACCTCACCGATTTGGAAACCAAACTCCTCCCGCCCGGCGATCCCGCCATTCCTGCCGCCAACATCACTCTCGAACTCGCCATGCGCGATTTCACCGGAGAACCCGCCCAAGGCGAAATCCATCCCAGCTTTGCCCGCAACCCCGTCGTCAAAAATGTCACCATCGCCCACGATCCAAACCACGAAACCGTCACCGGCGATTGGCTTTTCGATACCGGCGCCGGCAGCACTTTCATCAGTTTCGACTGGGCCAAAACCATCGGTCTCATCCCCGATTCCTACCAAACGCTCGACGCCTACGTCGTCGATCACCGCGCCGCCGGCGGCACCGTTTCCCAAGTCGGCGGAATCGGCGGCGACGCCATTTACGTCCCGGTTCTCGTCCTCAACGAAATCCGCATTCCCGCCCGCGAAGGATTCGACACCATCTGGAAAAACGCGGTCATTCTCGTCTTCGATCACCCCGAACTCGCCGCCCTCGGCATCAAAGGCATTTTCGGCATGAATCTCCTCTCCCCCGCCGCCACCATCGACGCCTCACTCCTCGAAGGCGTCACGCTCGACGGCGGTTCCATCGACCCCCTGCTCATCGAGATTCTCCTCATGATGCTCAGCGACATCTCCCCCTCCCCCTTCACCTCCGCCGCCTTCGAAGTCACCGGCGAAGAGACTGCCGAACTTCGCCTCTTCAGCAAACACGCGCTCCCGCCCCCCACCACCTTCGCCGCCTGGCGCGAAAAAACTTTCACTCCCGCCGAATTAACCGACGAAAACATCAGCGGCCCGGCCGCCGACCCCGGCAGCCACGGCATCCCCAACCTCCTCCGCTACGCCTTCGGAATGAATTCCCCATCCCCCGAACGCAACCTCCTTCCCGCGCCCGAAGTCGTCCAAATCGACGGCCAAAAACACCTTTCCCTCACCTACCGCCAATCCATCTTCGCCGACGACCTCCAATACCGAATCGAAACCTCCACCGATCTCGTCACCTGGACGCCCGCCACCGATTTGATCGTCGAATCCGCCGCCGACGGCAACCGCGACGCCATCACCGTGCGCGACCCGCAACCGCTCGCCAACTCTCCTTCCCGCTTCCTCCGCCTCCGCGTCACCGCTCCCCCCGCGAATCCATAAAACCGCCCTCGCCGATCCCAAATGCAAAAACACCGACGCGGTTGCTGATAAAGTCTCCGCCATGCCCAAAAACCAAACGCCACTTCCTCCGCCCTTCTCCCGCTCCTTCCGCGCCGGATTCTGGCTGCCAAAAACCCTCCTCCTCGCCACCGCCGGCTGCTCCGTCGCCGCCATCGGCCTTTCCCTAATTTTCCTCAACCCCGCCCCGAATCCAGCCGAAACGCCGCCCCCCGCACTCCACGAAACCGTCAACGACGCCGAAGCCGCCCAAAACGCCGCCGCCGAAGCCGAACGAAAACGGCAAATCGAAGCCCGGATCGCCCACCTCGAAACCGAAATTCGCGCCCAAGCCGAAACCCACCTCCGCGCCGACGCCATCCGCTTCGGACTCGCCCTCCGCGACCTCCAGACGATCCTCGACGAATACGAAACCGGTGCCGACCCGTTCGTCGAAGATCTCCACAGTTTTTCCGGCAAGTGGAAACTCTACGCCGCCCTCGGCCGCGACCTTTCCTCCATGCCGGGCAAAGCATTCCGCGAAACCGGACAAGCCCTCGAAAACCGCGCCAACGGAAGCCTCTGGCAAGCGGCCCGCACCGGCGAGCTACTGCACTGCCTCGAAGCCGCCCGCACCGCCGACTACGGTTTCGCCCGCATGGAAACCGTCGTCGACGCGATGTGGCGAAAATCATTCGACGAACGCGTCGATCTCGCCGCCCGCACCGCCGCTCGCATCGAACGCCTCCTCCGCGAACTCGAAGCCAGCCGCAACCAACTCGCGCTCCAAATCAACGCTCCCCTCCACGAACTCCTCCAACTGAAGGAAATGTCGCCGATCTCGGTCCACGATTGGCTGGATCGCCGCATTGCCGCCGAAGTTTCGACCGCCACCGCCGACCTCGTCCCGCCGGTTCTCGCGGCCGGACCGATCATCCTCGTCGGCGGCGAAATCGCAGCCTACCAAGTCCTGAAAATCACCCGCCACCTCGCAAACCGGTCCGCGCTGCTCCTCGCCCAACGCATGGCGGAAAGCGCCGCCGCCCGTGCCGGTGCCGCCGCCGCGACCGCCCTCGGTTCCGGCTGGGCCACGTTCGGAATCGGCGTCGGTGTCGCCGTCGTCATCGAAATCGCCGCCAACGAAGTTTCCGAACGCCAAATGAAAAGCGCCCTGCGCGAACAGCTGCAAGATTTCCGCCGCGACTTCTGGACCGGCTCCGACGAATCCCCCGGCATCCACCCGCAACTGACAACCGCCTTCCTCGATTATCAATCCCGTTTCATCGCCGCTTTCGAAAATCCCGGAGAAATCCCCGCCGATCCGGAAATGCCCGCCATCGCCCAAACCGCGAAACCCGTCGCAACCGGAAATCTCCCATGAGAAAACTCCTCCTCCTGCTCCCAATCGCCGTTCTTCTAACTCTCGTCCCAACCCTGCACGCTCTCCCGGGCGCGGGAAAAGCCGCCCGCGAAACCGCCGAATTCATCGCCGCCAAATGGGGACGCGAAGCCGCCGGCGAAGGACTCGAAACCAGCGTCCGCGCGCTCATCCGCACCCACGGCGACGAAATCGTTCCGCTGCTGCGCCATCACGGCCCCGACCTGATCCGCGTCGCCAGCCGCCACGGAGACGACGCCATCCCGCTGATCCACCGCTTCGGCGACGACGGAATGGAGGTTCTCCTGCGCTCCGGCGACGAAGTTATGGACCAAGTCCGCCGCTTTGGAGACGATGCCATGGAAATCGCGATTCGCCACCCGGGCGTCGGCGAACGGCTCGTGGCGGAGTTGGGCGAAGACGGCATCCGCCTCGGCAAAACCCTTTCCACGGAAGAAACCATCCAAACCCTCCGCCTCCTCCCGGTCCTGAAAAAAGAAGGCGGCGTGGAACCTTTCGTAAAAGCGGTCGATCGCTACGGCAGCGCAGTTTTCACCTACATCGGCCGCCATCCGGAAGTCGCTCTCGGCGGCGCCGCTCTCGCGCTGCTGCTCGCCAAACCCGAAATCGTCGTCGAAGCCATCGAAACCGCCGGAACCGCCATCGGCCGCGGCGCGCATGCCGCCGGAACCGAAGCCATCGGCGACAACTGGCTCCCCTGGACCGCCATTTTCCTCCTGCTCATTTCCGCGATTTACGCCGCTCCCCGTTTCCTCGCCGTCTGGCTGAAACACCGCCGCCCCGCGAACAAGTAACTCCCTCTCCGGCAAAAGACCCGCCGCTCGCGCCGAAACCCGAAAAAGGACTTTGGCATTCCCCATTTCCGGGTATCGTAAAAATACCATGTCTTCCGTCGATCCATCGCCAAACACCGATCTCATCGTCGTTTCCTCCTTCGTTCGATTCCGCAACGCGCTCCTCGCCCAGGCGGACCTCGGCCCGCTTTTCGTGGATTATTACCTCCACCTGGCCGACCATTCCATCCGCCCGGAACCGCGTCACGACCGCCTTTTCAAGGAAGCCCTCGCCGCCTTCGTCCTCCATTGCGCCTCCCGCCCGCGAAACGAGATTATCGCCTGGACCCTAAATTTCCAGGACCCCTTGCTCAACGTTTTCCTCGTCGCCGACAACGACGAAGGCACCGTCGCCGGCCGCATTTTTACCGAAAACGTCAAAGAAGGAGACCACAACCTCTTCTTCTCCGAAACCGTTCGCGGAAACCAGCCGCTCCGCCGCAGCGCCGTCAATTTCCACGGCAGCGATCCCTTCCAAGCCGTCGAAGCCTACTACGCCCAAAGCGAACAGCGCCCCGCCCGCTATTTCCAAATCAAGAACGAGGAATTCGCGATGCTCACCGCGCACCCCGATTACGACAAAAACTGGTTCCAAACCATCGACCCCGACGGCATGCGCGCCATCAACGAAAACGAAACCGTCAACATCATCGAGCGCCGCCACTACCGCTGGCAATGCGGTTGCAACCAGCAACGAATCCTCCAAATCCTCGCCGCCCCGATGAAAGAAAATCCCGAAGAATTATTCGGCTCCGAAATTTCCATCCGCGTCGAATGCCCCCGCTGCGCCGCCCGCTACCTCGTCACCCGCGAAGCCATGGAAGCCTACCTAGCCCAAACGGAATGACCCTGGAGTGCTGCGGCACGACGCAGCTTTCCCACGGGGAGATATGTCTCCCCGAAAACCATCACCCAGAGACGCTATCCTCATCATTCCCGCAAGCGCCGACGGTTTCAGCTCGGATTGTCGGAAAAACAGAAGGAATCCAATCAAGCCGCCGGTTCCGTCTCCACTTCCCACCCCGGAAAAACCAGAACCGCGGGATGACAGCGGAGAGCACGCGCCAATACTTTCGCCCGCTCAACTCCAAGATTCACCCGGTCACACTCGATTGCGGAAATCGTCGATCGTGGAATACCGGTTAAATCAGCCAGTTCATTCTGACTCAGCTCCTGCAGCTCACGCAAAATCCGCACGGATTCTCCCACCGAAACATCGACTCTTTTCTTTGCTTTGCGAAAGTCCTTCATTTGCATTCACACAATTGAGACCAGGCGTTTTACTCGCCCCCCTCAATTCCCCGCCGCCCGGCTCACCTCTTCCAACTCCGCCTTCTTCCAAATCGTCTTCCGGTCGGCTTCCGCAGCGCGAACCTCCGCCACCTTCTCCGCCGAAACCGGTTCCTCGCCGTGATAACGGGTCCGCAAGTAGCTCAACATCAGAGCCAAATCCTCGTCGCTCATTTGCCCGAACGGCATCATAACTCCCGATTCGCCTTCCTTCCCGTGCAATAAAATCCGCACCAGCGCGTCCGGCGATCCCGCCACCCAATCCGATTTCCCTAAATCCGGCGCAATCCCGAAACGGCCCGCCGTTTGGTGACACGAGCTGCAATTCATCTCATACAACTCCCGCCCATCCGCGAACGCCGCCCACGACGCGTCCGGCTGTTCCTCAACCTCTTCTTCCAGCACCGCCGGCTGCTCCGCCGATTTCAGAGTTTCCTTTTCCACAATCGCCCGCGCCGCCGGCACATCCTCGTCCGTCAACCGGTGAATCGTATGATAGACCGCGTTCTCCGCCGACCCGCCATCCGCGAAACCGAGCTTGTAAGCCACCATCGCCTGCATCGCCGGCGCGATATCCGGAATCTCCACAAAAACCGTCTTCCCATCTTCCTCAAGCCGCACCGAAGCCACCGCCACGTCATCCCGGCCCTGCTCCCCCGGATTCGCGATCGAAACCTCCGGCGATCCGTAACTGCTCGAATAAATATATTCCCACCGTTGCACCTCGAAATTCTCCGGACGAACCGTCGCCGGATCCAGTTTCTCCGAAAACGTCACCCGCACCCCGTCCGGCCCAACCCCGAAATCCACCGGCAAATAACTCGGTTTCCCCGTATAGCGCACCCGATCAAACGACCCGTCATCCGGAACCAAAGTCCCCCACCCCTTCATCCCCATCACATACAGTTGGCCGTCTCCCGGACTCACCCGCGCCCGCATCGCACCCGACGAAAAACTCAACGGATAACGCACCACGCCCCCCTGCATCACCTCTCCCTTCATCTCCGTAAAAAGCGTCATCAACGAGCCCTGCCCATACGAAACCATCGCCCATTTCCCCGCCATCGGCCCCCACCGCTCATCCTTGACAAACACCAAACTGCCCGAAGAATTATCCACTTTGTGCGGCACCCACATCACCGGCAGATCGTATTCCCCCTCCGGAATTCCCGCTCCCCCATGAGGACGATACCCGTAAAAACCACCGTCGCGAATCCAATCCACCCGCGCCGTCGGCACCCAATTCCCCTGCTGATCCGCCCCTAAAATCTTGTCGTCCGGACCAATCCCCAAAGCGTTCGATCCGCGAATCCCGTCCGCCACGATCTCCCGCCTCTTTCCATCCGCCGACACCCGGACCAACGCCCCATGCTCCGGCACTCCCTCCGGCACCCGGTTCCCGTTCTTGTAAAAATAAAAATTCCCCTTCGAATCCACATCCAGCTCGATCGAGTGCGCCATCGGATGCAGCAACCCGTCGTTGTTGAAATTCTCATAGAAATCCGCCTCCCCGTCGCCGTTGAGATCGCGCAACCGCGTCAACTGACTCCGCTCCGCCACATAAATCGTCTCATCCACGATCCTCAGCCCCAACGGATAATAAAGCCCCGTCGCGAACCGCTCCCAACGCACTTTCCCCAAATCCATCTTCCCCAGCCCCGACGCGATCCAAACATCCCCGTTCCAAGTCGCCATCGCCAAACGATCGCCATCCGCGAAGAAATCAAAACCCGTCGGCCGCATCCACGAATTCCACGGATTCTCGAACGGCAACGGAATCGAATCGACCACATAAGCCGCATCCTCCTCTCCCAAAACCGCCTCCGTCTCCACCGCCCCTTCCCAAACCCGCGGCCCGCCCGCCAACATCTCCTCCAAATCCACCTTCAACTTCCGAACTTCCCGGCGCACCGCCCCCACCGAATCTTCGGAACCGGCTGGAAGCTCCGCCATGATCAGACGAATCCGCGCCCGCCCCCGATGAGCCGGAATCTCCAACTCCACGCGCCCATCCGCCGCCTCGCGAAACCGCACGCCCTTCACCCGCGATTCCACGCCAAAGAAATAATCCATCTCCCCGCCCGCGACCAAAATCCCATCCTTCAACGCCTCCACCGATCCCGCCTCCGGAACGTCCGCCACCCGAACGCTCATCGCTTCCGCCGAACCCGAAGTAAAAATATCGCGCACAAAAACCGCGCTCCCGTCCACCTCGACCGCCGACGGAACTTCCCAAACCTCCGTTTCCCCCACCGTATACTCCAACACCGCCCGCTCCCCATGCACATAATACCCCCGCCAATGCCCCCAATCCTTCGGCAACGGCCCGCTCCCGATCTCCTCTCCGTCAAAACGCCCATCGCGCCCCCAACCCGCCAGCTTCTCCGTTCCAAAAACCTGCCGCCCCTCCGTCCGCGCCGGCCGGCTTCCCTTATAACTGGTCCGCGAAGTCCGCGACAAATCGATCCACCCATCCACCGTCGCCGCGCTCCACCGCAGCAAATCCGTATCGAAAACCATCGCCGAATTCCCCTCCAGCCGCACCGCCAGCCCCTTCAGCGCCACATTCCCCTCCGGCCATTCCGCCGTAATCGTCTCCCCCATCACCGGCCCATAATCCATCCACTCATAAGCCCCCGGCGTCGGCTTCCGCTCCTGCGCGACAACGGAAGCCGCCCCCAAAGAAAGCAACAAAACCCCAACTCCCGCCGCGAAAAACGGACGTGAGCGCATTAAAAAACCACCGCCGAAAGATCCGGAAAAAAAAGACTTCATACAGAGAACTTTCTAATTACTGCCACGCTCCTCCCCCTCAGGTCAACCATCCAAGGCTTTCGCCCCGCCATTCGATTTCGCCCGCCCCGCCCACTGGATGGCGTTTCGCACAAGCGGAATCTCATCCGCCAACTGAGCTCGGATTCTGGAATCGTGTTTCAAATATTCGGCAAGAACACGAAGCGCGTCCTCGCCCATTTCCTTTCCCGCGAAAAGCTCGGGAAGCGTTTCAGAAAAATTCAGTCCCAACTGCACGATTCTCGATGGCAGCGGCACGCCAAGATCGTAATTGCTCAAAAGCAGACGCCGACCGCGATTGGCGGTCTGTCCGCAAGCATCGAGAAACCACGTCGGCGATCCCGTGGAATCGACATGCAGCAATTGGAGCAACTTCTTTTCCAGATGCCACAAATCGCGAAGCGATTCCTCCGAAACATTCAGGAGCCGAAGAAAGACGATGTTCCGCAAAAAAGCGAGATAGGCGCCGGAGTATCCCGCGCCCTTGAACGAAGGCAAATCGAAACGGACCTGGAGTCCGTGAAGGTAAACATTCGAACGGTTGAGAGACTTCGCGATATCGATCAGGGTATGCACGGGAAAAAACGAAACCTCAGAACTGCGCGACGGAAAGCATAATCAATACGCGGTAAAACGGTCGCCGAGGAGCTGGGCGAGATTCCATTTGGTGGTGGTGGAGAGGGCGCGTTCGAGACAGAGGAAAAATGGTTTTTCATCCGCCGACGCCGTGGCGATGATTTCCCCCAGCCGCTTGAGCGTGGAATCTTGCAGCGGGCGATTCCAATCGAGGCAAACGATCGCAAAGCGGCGGCCGTCCGTGACGTCGTACACCTCGTTGTCCGGAAAGTCGTCGCGGCGGGTTCGAGTGTAATGCAGCTGGAAACCGTTCTTCAGGAGAACCTCGTCGAAAAGAATTTGCTCGTCACCGTGGTCGATCCGGAAAACGCTTTCCTTCTCCGCGATGTATTCGCGAAGGGCTGCCACATTCTCCGCCTCCGATTTTCGCGGATCGGGAGCGAATTCGCATCGAGGAAACGTCGATTTTGCCAGCTTGAAGACTCGAAAACCCGCATCGGGAATCGGCCGCGGATCGTCTCCGTAACCTTCGATGACACGCTTCACACGTTCAATCGTAATGGCGGAGATGGTTTGCAAATTCTGTCGCAAGGCTGCTTTTCCCTCGCGCTTCGCTTCATCGACGAGTTCCGGGATTTGAACGAGAACAAAACGGTAGGATGTGTCCCGGCTGCGATTCAACTCAAGAACCGCTTCGGCGGTTGTTCCCGAACCGGCAAAAAAGTCCAGAACAAGTGCCCCGGTCTCACCTTGGCATACGTAATGAATCAATCGCGCGATTTCTTCGTGGTCTTTGGGATTGGGAAAAAGTTTCCCTCCCATAAGTTCCCTCAGATGTTTTACCGCGGTCTGCGATTGTTTGTAAAAATACGTTCCGCGAACTTGCTGCGCCAACTCCCCGTCTTCATCTTCGGAACTGTCCTCATCAACTTCGTCTTCCTCGTCATTGCCATTTTCGAGTTCCTCTGGAATCGGACGGAGGTGAGCCTTTCGGAACGGAGGCTCCGTATGATCTTTTCGGAAAACAACCAATCCGGCATTTATCTGACGCTGCATTTCTTCGAGCTTCGAAAATCCCCAGCCTCTTTCAGGAACGGCACATGGTTCACCCGTTTCAGGATGAAAAACATCGTATCGAGGTCCATCGCCTCCGGGCCAGGAGATATCGCGATCACGCCACGGACCATGCTCGTCCACTCGCCGGTAGCGTTGCAGCTTTTTCGACGGGTGGCCTGTCGGAAGATCGCGAAACCAGCGCATCAAATCCAGTTCGATCGATTGCAGATCGTCACCGTACGTGTCTTTGAGGCGAAGATATTCGTCCCAAATTTCCCGTGCGCCGGGCTTCTCTTCGCGCCATTTCGTAGATCGCTCCTGCAGGAGTTGTTTATCTTTGGCGTAAACGAAAATATACTCGTGACCGATTGAGAAAAGTTTCGCGTCGTTCTTCCGGCCTTTTTCCCAAACCAAGACGGCAATGAAGTTTTCCGCGCCGAAAATATCATCCGCCAATCGCCGAAGGTTGGCGGATTCGTGATCGTCAATGGAGATCAACACCACTCCGTCTCTTCGTAAAAGTTGCCGCGAAATCAAGAGACGCTGATTCATGAAAGACAACCAGTCCGAATGATAACGTCCGGAGGTTTCCGGGTTTGATTCCAGCTTGATTCCCTCCTCCGCGATGCCGGTTAGTTCCCAATAACGCTGCCGGTCTTCCGCGTAGCGGTCGCGGTAGATGAAGTCTTTCCCGGTGTTATATGGAGGATCGATGTAAATACATTTTACCTGTTCGCGATACGCGGAAAGGAGAAGTTTCAAAACCTCGAGGTTTTCGCCCTCGATGATCATGTTGCCGTCGGCTATCTCCGGATTCACGGAGCGCTCAGGATCGTAAACGAGAGTCGCTGTCGTGGGTTTGAACGCTTCCCGTTTCGAAGCGGCTTTCCCATGCCATTTGAATTCATAACGCTCCGGAGTGTTGAAGTTGTCCGGATCCGCCAAACGCTTGATTTCCTCCGGATCGAGCCGGCCTTCGTCGGTGAAGAGATCGGGAAACAGCCGTTTCAACTCCGCCAGTCGCTCCGCCCGCAAATCGGGCGTCGTGGGAAGAAGATCGGTCAAAGTCTCGGTGTCGGCTGGCATAAAATGAGGAGAGGGCTCATTTCTGCCCAAACGGAAACGGGGAGGCAAGGTTGTTTCGGACCGCGCAACCATTCAGTATGTGGCCGCGGTTGCCGTTCTGATCTGCAACAGCCGGGGTTGCGGCATCGTCAAATTGGAAGTAAAAAAAGGAAGCCCCGGACGAAAGGTCTACCCAATACCCCGGTTCACCTCATTTCCTTCTGGATAAACCGTCGGCACAGCACGCGCACGTGACATCGGAAATCCCGCAGCTGCACGTCGGGAAAATAAGGGGCGATTTTTTCCTCAAAGATCTGCCGGACGCGATCTTCGAACTCGGCTTCCGCTTGCCGACAGTCCTCCGATGTCGGATCGATGGCAAATTCGTATCGGTCGAAGATCCCGGCAATCTCAACTATATCATTTCGGGAAATACCCCTTTCGGGAGCTCCGTCTTCCGGCATTCCAGTTCCTCCAGTGCATCGTTGCGCCGCCTTTCACATGCAAGCTTGTAGTCGAGAACCAGATTGTGAAGTTCCGAGGCTCCGCAATAAGGGTTTTTTGTTTTCAGCTGGGAAAGCGCGCTCAGTGCGATCGTGCAAAAATCGCCCATCTGCCTCCAGATTTCCGTGATCTCATCGATTTTCTCGGACTTTCTGGTAACGCTCACGGCCATCGCATAGGTTTGCGTAATTGCCCCTTCCACCACGCGGACTTGACGAGCGAAGGCTTCGCAGGCCCCGGGAGCGTCGGCGGAGGAAAACACGTCTCCCGCTCGGATCAACTGATCGACCTGAGGGCGGCCGATCTCCACCAAATCTTTAAATGTTAAACATGTGGCCATAACGTAAAAATACCATCAAGGTCATCATTGGACAAGTCTCGCCAATCAAGCGACTCTCATGGCAGAAAATGCTTTCGCTCCTGTTTTGTCAATCCCGCCGTCGACGAGCGATCCGTGCAACTTCCCGAACTTCAATCCGACCGAACAGCTTGGTCGATCGTTTCCGAAAAGGAGCTTCGGGGGCCGAAGAAGCCGGCGGCCGTTTCCTTGCCGTCGTAAGGTTCCGCCCGCTCCGAAATCGCGGCGGTCAAATCTTTCGCCGGCGCTTTGTAGACCAAAGAAGCGTTTGCCGAGATACCGAGCGCCTCGAAATGTCTGATGGCGCACAGAATCTTGATTTGTTCCTCGCGTCCGAGTTCCTCGAGGAGATTCGTCGATTTCGTTTCGACAACAAGATGAATCTCCGTCTCCCGCTGGTCCCGGATTCCGGTGTGCCGGATCACCAAACCGAAGTCCGGCGTGTAGTTGCCGACCGGCGTCGGAATTTTATACCAATCGGGCAACTTGAGCACGCAGACAACCCGGTCGTCGGCATCGGCGTCTGAGGCGAAATTACGCTCAGGCATCGAGGCGGAATCGAGAATCGCATGATCGTACAAGCCTCGTTTGGGCGTGGGAACGGTTTCCCGATACGTCTCGATCAGGTCTTTAAACAAATCGATTCCATAGGTTTCGCCCGTCGGCCGGTAATCGATCGTTCGAATCATTTCTTCGATTTCGATCCGGGCGATACGCTGAGCCGCCTCGTGCAAATAACGAGGCGGATTCCGGACCAGCTGGTCGAGATTTTCGAGACGCGAAGCGATACTGATCACCGTCGGATAGGCGAGCCGCGTCTTATCGGAAAGCTCCTCGATCAAATCAAGCGGCGCGAATCGGGCATCGAGCCGGGCGGTTTCGCGTCCGATCTCGGTCGATTGGGCGGAACCGGCGGCAAGTGCATCAATGCGGGTCAGGACGGCCTCCACTTCGTAACGTGGCACGGAAATCGAGTTCAGCGCGGCCGCGCACTTGGCGACAAGTTCCTCTTCGTCAAAACGGACGGCGTAATCCGTGCGCCGTGCCAGCTTCTCCCAAAACCGCCGGAAGCGTTCGCTCTCGATCGCCTTGCGGCTCAGCTTCACCTGCTTGCGGTTGCGCGGACGGCCCTTGTGCAAATGGCGGGGCGTGATCGCGCCTCCGATTTCGGATTGATACTGGGTGACGAACGTTTCGTAAGTCTCGTTCGGAATGATCGTGAGGAGATTGATTTCATCGCCTTCGGGGGTCGCGGGGGAATCGTAAATCCGCTCTCCATCGGCATTGACGCAAATCCGCAGGCCCCGTCCAATTTCCTGCCGTTTTTTCGTGTCGGAATAGGTCTGGTTGAGGGTGGCGATGGTAAACACATTCGGATTGTCCCAGCCGACTCCCAGAGCGGAGTGCGAAAAGATAAACTGCCGCGGATTGTCGAGCGAAAGGAGGGCTTCCTTGTCGCGGAGAATCTCGTCGAAGATCTCGCGGTTCTTCGCCATCGCCGCCTCGCTGTCGGTGAATTCCCCCTGTCCGGTTTTCGCGAAATAATACCCCTGCACGTCCTCCACCAAACCTGTCGGCGGATCTTTCTGATAATGATCGCGAAAAGCCTTTGGAAACTCCTCCCGAAAAAGCCGGCGGATGATGCCGTCGTCCGCCATGTAATTGCTGACCCGGTCGATAAAGACCAGTGAAAGCGGCTTGATACGGAAAGGACGAAGCTGGTCCGTCTTTTGAAAATGCCGATAGCAAAGCCAATAAAGCTGCTGCCGGAAGATTCCCTCGAAATCGCCGGTTTTCGTGCGTGAACTCATTTCGACGCCATTGGAAAACCGGACGGTGTCGCCGGGCGTGCGGATTCCGGCGGCGCGGATGTGTTCGACGGTGAAGTCGCGATAGGAGATATTGCCGGTGGCGTCCGCGAGATTGTCTCCACTTTTCAGCCATTTCGTCGGCTTGTAACGAAAACCGCCCGCCGCTTGCCTCCATGCGAGAAACTTCGCTTTCGGATCTCCTTTCCCGGTTTGGATTTCCGCCAATTCCAGCTTTAACGTGGCTTCGTCGTTCTTTTCGGCGACCGACAACACCTCGATCTTTTTCACCAGTCGATCTGTGTAAGCGTCGTATGGAGAAAGGCGATACAGCAGGTTGCGAACGACCTTGTGAGTGGCGGAATAGCGGAGCCGGGCGAAGGAATTCAATTCGGCGATCCGAGGCACGAGGTTTTCCGTATCCATTCCCTCCTGGGGCTCGTCCATAATCACGATCGGGCGAACACGCCCCAGTGCCTGCCAGTAAGAAAGACCGTCCAGTGAATCGTCGCGTCCGGTTTGATTGATGATCCGGTCGTCCGAGATAAACGACTGGACCGTCATAACCATCACCTGAAGATCGGTTCCACCGATAAAATGCCGGAGACGCGTCAGTTTCCGGCTGTCGTATTCGAAGGCGTGAAGGCTCACACCGTAAAGACGCTCGAGCTGGGATTCGAAACTCCGGATCGTGTTCAGCACCCCTTCGCGAACCGGCACGGAAGGAACAAGGATGATAAACTTACTGAACCCGTAAGCGCGGCTCAGTTCATAAACGGTTCTAAGATAAACGAGCGTTTTTCCGGTGCCGGTTTCCATCTCGACGCAAAAATCCGGCTCGCTGGAAAGTTGCGCCACCTCTTCGTCGAGGCCGTTGTCGAAAAGAATTTGCCGTTTGTTCGCGGCGATCTCCTCGTTCGTCAGGCTCAGATAATTGGCATGGACGTCGCCGGCGAAGACCTGGCTGAAGAAATTCCGTTGTTGTCCGTCGAACACGCGAACGATCGAATCGATGGCCCGGCGCTGGTAAGAAAGATCTTCGAGTTTGAAAGACATACGGCTCCAGATCGGCGAAACTAAAAAACGGGTTCCGGCATCCCGCCGAAACCCGTTCTAAAAAGTTTGGTGCCCCCCCCCGGGCTCGAACCGGGAACCAATTGATTAAGAGTCAACTGCTCTACCATTGAGCTAGAGAGGCGAAAATGAAGTTTTCAACAAATGGCGATTCTTTCCCCACATGCAAGGGAGAATCTCGGAAATTTTAAAAAATTCCCCGCGGCCGCTTCCGCAACCAAATCACCGCCTCACTCTCCGCTTCTAAACGGCGTCAACGGCAGTCCTTCACGACTGTAAACATTACAATCCGGGTTATCCGCCCAAGCGTAGCGGACCGAAACCGGCTCCGGCACTGTCTCGCTCCAAACCTCAATCACGCTGTCCCCCGCGATCGCCGCCTCGGCCCAAACATAAACACCATCCGAACCAGCAATCGCGAAACCCACCGGCTTTCCCACATCCCACGTCCGCAATCCGCTCCCGACATGGTCGAACCGCAATTCCAACCGGTTCCCCCGTCGCTCCATCTCCCGGAATTGCGGACTCCGATGATTCATCTCCACCCCGTAATCCTTCGCCAACGCCCAACGCGCCAACCGGTCCGCCACTTCCCGCTTGTTCCGCGGATGAATGTCGTTCGCTTCCCCCAAGTCGATGGCAACCGCTTGCCCGACATTCGCCATCCCATCCATCGTCAGCGTCTGCGATTCCCGCAACAGCGCCCAATCGCTCTCCGCCGGCTCCGGATTCGATTCCCGGAAATTCGCCAATTGCACCCAATAAAACGAAAAATCGCCCCGCCCCCAATCGTCCCGCCAATTCTGAATCAGGAGCGGAAACAACTCCCGGTAACCCTCGGCGCGAACTGCGTCCACCGCGTTGTTCTCCCCCTGATACCAGATAACACCCCGCATGCCGAAACCGAGCAACGGATGAAGCATCCCGGCGTAAAGATTTCCCGGACGGTGCTGCCCGGCCATCACATTGGCCGGCATTCCGGGACGGGCGGGCAATTTCCGACCTTCCGCCCGCGCCGTCTCCACCTCTTTCTCCCATTTCGCCACCCGCTCCCGATAATCCGCCTGCACCCGTTCATAATCGTAGGTCGATTCCAAATCCCGCCAACGCCCCACTTCCTCCTGAAAACGCGAATCCCCTTCCAACAAATCCCGCCGAATCCACGCTTCCGCCGACGACCCGCCCCACGAGCAATGAATCAACCCCACCGGCACACCGGTCGTCCGTTGCAACCGTTCCCCGAAATAATACGCCACCGCCGAAAACCCCGGCACCGTCTCCGGCACCGCCTCCGTCCACGATCCCTCGAAATCGTCCCGCCGCTCCTGCGTTCCAAACCGTGGAACCGTGATCATCCGCAGCGCCGGATTCTCCGCCGCCGCTATCGCCAGTTCCGCGCCGAGACTGTCCGCCACCCGCCACTGCATATTCGATTGCCCCGACGCCAGCCAAACTTCCCCCACCAGAATGTCGCGCAACTGAATCGTCGAACTCCCGGCGACTGTCATCGTCGTCCCTTCCGCCATCGCCGGCAACGCGGCCAACTCCACCTCCCACCGGCCCTCCGCGTTCGCCACCGCCGTCTCTTCCCGTCCGGCCAAACTCACCGTAACCTCCGCTCCCGGCGCGTCCCAACCCCAAACCCGGATCGGCTGATCCCGTTGAATCACCATCCGGTCGCCGAAAATCGAAGGAAGCCGCGTTTCCGCGAACGCCGAAACCACCGGCAAAACCAGGAACAGAGCAAGAGCCAGAAAACAGCGGGAGCGAAAGAGGTTCATGGCAATGAACTTCATCGGTTTCCGCTTTCCGCGTCAAGGCGGCGAATTAGCCGAAATCAGACCTCCCCCTCCCGTTTCCCGCACGCTTCCCGACGAAGGAAAAAGAATTTCCTTTTTCCCAGCGATTTCGATTTGCCAACCCCCTGGAACCATGCTCTCTTCATCGTGCACATTTGAGTGTCTCGAAGGTTTGGTAGAATGCTAGTTGTTGATTTTGGTTGCGGTCGGGCACGACCGCCAGATCCAGTGGCGATTCAGAAACTCGACGAACGGGAACAGCCACAGGAACTCAGATAGGCTTCAGAAAGCATTAACCATGTCTACAAAACTATACGTTGGGAATCTCTCCTACGACACCACCCAAGCCGACCTTCAGGATCTTTTCTCGGAAGCCGGCACCGTAACCGACGCCGCTCTCATGGAAGACAAATTCACTGGCCGCTCACGCGGTTTTGGATTCATCACCATGTCCTCGGCTGAAGAAGCCCAGAAGGCGATCAGCCTTTTCAACGGCAAAGACGTTGACGGCCGCGCTCTCACCGTGAACGAAGCCCGTCCTCGCGAAGACCGCCCAGCTGGCGGCGGCGGTGGCGGTGGACGTTCCTTCGGTGGCGGAGGAGGCGGCGGTGGCCGTTCCTTCGGTGGCGGAGGCGGTCGCTCCGGCGGCGGCGGTGGCCGTTCCGGCGGCGGAGGCGGAGGCAAGGGTGGCTACAGCCGCTACTAATCTCCCGCTTCGCAGCAGGATTTAATAAAAACGCTCCGGTTAACGCCGGGGCGTTTTTTTTGCGCCCGATCCATTCAGATGGATTCCCTCAAATTTAAAATCAAAAATCTAAAATCTAAAATGACGCTTCTCTCCCCGGCTTGCCAAACACCCCCTTTCGGGTTTTACCTGAAACAGTCATGGACGATCTCTCAGAGCTGTACCAAGCGGTGATTCTAGAACACAACCGGAAACCCCGTAACTTCGGAAAACTTCCGGACGCCAACAAAGCGGCCAGAGGCGACAACCCGATGTGCGGCGATAACTTCACCGTCTACCTTCACGTGGAGGACGACGTGATCAAGGAGATCAGCTTCGAAGGTTCCGGTTGCGCCATTTCCAAAGCTTCCGCCTCGGTCATGACTTCCACTCTCAAAGGAAAACCGGCCGCGGAAGCCCACCGCCTTTTCAACGATTTTCACCAGCTCGTCACCACCGGCGAAACCGATCCGGCCGAATTCAGCGATCTCTCCGCGTTTGCCGGCGTCTCCGCGTTTCCCGCCCGGATCAAATGCGCCACGCTCGCCTGGCACGCCGCGTTAAGCGCTCTCGACGATCAAAAAGAACCGGTCAGCACCGAGTAGTTCCGGAAACT
This sequence comes from uncultured Opitutales bacterium, assembly GCA_964544025.1. Taxonomy (GTDB): domain Bacteria; phylum Verrucomicrobiota; class Verrucomicrobiia; order Opitutales; family T3Sed10-336; genus CAZJCL01. The sequence continues at coordinate 5,021 of CAZJCL010000006.1, read as the reverse complement.
CCCTTCCCATGCGCCCTCGTTTATTCGCCCTCTTCTGCACATTTTGCCTGTCGGCGTTCCTCCTTGCCGGTTGCGAAAGTTCCGCCGAGATCTCTCCCGACGCGGATGCCCTCCCTCACAGCCACCGATTCCCTCTGAAAATCGACGGCGTCACCGTCCAGGCGCGGATCGCCCTCACCCACTCGGAAAAAATGCGCGGCCTCATGGAGGTGACGGAAATGCCCGAAAACGAAGGAATGCTCTTCGTGGACGCGCGGCCGAAACAAGCCAGCTTCTGGATGAGAAACACGCTCATCCCGCTCGACATCGGCTATTTCAATTCCGACGGAATTCTCCTCGAAATCTACCGCATGTATCCACGAGACGAATCAGCCGTGAAATCCCGAAGCGACCAGGTGCAATTCGCCCTCGAAATGAACCAAGGCTGGTTTTCCGCCAACAACATTCGCCCGGGCGCCACTCTCGATTTCGACGCCCTCCGCCAAGCCATCTCCGCCCGCGGATTCTCCCCGAAAGATTACGGCCTGTAAAAACCCACCCAGCCACTTCCGTTTCCCGAAACGAAAAAGGCCTCCCAAACCGGGAGGCCTTCGTCACAACAGAATACCAAACGTTGGAATAACTTACTGATTCGGCATCGCCGGCTGAAAACCTTGCAAGGCCTGACCCGGATCCACGTCGACGATTTCGAGCAATTCCACCTCGAAAATCAGCGCCGATCCTGCGGGAATCGTCGGAGGGCTTTGGTCGCCATACCCAAGATCCGGCGGAATGTGCAACCGGATCTTCCCGCCTTCTTTCACGAGCTGCAAACCGGCCCCGAATCCCGGAACCACGTCGGCCACCGGAAACTCCGCCGGTTGCCCCCGCTCCAGCGAGCTGTCGAAAACCGTCCCGTCGATCAGCTTGCCTTCATAATGGATGCTAACCGTGTCACTCGCATCCGGACGCTCGCCCGTACCTTCCTTCAAAATCTCGTAATAAAGTCCCTGGTCGGTTTTCTGAATTCCTTCCTTCCCTTCAAGTCCGGCCAAATACTCCTGCGCCTTCTCCCGGTTCTCCGCCGAACGCTTTTCCACCACCTGCGCCTGACGCTGGCTCAAATAAGCCTGCAACTGCGGAAAATTCTGCTCCAGGTTTTTCGGCATCTCATCCCCGGCCTGAGCGCTCCGCAATCCCTTCAAAAGCGACTCGAACTCCTCATCGTTCAAACCGAAATCGCGAATCCCGCTCTGCAGGCCGACGACATATCCGTAAAGTTCCAGAATGCGATCGGGGGAAAGCTGTTCTTGGCCGGGAGCGGCGGCCGGTGGGGCGCCCGGAGGGGGCGAAGGTTGAGCCGACAGAAAAAGCGTCGTCGGCAAAGTGGCTGCGGCCACGAGTGCGGTAAGTTTGCTTAGCTTCATAAGTAATTGGTAGTTCGCAGTCTTTTTTAATCCTGTCCAACCCGGGCGCAAACCTAAAAGATATTTCCGCCCATTCCGGACGAAACAAAGGCAAACAATCCTACCCCCAATCCCGCCCGTCCGCAACCCGCGCGCAACACTCGCCGCGAATCACTCTCCCCCGCCCGAAATCGCCCCCTGCCTCGCCGCCGTTTCCCCGGTTCCGTGGGTCAGCACCGGATAAAAAAAGCTGCTGTGCGGATGACGCGGCACAGCCACCCGGTCCAGACTCCCCAGCAACCGCTCGATCTCCGGCGTCCCCGGATAACGGGCATTCCCGACTTCGTAAATCAACGGGAAATCCCGGCGCGAATTCAGCGTCCGCTGCTCCTGTTCCGCCCGCGCCGGAAAATCCTCCGCCGCGAAAAAACCGCCCACCTCCGCCAAATCGCGCGTCCGGAAAAGATCCGCGTAACGCTCCAGCGGCAACCGTAAACTCTCCCCGCCCGGCCCGACATACCGATAAAAATCGATCCCGTTGTTCCACGCGATCTCCGCCGTGTAAAGCAGCTGCGAAAGCGAAAGATGCACGTAGGTGATCCCGCTCCCGTTTGCCGTGAAATGCCGGTAACGATCGTAGATCTCCCCATCCATCGGCGGATTCGCATACGCCGGCTCCCGGTGATGCGCCGGTTTCCCCGCCATCAAAATCGTCCCCGCGATCAGCTCCTTGAAATCCCGCGGGTTCTCCGGATGATCGAACGCGAACTGCACCAATTCGCGATCACCCAGCGTATAGCCGATCGCCGCCAATCCCATCGCGTGCGCCGTCAAATGATTCTGAAAATCCTGCCGGTTGAAGTAACCGTTCTCCTCCCAACGCCGCTTCCCGGTCAAGATCGGCGACACCAAAACCCCGAACCACTCCTCGATCGCCCCCCGGTCCGAATCCGAAAGCACCGGATGATTCCGCAATAAATCGTAAACCTCCAACATCGGAATCGCCGCCCGGGCCACCTCCATTCCCGTATTCGAATAACGGATCTCCGGGTCGAAATCCGACGCGGGAACCGGATAAGCCGTCGCCCACGCGAGCAACGTCTCCAACGCCGCCGAAGCGAAACGCTCCTCCTCCGAAACCAGCCACGCGTACGCCAGTAACCGCGCTCGCTCCCCGTCGCCCACCGCCGCTCCGTAAAACTCCAGCGAATGCCGCCCGGTATACGGCTGCGGCGGCGTATCCAGTTCCCCCTCCGCCGCGTCCACGACATTTTCCGCCGCGCTCGCCCACGGCTCCCGCCCCAGCGCCACCCGCGTTTTCATCCGCGCCAGCGAATCCGGCGTAAACATCAATCGCGGCCCATCCGTCCGCACCGGCGGAACCGTCACCTCACGCCCCGGCACCGGAACGATCGGCCCATCCGAAACCGCCACCCGAAAAAATCCCCGTTCCCGCCCGCGAATCGCAAACAGCCGCCCGATCTCCCTTCCATCGCCCGGCAAAAACGCCGTTTCCGGCCTCCACTCGACGAGATTTCCCGACGATTGAAATTGATAATTCCATCCCGAATTCCCGTTGAAATAAACCTCCACCGCCGGCACCACCCCGGTTCCCGCCAACACCCTCTCCGGCCGAAGCAACGAGATCCGGAAATTCTCCACCTCCAATCCTTCCCGCCCCGCGTAAACACCCGCCGTCCCGCCGCCCAATTCCGAATCGGAAAACCCGCCCCCTCCCAACCGCGTATCTCCGCCGCGAATCTCCCACACGAAGTTTCCGTCGCCATCGCCCCGCACGAAAAACCGCGCCGAAGCCCCCTCCGCCACCGCGATCGTCCCGCCCGGCGCGTTCAGAATTATCCGCACGTTCTCGCCGTTCACCCGCCGGATGATCTGCACCGCACCCGTATCCGCGCGACTCCGCAGCACGTAAAACGTCGACGCGTCCCGCGCGTTCCAAACGATCCCGTTCCACTGATTTCGCCGCGTCCACCGGATTTCCGCCTCCACCGCGAACGGCGCGACCGATTCCACCGGATGCACCGCCACCTTCTCCAACGTCAAATCGTCCGGCACCGGCCGGAGACGGTTCTGCGCGATCTCCCAGTTTCCCGACCATTCGCTCCAGCCCGCCCCCAAACCGCCGCTGTCGCTCCGCCCGAAATCGTCGAAAAAGATCGTCTCCGCCGACACCGGCAAAACGGACGCAAAAAGAACGACCGCCATCGCAAAACGACGAAAGCGGCCTTTCCAAACCTGCCCGGCGATCATCGTCACTCGGTAGTCGTCAACACGCGGAAAAATTTCCGGTCCGTGTTCCGCGTCGAAAACAGGCGCGAGACCTCGGAACCGTCCCCGCCGATCAATTCCCCTTCCGCAACCCACTCCTCCAAGTCAGCCGACGACTCGATCTGGTAAAAACCCCCTAATGTCGTTTCGAAATACACTTCCACCGCCGTCCCTATCCTCACCTCCGGCTCTTCCACCTGTACGTTGAAAGTCTCGACGTGGAAGTTATCGACCTCGACCGCCTCTCTCCCCCCGTAAACCCCCGCCGGTCCGTTCGGCAGCAAAGCCCCCTCGTCCGAGAAAGCCCCGTTTGCGAGCGTTTCCCCATCCCGGCTAATCGTCCACGCGAAATTCCCGCTTCCATCGCCGGATATCATTAATCGATGAAAAACGTTTTCCGTGATCGACACCGAATTGTTGGGCAATGTGAAAATCGCCGCATCCGTGCCGCCCGTCCGCTTCAGCGCCTGCACCTGCCCGCGATCGGCGCGCACGCGAAATAAATAATATTCTCCCGTGCCGGTCACATTCCAGGCGATCCCGTTCCACTGGTTCCGCAGCGGCGTCCAGTTGAAATCCGCCTCGATCGTAAATCCGCGATCGATCGTCAGCCCCTCGTGAACCAGCAATTTCTCCGTCGTCATATCCGCCTGCCCCGAACGGGCGACGTTGTTGAAAATTTCCCAATCGCCGACGTATTCCGTCCAGTCGGCACCGAGATCCGTGCCGTCGGGACGGTCGAAATTATCGCTGAAGCTGGATTGCGCCTGCAGAGAGGTGACCAGCAAACTGGCGGCAACAGAGAGAGCAAGATATCGAAACATAATCGTGTTTTTTTTACTGAGGGTTATTGAGTCCGAAATGATCGCGCCCGTTCCTTATCCACCTTCATGAGAAACGGCCGCGAAAGTTTCGGGCGTTGTTTTTCATGCGGAAAGCAAACCGGTTCCCAACAAAGAAAAGCGCGATCTCCCGAACCGTACGTTTTCCGCCCGGAAAGTAAACGCTTTTGCGGGGTTACCCGTAACGCATATTCCGGTCGACGCTCTTGAACCGCCGCCGGCGTCTCCATTTTCCGCTTGCCATGATCAAACGTTCATTCACGATACGAGCCCGAGATATGGAAGGACTTACGAAGCGACAGCAGGAGATTCTCGAATACATCGCCAACTTTTCCCAGACCGAAGGTTATTGGCCGAGCATCCGCGACATCCAGCGCCATTTTAACTTTCGAAGCACCAACGCCGTCGCCGGACATCTCCGCGCCCTTACCGAAAAGAAAGCGATCACCCGGATTCACGGTCAAGCCCGCACATTCCGCATCCTTCCCGCCGCCGCCGAATCGCT
>CAZJCL010000005.1:23180-29264 GCA_964544025.1 uncultured Opitutales bacterium | reverse complement strand
TTCCGCTCGTCGAAACGGATCCGCGCCAGCAACGATTCGTATCCAGCCACCGCGAGCGAATAATCAATCGGTTCGTGCGTCTCCAAATATCTTAACCGCCGAATCTCCTTCTCCAGATAATAGCTACGGGAAAGATAAATGTTGTGATGCCCGAAGTGGAAACACAGCAAAAACGCGATCGCCATTCCCGCTCCCGAAGCCGCCGCAATCACCGCTGTTTTCTTACCGTTCGCCATTTCCGGATCGCGGCCATTCTAACGTGCGAAAACTTCGCCTCAACCCGGAAAACTGCAAAATGCAACGCCCGCGAATCGCCTTCGCCCCAAGATTCCCCACAACACGCCCTCTTAAACTCCGATTCGACCCCAATCCATCATTGGCACGCCATGAGCTACGTCAGCCTCCCGGAAACAAGAACCTTCAAACAGCCAACCTTATGAACAGAAAAAAGAACATCCTCTCATTCGGACGCGGCATCGGCCTTGCCGTTGTCAGTTCCGCCGCCCTTTTCCTCGCCGCCTGCGATTCCGGTAACGACACCGGAACTTTCGGCGCACCGGACCGTTTCGCCGAAGATCCGGCTGGCGATAACGAAAACCCGCCGCCCGCGCCCGGAACCGTCGGCGGTGCCGATCCGACCGAAAATTCGCCAACGTCCCCGGACGCGCAGAGCACCCAACCCGCGCCCGACGCCCAAAGCACGCAAGAATCCGACACTACCGTGCAGGAGGTCGAAGTCACCACCGAACCTCCCGCCACCTCGCAACCGCAGGGCGAAGACCAGCAATAACTATAACTTCCAAGCGGCGACGCCCGAACGAGCGTCGCCGCTTTTTCATTCCCGCCCCAGCCGGTTTCTCGGGTGGAACTTGTCGTGTTCCTCTTCAAGCCTCGTCGAATCCACCGCCGTATAAATCTGCGTCGTCGCGATGTTCGAGTGCCCCAGCAATTCCTGAATCGCCCGCAAATCCGCGCCTCCCGCCAGCAAATGCGTCGCAAACGAATGGCGCAACAAATGCGGCTTCACCGGCTTCTCGATTCCCGCCGCCTCCGCGTGTTTCTTGATTAACACCCAAATCGTCTTCCGCGAAATCGCCGTTCCCCTCTCCGAAATAAAAACCTCGCTCCCCGTTTTCGCCTTCACCAGTTTCGGCCGCCCCGCCAGCAAATACACCTGCAACGCCTCCACCGCCTTCCGCCCCACCGGAACCACCCGCTCCTTCGATCCCTTTCCATACACCCGTAAAAATCCCTGCTCCAAATCCATCTGCTGCAACGTCAACGCGCACAATTCCGAAACCCGCAATCCGCTCGAATAAAACAGCTCCAAAAACGCCCGGTCCCGCACCCCGTAAGGAGTCCGCCCATCCGGAGCCTCCAACAACCGCTCCACCTCCTCCGCCGTCAACGTACCCGGAATCGGCCGCACCAATTTCGGCCCCGAAACCAATTCCGTAAAATCGTCCTCCCGAATCCGCTCCCGCACCAAAAACCGCGCGAACATCCGGATCGCCGTCAACTTCCTCGCCAAACTGCTCACGCAATAATCCCGGTCGCTCAGCGAATGCAGCCAATCCGCCACATCCGCCCCCTCCGCGTCCCGCCACCCCGCCACCTTCCGCTTCGCCAAATGCGCCGCGCACTGCCCCAGATCGCTCTCGTAACTCTCCGAAGTATTCGCCGCCAACCCCTTCTCCAGCTCGATCCAAGCCAGAAACCCCTCAATCTCCTCCACAAACTCCCCCGGAACTCCCCCTGCAACTTCCATCAAATCCCCAATCTAAAATCTAAAATCTAAAATCCAAAATTCTTCCCCTTAGTCCGGTATCAAAACCTCCCGCCCCGTCGCGCTCGATTCATACATCGCGTCCAGCATTTCCATCAAATAGAGCGCCTGACGAGCATTATTCACCGGCTCCGTATTCGTCCGCACCGCCCGCGCGAAATCCTCCATCTGCTCCGCGAACCCGTTTCCCTCCTTCGCCTCCAGCGGAATATCCACCAGCTTCCCGTTCTGATCCTCGTAAAGCGTCAACGGCTCGACCCGCAACGACGCTTTCCTCCCATAAAGAACCGTGCTCAGCCGCTCCCGCTTCCCCGGCGATTTTTCCGGCACTTCCTCCGTCAAATTCCCCGCCCAACTGACTTCCAGATGCATCGTCGCCCCGTTATCGAAACGCAAAAACGCGAATCCCGTATCGTCCACATCGAACGGAATCTCCGGCGAAACCAGTTGCCGGAAATTCGTCGAAACCGTCGCGCTCACCGTTTTCGGCCGCGGACATCCCATCAAAAACCACGCCGCGTCCAGCGCGTGAATTCCGAGATCGATCATCGCGCCACCGCCCGCCTTGTTCCGGTCCAAAAACCAGCCGCCGATCCCGACCGGAATTCCCCGCGACCGCACCCACTGGGTCCGCGCAAAATAAATTGTCCCCAACCGCCCGCTCTCGATCACTTCCCTCCCCGCCCGCATCCGCCCGTGAAACCGCATCTGCCGCCCAAACGCGTAAATCAATTCCCGCTCCGAACTCTCCTCCAAAATCTTCCGCATCTCCTGCCGGTTCATCGTCGGCGGCTTTTCGCAAAGCACATGTTTCCCCGCCCGCAACGCCGCCATCGTCGCCGGATAATGCAGAAAATTCGGCAGGCAAATCACCACCGCGTCCACCTCCGGATCCAGAAACATCTCGTTGTAATCCGCGTAAACCTTCGCCCCCGGATACATCCCGCTCCACTCCGCCCGCCGGTCCGCGTTCGCTTCCGCCGCCGCCGCCAGAATCGCTCCTTCCGTTGCCGTCACCGCTTCCGAATGCCGATGCCCCGGCCAACCCAAACCCACGATTCCGATCCGAACTGACGCTGCTTTATCCATCCCCGCATTTTCCCGAAAACCCGCCGCCAATGCAATCCAGCTCCACCCGTTCCAGAGAATCCCCCACCGCCGCCGCCCCTCCCCAAACCCGCTCCTGGGCTTTTTTACAGTTTGTTTAAGATCGATTTAATCCGCTGATCACCGGCGACTTCCAACCATTCGTCACCCGCCGTCCGCCCCCGCTCCAAAAATGCGCTTCGCCCCGAAAAACCGGTCTGCTAAGCAGTGTCCATCCAAAAAAATCATGGCGCGCAAAATCAGTTTCATTAATTACAAGGGAGGAGTCGGCAAGACATCGGTCATCGTCAACTTCGCCGGTTGTCTGGCGCACCAGGGACACCGCGTTCTCCTCGTCGACTTCGACGCCCAGTCCAACGCCAGCATCTGGATGATGCGGCTCGAACGCTGGAATGTCCTCAACAACCGGACCGACGGAGCCGTCTTCTCCATTTTCGATCCCGGAACCGTCCGGCTCAAAGACGTCGTCCAACGCTCCGTCCTCGAAGACCGCAACGGCAACAAACTCCTCCCGACGCTCGATCTCATCCCGACCACCTTCAACCTGATCGACCTCGAACACGAATTCCAAACCAACCCCGCCCGCCCCGCCTACGTCCTCTTCCAGGAGCAACTCGCCGAAATCGAAGACGACTACGATTTCATCCTCTTCGATTGCCCGCCGAACGTCCTGAAAGCCTCCCGCTGCGCGCTTTTCTGCAGCAACGAAATCTACATCCCGTCCAATCCCGACGCCCTCAGCCTCATCGGTTTCACCTTGTTCGTCGACAAACTGATGCAGTTCCAGGAACTCTCCGCCAGTTTCCGCAGCCCCGGCATGGGACCGCCGGCCGAAGTCCAGGGCATCCTTTTCAACTCGGTAAAAACCAACGTCGATATCGAAGTGCCGAAAATGCGGATGCAATTCCGTCTCAACCAGTTCCGCAACCAGAAACGCGTCGCCCGCACCGCCCGGATTTTCGACACCGTCATTCGCGACGCCATCGTCGTTCGCCGCGCCGTCACCCTCGGTTTGCCGGTAATTCTCGTCGGCCAGCAATCCGGCCACGAGAACGTCATCGAGGATTACCTGAACCTCACCGACGAAATCGTCCGCCAAGTCCCGCCCGCGACCTCCGCGAGTTCGTTTCACCCCGCCTGCTAAGCCACTTTTATGAACGAAATTCTTCCCACCCGTCCCCTTTTCAATTGCACCGCCGAAGACTGGAGCAAATTGCGCGCTCATTTCATGGGTTCGATCCTCGTCGACGTGCATCTCCACAAACTCGCCCAAAGCATCGGCGCCTCCTGGCCAATCAAAGATAAAGAGGAAACCCCCGCCCGCTATCTCGAATATTCCTTCGAGGAACTCCCCGAAGCCCCCGGCCTCAAAGGCCAACCCGCCCGCCTCCAAACCCTCCTCGATGTCCTCAAGGAAACCGCCGCCTTCGACGATCCGTTTCAGGACATGGTCCAAACGCGCCCGGCCGCCACCAAGAGCAACGAAGGCTCCGTCCAGCTTCTCCGCCGCGTTTCCGTTTCCGCCGCTTTCCCAGTGGAATTCACCGCGCTCTCCGAGGAAACCCGCGCTCTCTGCGAAGCCGAAGGTGCCAAAACCATTGGCGACGCCGTCGCGCTCCTCCAAGGCATGGCCCAAAACCTCATCGTTGCCGGCGAAGTCCGCCAATTGCTCAACAGCCTCGCCCACGCCGACCTGAAATCGCTCTCCGCGTTTCTCCCCGTCCGCCCCGGCACCCGCGGCCTCCAACTCCCCGAAGCGATCTGCCTCCTCATCAAAATCCTCCCGGAAAACGCTCGCGCCGCACTCATTTCCGCCGCCGAAGGACAAGCTTCCATCGCCGCCGAATCCACCTTCGAAACCCTCCTCGCCCAACTCCCCCGCCTGCTCGCCTGGTTCCCGGAGGAAACGGAAAACCTGCGCGAACTCGCGACCCAAAAAGAAGCCCTCGAACGCTTCTTCGTCGTCGCCGGCCACCCGGAAACCGAGCAAACCGCAGTCGCCCTGATTCTCCGCCATTTCGCTCCCGCCGCTCCGGTTTCCGAACCGGAACCCGAAATCACTTCCTTTTTCGGCCGGCTCTCCCGATTGTTCCGCGCCGCCCGCTAATTCCGTTGCTAACCTCCAACTCCTGACACCATGATCGCCCGCGTTACCAAAATTTACTCCAAAGAAAGGCGCACCTTGTCCAAAACCGCCCGTCAGGCCAGCACCACCGAAACGAAAATCAAATCCCCGCCCCCGCCCGACCTGCTGCGCTCGCTCCCGAAACCTCCCTCCCAGCCCAAGCTGAAACTGGTCATCGGCCAAAACTCCGGCGACGACTCCTCCACCGTCTACATCGGAAATCTCGCGTATCCCGCGGAAATGCGCAAAACCGCCGCCATCCTCGATCGCGAAACCGCGCTCGCCGCCGCCGAAATCGAACTGGAAGAACAACAGCGCCAATACCGCGAACTCAACGGCTCCCTTTCCGAACGCGAACGAAACCTCCGCGAACTCGAAGCCCTCCTCGCCGCCCGCGAAGCCCTGCTCCAATCCCGCGAACAACGACTCGCCGTCAATCCCGCCGCCTTTTCCCCCGAATCCGCTACCGCCCTTCAGCAAATGAAAACGGCGCTCGACCAGCAGGCGAAAAGCCTCCGCGACACCGCCGCCACCCTCCAACGCCGCGAAGAAGAAATCCGCCGCCGCGAGCAACAAATCGGCGATCTCGACACTCTCCTTCGCCAAGCCGCCGAAATCGAGCGACGCCAAAAATCGGTCGAAGAAGCCGAAGCCGCCCTCCGCGAACGCGAAGAATTCCTCGAAAGCAGCGAAAACCTCCTCTGCGAAAAAGGCCAAGCCCTCGTAGAACGCGAAGCCGAACTCGACCAACGCGAAGAAAACCTCCGCACCCAACAACCCACCGCCCACCCCTAACCAACCTCCCGTCCCCCCTTCCGCCGAAAACCGCAAACGCCTCCCCCCTCCTCCGCCGAAGCCTGCAAAAACCGCATCACCACCCTCCGCCGAAGCCCCCAAACCGCATCCCCCCTCCGCAAAGCCCCCCCCCAACCGTAGCATCGGCGCTTCGCCGATAACTCCACCGCCTCATCGATCCGGCCGGATCACAAGCCAGCCCCTCACCGATCCCGGCAGGGATCACAGCCAGTAGCCGGTGGTTGAGCGAAGCGACACCACCGGATTCCGG
>CAZJCL010000005.1:4803-23080 GCA_964544025.1 uncultured Opitutales bacterium | reverse complement strand
CAGGGATCACAGCCAGTAGCCGGTGGTTGAGCGAAGCGACACCACCGGATTCCGGCAAAAAAACATCCGCACCCCGCTAGGGGTGCCAGCAGCCCAACGTCCCATGATATGAGCTTCTTCCCGCTCCCCTCCAGCCGGCAGAAGCGCCAGCCCGCCCAACGTCCCGGAGGGACACCCGAAAATAGCCCAGCGTTTCAACGCTGGGTCTCCCCCCAAAAAACAACCCCAAGTCCCGAAGGGACGACTGAAACCCCGCCACCCCGCCCCCCACACATCCGCCGCCACCGCCCCAATCCCCACCGCCACCACTCTTTTCACCCTTGCCACGCCACCACGAATCCGCAATTAACTCCCTTCGCTTTTCCCCGTTCGCCCCCAAAAACGCCCGAAAACGAGTCCCGCTAACCCCAAACCCGCAAAAAAGTTTCACCGGAACCGAAATTTTACTATCCCTTCATTCCCAAACGGAACCGAGATTTTCACGCCCCTAGGATTGCTAAAAACCCTGTAAATCCCCGGAAAAGTTATTCCCAACGTGTGACTTTTCACCTGAAGGAATGTCTGTTCCCTCCATTCGGGGAAACCTGTAGGCCGCTCCTAAGGCATTCGCTCAGGAGCGGAGACCGGCCAACCGAAGTAAAAGTGTAATTCTGCGAAATCCGGAGGGGCCGTCGCCCCGAAACGATTTCGACGATCGACCAATGCATTCCACAAATTTCAACCCGATCCGCCACACCGGCGACATCAAAAACGGTTCCCGCAGCCCCGCCGGGAATCTCCGAAGCCCGGCGAGGAAATTCGGTTTCCCACGCGCCAGGCACGGCCTCCTTCTCACCGCCGGATTATTTCTCGCGATCGCCGCGCAGGCGAATCCGTTCTACGTTTCCCCTTCCGGAAACGACAACGCCGCCGGAACCGAATCGCAGCCGTTCCGCACGATCGAACGCGCCCGCACCGCCGCTAGAGCCGCCGCCGGAAGCCAAAGCAAAGATATCGTCGTATACCTCCGCAACGGTCGCTACGAACTGAACAACACGCTCGAGTTCAACGGCAACGACTCCGGCCGCAACGGCTACCAGACCATTTATCGCGCCTATCCCGGCGAGCGTCCGCAAATCAGCGGCGGCGTCCGGATCACTGGTTGGACCCATCACCGCGACGGAATTTACCGCGCCTCATCCCCGCTTTCGCTCTACCGCCAACTATACATCAACGGAAAACCCGGCGTCCGCGCCCGCACCCCGAACCACGGTTACAACCGCCTTTCCCACTGGAACGGCGACAAAACCATCACCGTTCCGTCCAGCCACGTTTCCAACTGGTCGAATCTGAACGACGTCGAGATGGTCGTGATGAAGCACTGGAACCAAAGCCGCCTCCGCATCGGTTCCCTCCACCAATCCGGCAGTTCCGCCACCATCGTCCCGCGCGAACCCGAACGCAGCGTCGAGTGGCTCGTCGAGTGGCCAAACCGCGAGCCAAACCAATCCTACCATTTTGAAAACTCACTCGATTTCCTCGACGAGCCCGGCGAATGGTATCTCGACCGCCATTCCCGCACGGTTTACTACATGCCCCGCCCCGGCGAAAACATGCAAACCGCCGAGGTCATCGCCCCCCGCCTCGAACGCCTTCTCACCGTCCGCGGTGCCTCCAATCTCCAATTCCAAGGTCTCACCTTCGAACACTGCGCCTGGAACGATCCGAGCAACGAGGGTTTTATCGGAATCCAAGCCTCCTCCCTCCGCGTTCTGACCACCGGCGAGCTCATTCCCTCCGCCCTCTATTTCGAATCCACGAACAACGTCCGCTTCGAGCGCAACCTCGTCCGCAACCTCGGCACCAACGGCCTCGAACTCGCCTTCGGCACCAAGGACACCCGCGTCTACGGAAACGCTTTCGCCGATCTCGGAGGCGGCGGAATTCTCGCCTACACCTTGCTCTCCGACCGCTATCCGCCGGAATCCAAACGTTCCCGCGGCGACAAAATCCGCAACAACTACATCACCCGGATCGGACGCGATTTCCCCGGCGCGGTCGGCATCTACGCCTCCTACACCGACGGCCTGATCGTCGAAAACAACGAACTCTACGATCTCCCCTACACCGCGATCAACGTCGGCTGGGGCTGGTCGAGCGCCGATACCGCCGCCCGCAACAACCTCATCCGCTACAACCGGATCCATAACGTCATGAACCTTCTCGACGACGGCGCCGGAATCTACACGCTCTCCAAACAGCCCGGCACCATCATCGAGGAAAACTACATTTCCCACATGGTCCGCAATTCCTGGGCCGGTTACTACGAAATCGCCGGGCTCTACCTGGACGAGCAAAGCGAAGGTTTCACCATGCGCAACAACGTCGTCCGCAACCTTTCCGGCGTCATGACCTGGAAGCAAAACCGCGCCAACTCAAACAACGTTCACGACAATGGCCACACCGTCCCCAACCAGCAGGCCATCATGGACCGCGCCGGTCTCCAAGCTTCCTACCAAGACATTCGCGAACTCGTCGACAACGCCACCGCCCCTTCGCCAGCTCCCGAAGGTCCGTTTTCCAGCACCCCGGCGCCCCTTCCCGGAAAAATTGAAGCGGAAAACTTCGACCACGGCGGCCCCGGCGTCGCCTACAACGACACCGTCAGCTTCAACCAGGGCGGCCAATACCGTCTCTCCGAGCAGGTCGATATCGAAAACACCGGCGACGCCGGCGGCGGGTTCAACGTCGGTTTCATCGAACCCGGCGAATGGCTCCAATACACTGTCAACGTCGACGCCACCGGAAGTTACGATTTCCGATTCCGCGTCGCCTCCATCTACAGCGGCCGCACGTTCAAGATCAGCGTCGACGGAAAAACCGTTTCCCCGGCGATCCAGATTCCCAACACCGGCAACTGGCAAACCTGGCAAACGATCTCCGTTTCGCAAATCGCGCTCGAAGCCGGAAAGCGTAAGCTCCGACTCGAATTCGACACCGGCGGCCTGAATCTCAACTGGTTCGAAGCCGAACTGAGCGCGAATCCGCCGCCGTCAGTCACTCTCGCCGCTCCCGCCGCCGAAACCGAATTCGCCGCCGGAACTCCGGTCGAAATCCAAGCCGACGCCGGAATCCCCAACGGCAGCATCGTCCGCGTCGAGTTCTTCGCCAACGGCCAAAAAATCGGCGAAAAAACCGCGTCGCCGCTCACCTTCGTCTGGACCAACGCCACCGAAGGCACCCACGCTCTCACCGCCCGCGCCACCAGCGACACCGGCGAATCCGCCACTTCGGCACCCGTGAACATCAAGATCACGCCGCCTCCCGCGCAAGGCCCATTCCACGGCGAACCCGCGCTCATTCCCGGCGTCGTCACCATGGTGGAATACGATCACGGCGGCCCCGGCGTCGCCTATCACGACACCACCGCGGTGAATCACGGCGGCGCGTTCCGCGAAGATCAAGTCGATATCGAGCCGAGCGTCGGCGAAAAATTCACCCACAACATCGGCTGGGTCGCCCCCGGCGAATGGCTCAACTACACCGTCAACGTCGCGGAATCCGGTTCCTACCAACTCGATTTTCGCGTCGCCAGCATGATGACCAGCGGCCATTTCAAGCTGCAAATGAACGGCAAGGACATCACCGGCCGCATCAACGTCCCGAACACCGGCGACTGGCAGGCCTGGAAAACGATTTCCGTTTCCGATGTCCAACTCCAGGCCGGCGAGCAAGTTCTCCGGCTCGTCATCGGCAACGGCGAATTCAACATCGGTTCCGCCGACTTCCGCCGCACCGCCGATCAAGGAAGCGGCGTCTTCACGAACTGGCAGCAAGGCCACTTCTCCCCGCAGGAAATGGGCAACGAAAACCTCAGCGGACCGACCGCAGATCCCGACGGAGACGGCGTGCCCAACCTCCTCGAATACGCCTTCAACCGCAATCCGCGCAGCGCCAGCCGCGCCGACCTCCCCGAACCGGGTTCGATAACGATCAGCGGCAAGGAATACCTCACGATCACCTACGTCCGCACCGTCGCCGCCTCGGATCTGGAATACATTCCGGAAGCCTCGCCCGACATGAAAACCTGGACTAGCAGCGGCCTCGTCCAAGTCTCCGTCACCCGCGATGGCGACATCGAACGAGTGTTGCTTCGCGACAGCAAACCGCTCAACGAATCGCCCAACCGTTTCCTCCGCGTCCGCGTCAGAAAAGTCACTTCCTAAGAACGCCCGGAGCAAAAGCTAAAACGCCCAAGGGCAAGAATGAAGGCTTCATCCCTTCCCGGCCACCGCGCCGGGAAGCGGCTGAAGCCTTCTTCATTCTCCACCCACGCGCCGAATCTCGCTTGCCACCTTTGCCCCGGCTGAATTTGCTCGCCGGAAGTTATGGCAGATTTATCGCAGCCAAGGTTCCTGACCCGAGAAAGCGCCGAGCGAATCAAAGAACGCTTCGGAACGCCCGTTTACGTTTACGATCAGCGTTCACTGCAAGCGAACGCCGCCGCCGTTCTCGCCTTTCCCAACGCCTTCGGTCTCACCGCCCGCTACGCGATGAAAGCGTGCCCCACCGCCGCGATTCTCCAAATCTTCGCCGCGCAAGGTCTGCAAATCGACGCCAGCTCCGGACACGAAATCCACCGCGCGATGCGACTCGGAATCGCCCCCGGAAAAATCAGCCTCAGCAGCCAGGAACTGCCCGCCGATTTCGCCGATCTTTACCGAAAAGGCATCCAAATCAACGCCTGCTCACTTCATCAACTGGAACGCTTCGGCCGCGAATTCCCGGGCCGCGAAATCGGCATTCGCTTCAACCCCGGTGCCGGTTCCGGCGGAACCCAACGCACCAACGTCGGCGGCCCGTCCTCCAGTTTCGGCATCTGGCACGAGGAGATCGAATCCGTCAAAGAAATCGCCAGCCGTTTCCGCCTCCGCATCGTCCGCATCCACACGCACATCGGCTCCGGAAGCGATCCCGTCATCTGGCAAAAAATTTCTGCCATGAGCCTCGACCTCGTCCGGCAATTTCCGGACGTCGTTACCCTCAATCTCGGCGGCGGCTACAAAGTAGCCCGCATGCCCTACGAAAAATCGACCGATCTCCAGGAAATCGGCGCGCCCGTCGCCCGGATGTTCGAGGATTTCGCCCGCGAAACCGGCCGCAAAATCCACCTCGAAATCGAGCCCGGCACCTTCCTCGTCGCCAACGCCGGCGCCCTGCTCGCCACCATCCAGGACGCCGCCTCCACCGGCCCCGACGGCTACCGATTCCTGAAACTCGATACCGGCATGACCGAAATTCTCCGCCCCTCGCTCTACGGATCGCAGCACCCGATCGCAATCCTCCCCGCCGCCCCGGCGACTGCCGCGAACGACTACATCGTCGTCGGCCACTGTTGCGAATCCGGCGACATTCTCACGCCCGCCCCGGACGAACCGGAGATGCTGGCCGCCCGGAAACTTCCGGAAGCCCGCATCGGCGACCTCTGCGTCATCGACGGCGCCGGTGCCTATTGTTCCGGAATGGCCGCGAAAAACTACAACTCCTTCCCCGAAGCCGCGGAAGTCCTGCTCGAACCCAACGGCGAAGCCCGCCTCATCCGCCGCCGCCAAACCCTCGAACAAATCTGGCAAAACGAAATCCCCCTCGATTTGCCCTAAAAGCATCCGCGGCTTCCCGTCCGCCTTAACATTCAGCCTCGCGCGCCCTCGACGCTACGATCACCGCCTCCGCAAAAGATTGATCTTCGCCCGAATTGAAACGATATTCGGAGCCGCTCAATCATTCCCCGTTTGCCATGCGCCTCAAAGATTCCGCTCCTGAACCCGCCGGTTACCGTATCCGTTCCGCCCCCGATTCCCCCGAACGCGGTCCCTATACGCTCGATCAACTCAAAGATCTCGCGGAATTCGGCAACATAGCTCCCGAATGGCTCGTCCAAAAACCCGGCGAAACCGAATACCAACCACTCACCGCTTTCCCGGATCTGCTCAACGCCGTTTTTCCTCCGAAGAAATCGTTCCAGTTCAAACAATACCAAGCCGCCGAAAACCCCGACGCCGGATACGAAGCGATCGACGTCAAAGACATCTACCGCTGCAAAACTGAACTTCCGCCCAAAGAAGATCGCGAAACCGCAGCTCCCAAAACTCCCAATCTCCTCCTCCGCCCCACAAAACTCTCCGCGCCAACCCCACCGCCCGCACCCGCCGCTTTCCAGACGGATCCCGTCGACGTAAAAGCACTCCTGGAGCGAAACATTTCCGCCACCCGGAAACGTCCTTCGCCCGCGGAACCGCCGCGCGTTTCCAGCCAGCCCACCTCCGCGAGCCGGATCTTTTTCGTCACCCGCTGGGTCATCGCTGCCATCCTGCTGATACTCGGAATCCATTTTCTGGTCGCGAGCGGAAGCTGGCGAATCGCCGTTCCGCTTTTCGGACTCGCGTTCTTTCTGGTCGCGCTCGATCTGATCGGCTGGATCGCCAACGCTCCCGAATACTGGATCAACCGCTCCATCGGAAATCCCGCCAATTTCACCCGCGCCGAAACCCATCTCGAAGCCGGAAACTGGTCCGCCGCCGCCTCCGCCTATCTCGCCGAAACCAAACGGCACCCCAAAGAAATCGCTGGTTACGTTCCCGGAATCTCCGCCGCCATCGCCGCCCGCGAACCGAAAACCGTTTCCGCCTTTCATTCGCTCGCCCGGAAAAATCTCGGCGCGCACGATCTCAATCTCCTGAACGGCGCTCTGCAGCGGCGAAACCTCGCCCCCGTCGCCGAAACCTGACCGGCGGCTTCAAAAGCTCCCGCGCCTCAGCCAATTGCAAGTTGCACGTCCCCTTCCGGCTCGTTCGTGCAACCAATTCCAACGCCGCCGCGCCCGCCGCTGGGACAAGCCCCAATTTTCCGAATCCGCCGCGCGTTCCGACCACGATCGCCCCGCGCCAAAACCGCCCCCGCGAATCCGGGTTGCCTCAGTCCAACACGCGCCGTATCGTTGCTGGCACAGCCGCTGCTCTAAGCGCCGCAAAATGACGGGCGGCGCCGCGCCGGCCGACGAAAGGTCTCTCTATGGTAAAATCCCTATCAACGACCGGCACGAAGCCGTGGCCCGGCAAACCCTATCCGCTGGGTGCCACGCTCACCCCGGAAGGCGTCAATTTCGCTCTTTTTTCCGCCAGCGCCACCGGCGTCGATCTCTGCTTGTTCGACCCGGATAACCCCCGCCGCGAGGAGCGGATCCGGATCACCGAACGCACCGACCAGGTCTGGCATATCTTCATTCCCGGCCTAAAAGCGGGCCAAGCCTACGGTTTCCGCGTTTATGGACCGTATCAGCCGAAAAAAGGGTTCCGGTTCAATCCGTCGAAATTGCTGCTCGATCCCTACGCCACCGCCATCTCGGGCGAAATCCAATGGAGCGACGCGATGTTCTCCTACCCGCTCGGAAATCCGGCCGAGGATTTGAAGCGGAATTACCGGAACAACGCCGACGGAATGCCCCGCTCCATTGTCACGGATTCTTCCTTCGATTGGGGAGACGACCGTCCTCCGCGCACCCCCCTCCACGAATCCGTCATCTACGAACTCCACGTCAAAGGCTTCACTCAGCTCCTCGACAAAATCCCGGAAAACATCCGCGGCACCTACGCCGGCCTCGCGACTCCGGCCGCGATCGAATATCTGCAATATCTCGGAGTCACCGCCGTCGAACTTCTTCCGATCCACCAATTCGTCCAGGACCAGGTCCTGATCGATCGTGGTTTGACCAACTATTGGGGCTACAACTCCATCGGCTTTTTCGCCCCCGAAAACCGCTATTCCTCCTCCGGCGACCGCGGCGAACAGGTCCGCGAATTCAAGGAGATGGTCAAAGCTCTTCACGCGGCCGGGATCGAGGTCATTCTCGATGTCGTTTACAACCACACCGCCGAAGGAAACCACCTCGGCCCGACGCTCTCCTTTCGCGGAATCGACAACACTTCCTATTACCGGCTCGTCGAAGGCGATTCGCGGTATTACATGGATTACACCGGCTGCGGAAACACCGTGAACGCGACCCACCCCCGAGTTCTCCAGCTCATCATGGACAGCCTCCGCTACTGGGTCACGGAAATGCACGTCGACGGTTTCCGCTTCGACCTCGCCCCCGCCATCGCCCGCGATCCCACCGATTTCGACCCTACCGCCACTTTTTTCGGCGTCATTCATCAGGATCCGATTCTGTCGCAGGTAAAACTGATCGCGGAGCCGTGGGATATCGGCGAAGGCGGTTATCAAGTCGGAAATTTCCCCCCGCTCTGGGCGGAATGGAATGGCAAATACCGCGACACCGTCCGCGCCTACTGGAAAGGAGACGACGGCACTATGCCGGACCTCGCCCGCCGGCTTTCCGGAAGCCCCGATCACCACGAATGGGCCGGAAAACCGCCCGCCGCCAGCGTCAATTTCATCACCGCCCACGACGGCTTCTCCCTCCACGATCTCGTCAGCTACAACGACAAGCACAACGAGGCCAACGGCGAAAACAACAACGACGGCCACGACCACAATCTTTCCTGGAATTGCGGCGCGGAAGGCCCGACCGACGATCCCGAAATCAACCAACTCCGCCGCCGCCAGCGCCGCAATTTCCACGCCACCCTTTTCCTTTCCCAGGGCGTCCCGATGATCTGCGGAGGCGACGAATACGGCCGCACCCAGCACGGAAACAACAACGCCTATTGCCAGGACAACGAAATCAGCTGGCTGGCGTGGGAACGCGACGACGATGCGCTCGCGCTGATGGATTTCACTTCCCGCCTCATCCACTTCCGGCGGAAGCATCCCGTGTTTCAACGCCCGAAATACCTCCACCGCAGGCCGGTTCCCGGAAGCGAGTTCATGGAAGTCATGTGGCTCAGCCCCGACGGCGAGGAAATGACCGAGGAACAATGGCACGCCGAATCCGCGGGCACCCTCGGAATGCTCGTCTCCGGACGGACCGGCGGCGTTCTGGACGAGAAGGGAAATCCAGTTTTCGACGACACGTTTCTCCTGCTTTTCAACGCGTTTCACGAGGACATCCCGTTCGTCATTCCCCGCGGAGACGAAGGCGAATGGAAATTGGTGATCGATACCGGCGACGAAAGCGGATTCCTGAAGGAGCCAAAACTTTACCACGCAGGAGAATCCGTGGAAATGATCCAGCGTTCCTTCTGCCTGCTTCAACTGGTTGGAAAAAGAAAGGAGTCAGAAACCGATGCCTAATTCCGCCAATCAGCTCCAGCGTCTCCAGGGCGCGGATCTCCTCCCCGGCGGCGGCGTTCGCTACCGCATTTGGGCTCCCGAAATCCGCAACGTCGAGGTCCTCCTTTACGACGAAACCGGCGACGAAATCATCCGGACCGTGGCCGCGGAAACGGAAACCGGCGGAATCCACGTCGCCACCGATTCGCGCGGAAAAGCCGGCGACCGCTACCGTTTCCGCCTCAACGGAGACGGAATTTTCCCCGATCCGTTTTCCCGCTGGCAACCCGACGGCGTTTTCGGCCCGTCGATGGTCATCGATCCGCGCGCCTATTCCTGGAAAATCGAGAACTGGGAAAAAATCCCGCTGCGCGACGCCGTCATTTACGAATTGCACCTCGGCACATTTTCGCCGGAAGGAACCTTCCGCGGCGCGATTGCCAAACTCGATCACCTCGTCTCCCTCGGCGCGAACGTAATCGAAATCATGCCGGTCGCCGCCTTTCCCGGACAACGCGGCTGGGGCTACGACGGCGTCATGCCATTCGCGCCGGAAAGTTCCTACGGCCATCCCGACGATTTCCGGGCACTCATCGACGCCGCCCACGAACGCGGCTTAAACGTCCTCCTCGATGTCGTCTACAACCATTTCGGCCCCGACGGAAACTTCCTCTCCTGCTTCTCCCCGCACTACTTCAACCCGGAGAAAAAGACGCCGTGGGGCGACGCGATCAACTTTTCCGGCGAAGACGCCAGCTACGTCCGCGCCTTGTTCTTGAGCAACGTCGCCTACTGGATGGACGAATTCCGCGTCGACGGATTCCGCCTCGACGCGACCCACGAAATTCTCGACGACTCCACGCCGCACATTCTCACCGAGCTCGCCCAGGCAATCCACGCCCGCGGCGGAATTGTCGTCGCCGAAGACGATCGCAATCTCGCCGATCTCGCCGTCCCGGTCGACCGCGGCGGATACGGACTCGACGGACTCTGGGCCGACGATTTTCACCACACCGTCCGCGTTGCCCTAATTCCCGAACGCCAATCCTATTTCCTCAACTTCACTGGCGAACCGGAAGAACTCGTCGAAACGCTCCACAACGGCTGGTATTACTGCGGACAAACCGCCCCCGCGCTAAAAGCAAAACGCGGCACTCCCACCGGAAATCTCCGCATCGACCAATTCATCCACTGCATTTCCAACCATGACCAAGTCGGAAACCGCGCTTTCGGCGAACGCCTCAACCACCTCGTTTCCCCCGAAGCCTATCGCGCCGCGTCGACGCTCCTCTGCCTCACGCCCGGCGTTCCTCTCCTCTTCATGGGCCAGGAATGGGCCGCCTCGAATCCGTTTCTCTACTTCACGGATCATCACGACGAACTCGGAAAACTGGTCACCGAAGGCCGCCGCCGCGAGTTCCGCGACTTTTTCAAAACCATCCACGAATCCCGTTCCACCGAAGAAATTCCCGATCCGCAAAGCGAGGAAACCTTCCACCGATCGAAACTGAACTGGCAAGAAATCGACGGCGGCCAACACGCGCAAACTCTCGAACTCTACCGGCGTCTCCTGGAACTCCGGCACGCCAATCCCGACATCCGCCGCCGCACCCGCGAAAACGTCTCCGTCCGTCTGCTCGGCAACGGAATCGTCGGCCTTCGGTTCCAGGAAACCAAACATTCCGGCCTGCTCCTCCTCATCGATCTCGCCGGTGGCCACAGCTGGGATTTCGCCAAGGACGATTGCCCGCCGCTCCCCTCCGGCTGGACTTGGTCCCCGATTCTTTCCAGCAACGAAAAACAATTCGGCGGCGACCGCGAATCCCTCGATTTCCGCCCCGGCCAACCGATCTCGTTCGCCAAACCCGAAGTCCTCCTTTTCCGGCCCGTCAACGAATCATGAGCAAGCCAATTCAGGAAAAAGCGGCGCATCCCCGCATCCCAACGGCGACGTATCGCCTTCAGTTCAACCGGCAGTTCACCTTCGAAAAAGCGCGCGAGATCGTTCCCTACCTGCACGATCTCGGCATCAGCGATTGTTACTCCTCCCCGTATTTCGCCGCCTCCCCCGACAGCACCCACGGCTACGACATCATCGACCACAACCAGCTGAATCCCTCCATCGGCGATCGCGATTCCTACAAAAAATTCGTCGCGGCGCTGCGCGAACGCGGCATGGGCCAGATCGCCGATTTCGTCCCCAACCACATGGGAATCGCCAGCAGCCACAACAAATGGTGGTTCGACGTCCTCGAAAACGGCCCCGCCTCCCAATACGCCAGCTACTTCGACATCGATTGGAATCCGCTCAAAGAGGAACTGGAAAACAAGGTTCTCCTCCCGATCCTCGGCGATCAATACGGACGCGTTCTCGAACGCGGCGAAATGCGGGTCGCTTTCGACGACGGCGCGTTTTTCCTGAAATACTACGATTTCAAACTTCCAATTTCTCCCGACAGCTACGGAGAGATTCTCCGGCCCGCGCTCCAAATTATCAGCCAATATTACGACGAGGAGGAAATCGTCGACGAACTGCAAAGCGTTCTTCACGCGATCGAACATTTACCCGGACCAGCGGAATCGGATCCGGACAAAATCCACGAGCGCTCCCGCGAAAAAGAAGTGATCAAGCGCCGCCTTCTACGCCTCTGCGAGGATTGCCCGCAAATGCAGGAAGGGATCGAGCAGTTTCTGGACGAACTCAACGGTGACCCCGGAAACCCGCAGTCTTTCGACGCGCTTCACCAGCTCCTCAACGCGCAAATGTATCGCCTGAGCTATTGGCGCGTCGCGGCCGAGGAAATCAACTACCGCCGCTTTTTCGACATCAACGATCTCGCCGCGATCCGCGTGGAGGTTCCCGATGTGTTCGATGCCGCCCATCGATTCCTTTTCCAACTTCTCGCCAACGGCTCCGTCACCGGCGTCCGGCTCGACCATCCCGACGGACTCTGGAATCCGCGCCAATACGTCGAATTGCTGCAAAAACGTTTTGCGGAAATCGCCGGCCTCGACGCTTCGCCCGGCCAGCCGCCCCTCTACATAGTCGCGGAAAAAATCCTCACCGGCCCCGAACGCCTTCCCGACAGATGGCTCCTCCACGGAACCACCGGCTACGATTTCACCAATCAAGTTACCGGATTCCTCATCGACCGATCCGCCGAAGAAGCGATCACCGACACCTATTCCCAATTCATCGACCACCGCTTCCGCTTCGAGGAACTCGTTTATCAGCAAAAACGGCTCGTCATGCGGCTCTCCCTCGCCAACGACACCAACGTCCTCGGCCACATGCTCAACCGCCTCTCCGAGCGCAACCGCTACTACCGCGACTTCACCCTCAACTCGCTCATCACCGCCGTCCGCGAAGTCATCGCCTGTTTTCCCACTTACCGCACTTACCTCGAACCGGGGGAGCCGGTCAGCAGTGAAGACCAGCAAGCGATCCTCAAAGCCGTCGCCCGCGCCAAACGCCGCAATCCCGCCGTCGAAGCGTCCGTCTTCGATTTCCTCCGCGACAACCTCCTCTTCAAATTCCCTGAAAACATCGACGAAGCGACCGTGGAGGAACACATGAACTTCGTCATGAAATTCCAGCAATGCACCGGCCCGATCATGGCCAAAGGGCTGGAAGACACCGCGTTTTACATCTACAACCGCCTCGTCGCGCTCAACGAGGTCGGCGGCGAACCCCAGCATTTCGGCCTTTCCGTCGAGGATTTCCACGAACGAAACCTCCTCCGCCAGCAGAAATGGCCGCACAGCATGCTCTGCTCCTCCAGCCACGACACCAAACGCAGCGAAGATGTCCGCGCCCGGATCGCCGCCATCTCCGAAATCCCCGAACTCTGGCGCGATTCCCTCCAGGATTGGAGCCGGATAAATCGCCGCCACAAATCCGAACTCGACGGCGAACTCGCCCCCGATGCCAACGAAGAATATCTCATCTACCAAACCCTCCTCGGCGTCTGGCCGCTCCATTCTCCTTCCGACGACGAATACGCGGATCTGATCAACCGCGTCCAGCAATACACCGCCAAAGCGATCAAAGAGGCCAAAATCAACAGCAGCTGGATCCAGCCCTACGAAGAATGGGACGCCGCCGTCCGCGAATTCATCGCCCGCGTTCTCGACCGCGACGAAAACCGCGAATTCTTCCAAACCTTCGAACCCGTCGCCCAGCAAATCGCCCAACTCGGCGCGATGAATTCCCTTTCCCAAACCCTCCTCAAACTCACCGTCCCCGGCGTCCCCGACATTTATCAAGGCAACGAAATCTGGGACTTCAGCCTCGTCGATCCCGACAACCGCCGCCCGGTCGACTACGAAATCCGCCGCCATCTCCTCGAAAAAACCGCCGACGCCGATCCCGCCGATCTCTTGGAAAACTGGCGCGACGGTCGCATCAAGCTCTTCCTCCACCGCACGCTCCTCCATTTCCGCCGCAAATTCCCCGATCTTTTCCGCCACGGCAGCTACACCGCCATCGAAATCACCGGCAAACACCGCGAAAACGGGGTCGCGTTTCTCCGCCGCCACAACGACCACTCCCTGCTCATCTTCGCCCCGCGCCTCACCGGCCAAATCGGCTTCCCCCCACTCGGCGACGCCTGGGCCGACACCCGCCTCGAAACCGCAACCCTCGACGAACCTATCAATCTCACCGATCTCTTCACCGGAAACAAAATCAAAGCCACCGGCGACGGCATCCCCTTGGCGTCGGCCCTCCGCCAATTCCCGTTCCTCGCCCTCACCAACAAACACCCCCCTTCCCCGTAGCGATGAAGCCCAAGCTTCATCGACCGCGCCCCTGAAACCTTGAACCTCAAACTTGAAACCTTAAGCCCAAAACCCGAAACCTTGAAACCGCTCCCCCGAAGTCTCAGATTGACGGAGCCGTACCCATTCCGCTAAACCTAGCAGCGATGCTGGAATCATCCGCCGAGAAACCTGCCACACGTTATAAGCGCGTCGTTTTAAAACTAAGCGGCGAAGTTTTGAGAAATCCCGATACGGGAGATGCCATCGACCCCGACATCCTCGAAAACATCTGCCACCAGATTAAGGAGATTTACGACCTCGGCGTCGAAGTCGGCATCGTCATCGGCGGCGGAAACATCTTCCGCGGCCTTTCCGGCCAAACCCGGGGCGTCGACCGCACCACCGGCGATTACATGGGAATGCTTTCCACCGTGATCAACGGCCTCGCCCTCATGGATCGCCTCGAAAAAATGGGCGTCATCACCCGCGTTCTCAGCTCGATTCCGATGAACCAGCTCGCGGAACCATTCATCCTCCGCCGAGCCATTCGACACCTCGAAAAACAGCGCGTCGTCATCTTCGTCGCCGGAACCGGAAACCCCTATTTCTCCACCGACACCACCGCCGCCCTCCGCGCCAGCGAGATCAACGCGGAAGTTATCCTGAAAGCGACAAAGGTTGACGGAGTTTACAACAAAGATCCCCACCGCTTCCCCGACGCCGTCAAATACGACGAAATCTCTTTCATCGATTGCCTCAAACAGCGTCTCAGCGTGATGGATTCCACCGCTTTCTCCCTCTGCATGGACAACCACATCCCGATCCTCGTGTTCAATCTGCACCGAAAAGACGGCATCACCCGCGCCGTCATGGGCGAAAAAATTGGCACCCTCGTTCACAACATCTAAACTTTCATCGTTATGAATTCCCATCCGGCCATCTCCGAAATGAACCAGAAAATGGCGAAAGCCGTGGAGCACACCCTCCACGAGTTCAACACGCTCCACACCGGCAAAGCGTCGCCCACCATGGTCGAGAATATCCAGGTCGACGTCTACGGCAGCATGATGCGCCTCAAGGAAGTCGCCGCCATCACCACTCCCGACGCCCGCATGATCCAGGTCCAGCCGTGGGACAAAGGCGCGATCAAAGCCGTCGAAAAGGCGATCCAAACCTCCAATCTCGGAATCAATCCTTCCGTCGACGGCCCGGTCATCCGTCTCCCGTTGCCCGACCTCAGCCGCGAACGCCGCCAGGAACTCGCCAAAATCTGCCAGCGCATGGCCGAAGAAGGTAAAGTCTCCATCCGCCACGCCCGCCGCGACGCGCTCGACACGCTCAAAGCCGCGCAAAAAGCCAGCGATATCACCGAAGACGATCTGAAGCGTTTCGAAAAAGAAGTGCAGCAACAGCACGACAAATACGTCAAAGATCTCGACCAGCACCTCCACAGCAAGGAGCAGGAATTGATGGCCGTCTGAGTTTCGGCCCCAATGGCAAAACCTTTCGAACCGCCGCCCGCCGAAGCTTTTTCGGGGCGGCTTTTCCGTTCCAAGCCATGTTGACTCTCCCTTTCAAAACGCGGCGCGTCGTCGTTAAACTCGGCACCGGCATCCTTACTTCCGGCATCGGACAACTCAACGACGCCCGCATCGCCGACATCTGCCGCCAGGTCCATTCCCTCCGCGAACAAAACATCGACGTCACCATCGTCAGCTCCGGCGCCGTCGGCCTCGGCATGGGAAAACTCGGCCTCCGCACCCGCCCCACCGAAGTCGCCCGCCTCCAGGCCGCCGCCGCCATCGGCCAAAGCATCCTCATCCAAACCTGGCAAAAACACTTCGAACCCTACGGAATCACCGTCGGCCAACTCCTGCTCACCCGCGACGACCTTCGCTCCCGCAAACGCCACCTCACCGCCCGCACCACCTTTGAGCGTCTCCTCGAAGACGGAATCGTCCCGATCGTTAACGAAAACGACTCCGTCAGCGCCGAGGAAATCGAAATCCGTTTCGGCGACAACGACGTCCTTTCCGCGATGGTCGCCAGCCTCATCCGCGCCGACTACCTCCTCATTCTCTCCACCGCGCCCGGCCTCATCGACATGACCGGAACCGGCCAAATCATTCCCGTCGTCGAAAAAATCGACACCGACATCCGCAAACTAGCCGGCGGCACCACCAGCGCCACCGCCGTCGGCGGAATGGTCACCAAACTCGACGCCGCCAAAATCGGCAACCGCTCCGGCTGCGGCGTCTTCATCGCGAGCGGCGCCGAACCCGACGTCGTCGAGAAAATCTTCTCCGGACACAACCCCGGCACCTTTTTCGTTCCCTCCGGCGTTCCGCTCGAATCCAAAAAACGCTGGCTCGCCTTCTTCCAAACTCCCCGCGGCACCATCCACATCGATTCCGGAGCCTGCGAAGCCCTCACCGAAAAAGGCCGCAGCCTCCTCGCCAAAGGAATCGTCTCGACCGACGGCAATTTCCGCGCCGGCGAAATCGTCAACATCGCCGGCCCTTCCGGCGAATCCGTCGCCCGCGGCGTCACCCAATTCTCCTCCGACGAAATCGCGCAAATCCTCCGCAAAGACATCGCCGAAATCCGCGAAATCTTCCCCTCCCACAAACGCCACGAAGTCGTCCACCGCAACAGCATGGTCATGCTCGCCTGATGTCCGACAACACCGAGCCCAACGCGCCGGTCGTCGCCGAAATCCGCCGCGCCATCGAAAACGCCAACGGCCCGATCCCGTTCGCCGATTTCATGCGCATCGCCCTCTACCACCCCGAATCCGGCTACTACCGCCAATCCCGACCGCGCGTCGGCTTCGGCGGCCAAACCGATTTCTTCACCTCCACCTCCGTCGGCGAAGTCTTCCGCGAACTCGTCATCGACGCCTGCGCCACCCTCCTCCACCCCAATTCCCTAGCCGACTACCACTTCCTCGAAATCGGAGCCGAACCTTCCGGCGGAATCCTCACCGCCAACCATCCCTTCGCCAGCGCCTCCACCTGCCCCGTCGGCCGAGTCCCACAAATCCCCGCCCAAACCATCCTCTTCTCCAACGAACTCTTCGACGCCCAACCCTTCCACCGCCTCGTCTTCCACCAAAACCGCTGGCACGAAACCGGCGTCGCCTACGAAAACAACTTCACCGAAACCCTCCTCCCCGACCTCAGTCCCCCGGTCCAAAAACACCGCGAACTCCTCCCCGAATCCGCGCCCGAAGGCTACCGCATCGACCTCCCCCTCGCCGCCGCCGACCTCGCCGCCCAACTCGCCTCCCCCGACTGGAACGGCCTCTTCCTCGCCTTTGATTACGGCAAATCCTGGCGCGACCTCACCGAAGAAACCCCGCAAGGCACCGCCCGCGCCTATTTCCGCCACCAACAATTAAACGACCTCCTCGCCCGCCCCGGAAACCAGGATCTCACCTGCCACATCTGCTGGGACTGGCTCATCGACGCCCTCCAAAAAAACGGATTCCGTCAAATCGAGCTCCAAAGCCAGGAAGCCTTCTTCGTGACCAAAGCCACCCGCGCCATCGAAAAAATCATCACCGCCCGCCCCGCCCAATTCGACCCCCGCCGCCAAAGCGTCCAGCAACTCATCTACCCCGGCCACATGGGCCAAAAATTCCAAACCCTAACCGCCCACCGCTGAAAATCCCTTACCTACCCTCTGTTCCCACCCACAGCCCCCACTCATCTGTGCCCATCTGTGCCATCTGTGGTTAAAAAACAGAGCACCAAGTCCCTTCATTCCGTGTAATCCGCGTATTGCCTCGCCATCTCCGCTTCGCTCCGTCCGTGGTTAAAAACAAAAGCCCCCCCAAAAAAATTCGTGTCAATTCGTGTCCATTCGTGGTTAAAAAACAGAGCCTCAGCTCGGAGCCCAAGCTCTTCCGTGTGTTCCGTGTATTCCGTGGTTCCCCTACAGAGCCCAAGCCTCCGTGCCCTCCGCGCCTCCGTGGTGAAAAATTCCGCCCTTCTTCTCGCCCCCATCAAAACGCATCCGGCGTCAAATCCGCCCGCGGCGCCATCCGCCGATCCCGCTCCATCGAATCACCCGAAATCATCTCCCGCAACGCCGTCGCCACATCCACCTCCGCCGAAAAATTCAAAGTCTTCCGCGCCCGCAAAGGACTTCCGAACGAATGCTCAATATCCCCCTTCCGGTCCTCCGCGAATTCCGGCGCGACATGATCCGGATAATACCGCCCGAAAACCCGGAGCAAATCCAGCAACGACGTCTGCCGCCCCGTGCAAATATTCTGCACGCACGACGCCTGCACCTTCCCCACCGC
>CAZJCL010000005.1:2411-4703 GCA_964544025.1 uncultured Opitutales bacterium | reverse complement strand
CGCTCGCCACCGCGTGCGTCGCCTGAACATTCAACCGGAAATTCAACGCCGGATCCTGAAAACTCTCCTGCACGCTCACCAGCGCCGCCAGATGAATCACCGCCTGCGGCTTCACCAGCTCCATTAACTTCGTCATCCGCGCCTCATCCGCGCAATCCGCCTCCTCGAACCGAAACCCGCCGCTCTTCCGCGCCTCCGCCAAATTCTCCTCCCGGCCCGTCCGGAAATTATCGACGCCGACGACATCGTAACCCGAATCCAAAAGCTGATCGACCGTGTGACTGCCGATGAATCCGGCGGCTCCTGTTACGACAATTGATGCCATCTCTGTTTTCCTTTGATTAATGAAATTCCCGCCGCCCCTCGAGGGCATTTCGCAGCGTTACTGCATCGGCATACAGCACGCCGCCCCCGCTGGGAAGCCCAAAACCGATCCGCGTAATCCGAACCGGCCGATTCAGCAGCGTCTCCGTAATAAAATGACACGTCGCCTCCCCCTCCACATCGTTCGAAAGCGCCAGGATAACCTCTTCCACCTCATCCGCCTCCAACCGCCGCGCCAGCGTCACGAAATTCAACTGCTCCGGTCCCACTCCATTGATCGGCGACAATTTCCCGTGCAAAACATGATAAACTCCCCGAAACGCCCCCGACCGCTCAAACGCCACCAGATCCGGCACCGATTCCACAATGCAAAGCGTTCCCCGCTCCCTCCGTTCATCCGCGCAAATCCCGCACAACTCCCCCTCCGCAAGATTCCCGCAAACCTCGCACCGCCCCACGCTCTCCCCCGCCGACCGCAACGCCTCCACCAGCGGCCCCAACCGCTCCGGCCGCTCCACCAGCAAATGCAGCGCAATCCGCTCCGCCGACCGGTATCCCAATCCCGGCAACTGCTTCAGCAACTTCTGCAATCCATCAAACGCCGGAGTCATCACCCAAAACCGCGCCCAAAAAAAGGCGCGGCCCAAACAAACAAATATCCAGATCTAAAATCTAAAATCCAAAATCTAAAATGCCTAAAACATTCCCGGCATGCTAAACCCCGCCGTCGCCTTCTTCATCTCCGTCTCGCTCGCCTCCTTGGCTTTCGAAGCGGCCTCCTGAATCGCGGCCAACAACGTTTCCTCCACAAACGCCTTATCCTCCTTCAGAAACTCCGGATCGAGTTGAATCCCGAGGAACTCCCCCTGCCCGCTGATCTTCACCTGAATCGCCCCGCCACCGCTGGAAACCTCGATCACGCGCGCGGCCAATTCCTCTTGAATCTGCCCAATCCGCTGCTGCATCTTCTGGGCCTGCTTAAGCATCTTTCCGACTCCGACCATAATAAAAAATCCTCGCTAAAAGTTGAAAGCAGACAATCTTCCCGCCGCCCCGCCCCACGTCAAGTTTCGAAGCTCCCTCCGAAAAACGGACGCGGGGCGCCGCCCGCTCCGGACGCGCCCCCCGTTTCTTCTTCCCCGGCTTCCGCAAGCGCGAAACCGCTTCCGCCTCCTCGCGAACCGTTATCCGCCGTTACTTCTTCCGGCCGCCCGCTTTTTTGGCCGCCGGCTTCTTGGTCGACGTCATCCGCGATGTCGCTTTCGGAGTCGAAGCTTTTCGCGCCACCGCCCGTTTCGGAGCCGCCTTCTGGGTCGGCATCTTGGTGGTCGACGCGGGTTTGCTCTTCTTCGCGGCCGGCTTCTTCGCGGCCGGTTTTGCCGCAGGTTTGCTCGCCGCTTTCGGCGCGGATTTCTTGGCCGTCGAAGTCGATTTCGCCGAACTCTTCTTTGCCGGCACCTTCGCAGCCGCTTTCTTCACCCTCGCCGACTTCGCCGTCTCGGTAGGCGCTTCGCCAGCCGCGGCCGCCCGGGCCGGATTCTCCGGAAGGGCTTCCAGCGCCGCGCGAAGCAATTCTCCCAGACTCGCCTTTTTCTGCTTGGCGATCTTCAACAGATTCTTCTTCTGGGCGCTCGGCAACCGAACCGAAATTTGCCGGTGCGGATGCGATTGCTTCTCGAATCCCTCGTAGTCGAAGGATTCAATCGCGTCGCGAATCACTTCACTCTTGGAACGTAAACCGGCTTTCCGTTGATAAGCCTCGACCTGATCCAGGAGATCCCGGCGCAGATCAAACGTCAGAGGTGAACTTCCTTTATCTTTAACAGCCATTTTTAGTCCTTGGTTTCTCGTTATCGTTTGAGGACTCCTGATACGATTCGAGCTACTGTCGCTCGCAACGGCAAACTAACTACAGAAACCCCGCATTTGCAAATGACCCGCCGATTTCGTATCCAAAATTCCCCGGCC
>CAZJCL010000005.1:0-2311 GCA_964544025.1 uncultured Opitutales bacterium | reverse complement strand
CACCGCTCCGGAACCCGCGCACCGGACCGTCGCCCCGAAAAAGGTTGACCTGCATTTTCGCGTTCGGACACTTCACCCAGCCGGATTCAACCGGTTCGCGAATCTCCGCGCTCCCGGCCGAATCCGGCGTTTCTTTCCACCAGCATGGCCAAAGTAATCATCGAGAATCTCGTTAAGATTTATCAGGACGGCAAAGGTCCCGGATTCAAGGCCGTCAACAACATCGATCTAACGATTGAGGACCGGGAGTTTATGGTTTTGGTCGGCCCTTCCGGATGCGGGAAATCCACCACGCTCCGCATGATCGCCGGCCTGGAGGAAATCACCGCCGGAACCATCTCCATCGACGGACGCGTCATCAACAACGTCCTCCCCAAAGACCGGGATATCGCGATGGTCTTCCAAAACTACGCCCTCTACCCCCACATGAGCGTTTTCGACAACATGGCTTTCGGCCTCAAACTCCGCAAATACCCGAAAGCCGAAATCCAAAAACGCGTCATGGACGCCGCCGCCATTCTCGGCATCGAATCCATGCTCGACCGCAAACCCAAAGCCCTTTCCGGCGGACAACGCCAACGGGTCGCCGTCGGCCGCGCCATCGTCCGCAAACCCAAAGTCTTCCTCTTCGACGAGCCCCTTTCCAATCTCGACGCCAAAATGCGCGTCTCCATGCGCACCGAGATTTCCAAACTCCATGCCCGCCTCGCCTCCACCATGATCTACGTCACCCACGATCAGGTCGAAGCGATGACCATGGGCGACCGGATCACCGTCATGAAAGACGGCGACATCATGCAGGTCGCCGAACCGCTCGATCTCTACAATCATCCCGAAAACATGTTCGTCGGCGGCTTCATCGGCAGCCCTCCCATGAACTTCTTCAAAGGCAAACTCCGTCGCGGCGGCAACTCCCTTATCTTCGAAGAATCCCATCCCAAAAACACCGGTTTCTCCATCCACCTCGACGACGCACTCTCCCGCAAAGGCGCCGCCTACGTCGATAAGGACGTCGTTTTCGGAATCCGTCCCGAGGACATCAACGACATCCTCACCGTCAGCGATTACGACCCCAATCAAACCATCGAAACCGTCGTCGAAGTTTCCGAACCGATGGGCTCCGAAACCTATCTCTACCTCGATACCAGCGCCCACTCCTTCATCGCCCGCGTCCGCAGTTCCGACCGCTTCGACATCAACGACCGCATCAAGGTCTCTTTCGCGATGGAAAAAGCGCACCTCTTCGACGCCGCGACCGAACAGGTCATAAAGTAACCAACGCAACCCCAACCGCTCGCCCCCTCAAACAACAAGCCGCTTTCGCAACCATTTCCCCATCCGATAAATCATCCACGGCGAGAAAAGGATGCTGATATGCCCCTGCTTCACCCGCCAAATATCCGGCTTCCCCCACACCCGCCACAACTCCTCCACCGCCTCCGCCGGCGCGAACAAATCGTAAATCGCCTCCACCAACAGAATATCTTCCGGCGGCATCAGCGGCCTGCGCTCCGTCAAATTCAACTCCGTCGCCAAATCCGACCGCCCACCGATGCTGGCGCGAATATGCCGGCAAAACTCCAGCGTATCGATCGCCCGGTCGATCCGCGGAACCGGCGTCATCAACACCAGCGCCCGCAACCGTGGATCCCCGCACACCGTAAGCCCCGCGAGCCAAGACCCCAAAGAAACGCCCCAAAGTCCCACCGGACCATACCCCGCCTCCGTCAACCAACCGACCGCCGCCCGCGTATCCGCGATCGCTTGTTGCGTCGCCTCGATCATGTGCCCGATATCGCCCGACAAAAAATTCCGCCGATTCCCCGACCTGGGTTTCCTCAACCCATGATACGGCAGCTCGATCGTCGCCACACTCATTCCCAACGCCGCGAACCACCGGGCCATCGGCGGAAAATGAAACCGGTAACCCATCTCCCCATTCCACCCATGAAGCAAAACCACAACTGGCCCCTTCCCAACCGCCGTTTCGCTCCTCCGTCCCGCGAAAAACCGCCCCTCCACCCAATTATTCTCCTCCCACCGCGAAACCACCGGCGACCGAAAACGAAACCGCCCCTCCCCATAAAACTCCCAATCCTCCACCGAAGGCGTCTCCCCAAAAAGATCCGGAACCCGAAACTCCCCCACCTCCGCCGCCCCCCGCTCCCCCGGCAACCCCCGGCAAGCATTCCGAATAGCAATCCGATCAAGATATCGCGTCAGCGCCGAATACACGGAATCAGCATAAACCACTCCCCCCAACCCACAACCCAAAGTAGAGCACGCTTCCAGCGTGCTACCCCAGCCGTCC
>CAZJCL010000004.1:28802-30349 GCA_964544025.1 uncultured Opitutales bacterium | reverse complement strand
AGGTCTTTGCTTTCGACTTGGTCGCCGAGGTTGGCGTGGATTTCGTCGATGACGCCGTCGACGGGGGCGTAGATCGTGGTTTGCATCTTCATCGCTTCGAGGGTGAAGATTTTGTCGCCTTTGGAGACTTTGGAGCCGACGCCGACGGAGAGGGTGGTCACCAGGCCGGGGATCGGCGCGGCGATTTGTTTCGGGTCGGCGGGATCGGCTTTTACCTTCGGTTTCGCGGTGCTTTGGACGGAGCGGTCGAGGACGGAGGATTCGCGCTGGACGCCGTTGAGCTCGAAGAAGAGGACGCGTTGGCCGTCTTTGTCGGGTTCGCCGATGTTGAGGAGTTTGATGAAGAGGGTTTTTCCTTCTTCGATTTCGACGGATATTTCGTCGGCGGGCTGGAGGCCGTAGAAGAAGGCGTGGCTGGGGAGGACGCTGACGTCGCCGTAGGTTTTGCGGAATTCGGCGAATTCCTCGAAGACTTGCGGATACATCAGGGAGCAGAAGAGCTCGTCGTCGGAGATCTCTTTGCCGAGTTTTTCGTGGAGCGCGGCGCGCGCTTTTTCGAGATCGAGCGGCGGAGCGCCGGCGCCGGGACGGCCTTCGATCGGTTTTTTGTCGCCGAGAACGACTTTCTGGACGTTTTCGGGCCAGCCGCCGGGAGGTTGTCCGAGTCCGCCGCTGAGCATGTCGATGACGGAGGCGGGGAACGGGGAGCCGGGTTCGAGGTTGACGACGTCGGCGGGTTTGATGCCTTTGGTGATGAGGAACATCGCCATGTCGCCGACGACTTTGCTGCTGGGGGTAACTTTGATGATGTCGCCGAAGAGTTGGTTGACCTCGGTGTAGTAGCGGACGATCTCGGGCCAGCGGTGGAGGAGGCCCATGGCGGAGGCTTGCTCCTTGAGGTTGGTGTATTGGCCGCCAGGCATTTCGTGGTAATAGACCTCGGCGCTTCCGAATTTCGGGCTGGTGTCGAAGGGGGCGTAGATGTCGCGAACGCCTTCCCAGTAGGTGGAGAATTCGTTGAGGGCGTCGACGGAGAGACCGGTTTCGCGCGGGGTGTTTTCGAGCGCGGCGGCGATGGAGTTGAGATTGGGTTGGCTGGTGGAGCCGGACATCGAGGAGACGGCGAGATCGACGATGTCGACGCCGGATTCGCTGGCCGCGATGATGGAGGCGGAGGCGATGCCGCTGCTGTCGTGGGTGTGGAAGTGGATCGGGAGGCCGACTTCTTCTTTGAGGGTTTGGACGAGTTTGCGGGCGGCGTAGGGGCGGCAGAGTCCGGCCATGTCTTTGATGGCGAGAACGTGAGCGCCCATTTTCTCCAGTTCCTTGGCGAGGCTGACGTAGTATTTTAAAGAATACTTTTCGCGGGCCGGGTCGAAGATGTCGCCGGAGTAACAGATGGCGGCTTCGCAAACGGCGCCGGTTTCGCGGACGGCTTCCATCGCGACCTGCATGTTGGGCAGGTAATTCAGGGAATCGAAGACGCGGAAAATATCGATGCCGGCTTCGTCGGAGTGTTTGACGAAACCGCGGATGACGTTGTCGGG
>CAZJCL010000004.1:0-28702 GCA_964544025.1 uncultured Opitutales bacterium | reverse complement strand
AGGGATTGGTGGGCGTCGCGGAGGGTGGTGTCGGTGATCAGGAGGCGTTCCTGTTCGAGGATCCATTTCGCGAATTTTTCGGGGCCGTGTTCGCGGAGGTAATTGCGGGTGCCGGGGGGCGGGGATTGGTTGTGGTTCCACGCCGGGATGGCGGGTTCGTCGAAGCGGGCGGCGGGTTTGAAGTTTTTAACCTGGGGGTTTCCGTTGACGATGATGTCGGAGAGGTAGGCGAGCATCTTCGTCGCGCGGTCCTGGCGCGGGCGGAAGTTGAAAAGCTCGGGGGTGGTGTCGATGAGGGTGGTGGTGGCTTTTCCGGTGCGGAACGTGTCGTTGTGGATGACGTTTTCGAGGAACGGGATGTTTGTCTTCACGCCGCGGATACGGAATTCCGTGAGGGCGCGATGCATCCGGTTGAGGGCGAGATCGAAGGTGGGGGCGAAGGTGGTGACTTTTACGAGGAGTGAATCGTAGAACGGGGTGATCACGGCGCCGGTGTCGCCCATCGCGCCGTCGAGACGGACGCCGAGGCCGGCGGCGGAGCGGTAGTTGAGGATTTTGCCGTAGTCGGGGGTGAATTTGTTTTCGGGATCTTCGGTGGTGATCCGGCACTGGATGGCGAAACCGTTTCTGGAGATGTCTTGTTGGGCGGGGAAATTGATCGGGGCGGCATTGAGGGCGTGGCCTTGGGCGATCCGGATTTGGGCGCTGACGATGTCGAGGCCGGTGAGCATTTCGGTGACGGTATGCTCAACTTGGATACGGGGGTTCATCTCGATGAAGAACCATTCGTGGGTGTCGGCATCGAGGAGGAATTCGACGGTGCCGGCGTTGTCGTAGCCGATTTCGCGTCCGAGGCGGACGGCGGCGTCGCAGAGGGCGATGCGGGTTTCGTCGGGGAGATCGAAGGACGGGGCGACTTCGACGACTTTTTGGTGGCGGCGCTGGACGGAGCAATCGCGCTCGTGGA
Source organism: uncultured Opitutales bacterium (assembly GCA_964544025.1). GTDB lineage: Bacteria > Verrucomicrobiota > Verrucomicrobiia > Opitutales > T3Sed10-336 > CAZJCL01. The sequence continues at coordinate 27,735 of CAZJCL010000004.1, read as the reverse complement.
GATGGAGGACGTTGCCGTGGCGGTCGCCGATGATTTGGACTTCGATGTGTTTGGCGCGGGGGATGTAGCGTTCGAGGAAGACGGCGGGATTTCCGAAGGCGAGCGCGGCTTCGTTGCGGGCTTCTTCGAGGAGGCCTTTGAGGTTTTCGGCTTTGTGGACGACGCGCATTCCGCGGCCGCCGCCTCCGAAAGCGGCTTTGATGATGAGGGGGAAGCCGATTTTTTGGCCGATCTCGAGGGCGGCGTCGAAGTCGGTGACTGGATCTTCGGTGCCGGGGAGGGTGGGGATTTTGATTTTTTCGGCGGCGCGGCGGGCGGCGGTTTTGTCGCCCATCATTTCGAGAAGATCGGCTTGTGGGCCGACGAAAGTGATGCCGGCTTCGGCGCAGGCGCGGGCGAATTCGGTGTTTTCGGCGAGGAATCCGTAACCGGGATGGATCATGTCGACGCCTTTTTCGAGGGCGAGGGCGATGATGCCTTCGATGTCGAGGTAGGCGGCGACGGGGCCTTTTCCTTGGCCGATCAAGTAGGCTTCGTCGGCTTTGAAGCGGTGGACGGCGTAGCGGTCCTCGTGGGAGTAGATGGCGACGGTGCGGAGGCCGAGTTCGTTCGCGGAACGGAAGACGCGAATGGCGATTTCACTGCGGTTGGCGACGAGGATCTTCTTCATTTTTTTGATCGGTCAGTGTCGAAACTGAAGCCGAAAACTTCAATCAGAAAGATTTAGGGAAGGGAAAGCGGCGGCGTGGGGGAAAGGGGTGAAGCTTTCTTTCAGATTGAAAACGAAAATGGCCTCGGACTTTACGCCCGGGGCCATTTCGCAGGTTTCTGAGCGTGTTCTTTCGAACTTTCAGAACTGCACTGTCAATATCGTCCAGATCGGAGGGAGTGCAAGGGGAACGGGTGAATTTTTTCCGAGGTTTCCGGGAAGAAAAAGGCCCCGCCCGCCGGGAGGAGGCGGAGCGGGGCCAGGTGGAGGGAAATTGTTTTCCGCTTATTTGAGGATCATTTCCGCGACGGTTTTGCCGGCGGGAATCATCGGGAGGACGTGCTCGGTGTAGGGAACGATGACGTCGAGGACGTAGGGTCCGTCGCAGTCGAGCATTTCCTGGATCGCTTCGCGGAGTTCTTCCTTTTTGTGGACGCGCCGGCCTGGGACGCCGAAACCGGCGGCGATTTGGACGAAATCGGGGTAGAGGCCGCCGAGATTATCGGGGCCGCCGATGTTGTCTTTGTCGCCGAGGATGGTGTGGCCGCGGACGCTGTTGTAGAAACGATCTTCCCATTGCACGACCATGCCGAGGTGCTGGTTGTTCAGGATCATCGCTTTGGCAGCGATTTTTTCGATTTTCGCGGTGGCGAGTTCCTGCACGTTCATGAGGAAGGAGCCGTCGCCGTCGATGTCGATGACTTGGCGGTCTGGACAGGCTACTTTCGCGCCGAGGGCGGCCGGATAGCCGAAGCCCATGGAGCCGAGTCCGAGCGAGCTGATGAAGCTGCGGGGATTGGCGTAATCGTAGAATTGGGCGGCCCACATTTGGTGCTGGCCGACGCCGGTGGCGATGATGGCTTCGCCTTTGGTCAATTCGAAGAGAACGCGAATCGCCTCTTGGGCGAGGATGTGCGGGCTTTTTTCGTAGCTGAAGGGATGTTCCTTCATCCAGCCGCGGGTTTTCGCCAGCCATTCCGAGCGGTCGGGGGCGGTGAAGTTGCGGCTTTCCATCAACTCGTTCAGCCGGCCGAGCGCATATTTAACATCCGAGACAATCGGATAAGTAACGATTTTGTTTTTGTTGTGCTCGGAGGCGTCGATGTCGATGTGGACAATGGTCGCTTCGGGGGCGAATTTCGCGACATCGCCCGTGATGCGGTCGTCGAAGCGGACGCCGAACGCGAGCAGGAGATCGCTTTCGTGGACGGCCCAATTTCCGGCGGCCGATCCGTGCATCCCGAACCATTTGAGGGAAAGTTCGTGGGTTTCAGGGAAGCATCCGAGGCCCATCAGCGTTGTGGTGACGGGGACTTGGGTGCGCTCGGCGAACTTGAGGAGTTCGGGGGAGGCGTTGCCGGAAACGATGCCGCCGCCGACGTAGAGGGCCGGTTTTTTCGCGTTGGCGATGAGATCGAGAATTTCCAGAAGCGATTCGTCGCTGGCTTTTCTTTCCGATGGGTCGGCTTGGCGAAGGGTGACTTTTTGGGGAAAGACCGGTTGGATGCGGGCTTGTTGGACGTCCTTGGGAATGTCGATGACGACCGGTCCGGGGCGGCCGGAGGTGGCGAGTTGGAACGCTTCTTTGAAAATGCGGGGAAGGTCTTCGGCCTTCAGGACGAGGTAGCTGTGTTTGACGATCGGCAGGGTCATGCCGAAGAAGTCGGTTTCCTGGAAGGCGCTTTTGCCGATGAACTTTTGGTAAACCTGGCCGGTGATCGCGATCAGCGGGGTGCTGTCCATGTAGGCGTCGGCGATCGCGGTGACGAGGTTGGTCGCGCCGGGGCCGCTGGTGGCCATGCAAACTCCCGGTTTGCCGGTGGCGCGGGCGTAGCCTTCGGCGGCGAAGGAACCGCCTTGTTCGTGGCGGGGAAGAATGGTGCGAAGCCGGTCGCATTTCGCCAGGGCTTGATGCAACTCCTGCGAGGCGCCGCCGGGATAAGCGAATACGACCTCTACTCCCTCCCGCACCATGCATTCGACGGCGACTTCGGCGCCCTTCATTTCAGGGCCGATATCTGGTTTCGGAAAGGAGACTAGCGCTTCAGTTTTCATGATAGATAGATGAATCGGTCAAAGGGGGAAAAGTTGGCCGAATCGATGGGGCATGCAAGCCTGTTTTGGGAAACGGTTCGTTCTGGTTCAGGGCATGGAGGGCGGGGGGGATTTTTGGCGGGGAAATGGCGTTGATATTTTGGCGGCGGGAAAGATGCTCGTGGGGTGCGCAGGATTTTGTTTATTGGCGATGTGGTGGGGAGGCCGGGGCGAGCGTTTTTGATCGAGCGGATAGCCGGGTTGCGGGAGGAGCTGGGGGCGGATGTGGTGGTGGTGAATGGGGAGAACGCGGCGGCGGGCGCGGGGATCACGGGAAAGATCGCGCGTGAGCTTTTGGGGGCGGGGGTGGATGCGATCACGTTGGGCGATCATGTGTGGGACCAGAAGGCGTTCGCGGGGGAGATCGGGCAGATTCCGGGAATTTGCCGTCCGGCGAATTTGCCCGCGGGCTGTCCGGGGCCGAAATACGTGATCGTGGAGAAGGACGGGTTTCGGCTGGCAGTTTTCACGGTTTTGGGGCGGACGTTTATGCCGCCGCGGGATTGTCCGTTCGTGGAGGCGGACCGGGTGTTGGCGGAGTTGGCGGGGCGGGTGGACGCGGTGATTGCGGAAATGCACGCGGAGGCGACGTCGGAGAAATTGGGTTTTGGTTGGTATTTGGATGGCCGGGTGGCGGGGGTTGTGGGGACGCATACGCATGTGCCGACGGCGGACGCGCGGCTGTTGTTGAAGGGGACGGCTTATATTACGGATTTGGGGATGACGGGTCCGTATGAATCGGTTTTGGGGAGGCAGATCGCGCCGGTGGTGAGGAAATTTCTGGACGGGATGCCGGGGCGGTTTGAGGTGGCGGAGCGGGATGTCCGGATCAGCGGGGTGACGATCGACGTGGATGAGGCGACGGGATTGGCGAGCGGGATTGAGCTGGTGACCGTTCGGAAAGAGGAGCCGGGCGGTTAGCGGGCGGCGGGTTGGTTGGAGAAAAAGCGGCGGGCGAGGTCGGACATGAGGCAGGTCCAGCTGGCGTAGGTGGCGGAGACGAGGGCGAGAACATCGTATCCGATCCAGGTGGAGTCGGCGGCGGTGACGGCATCGATGGAAAGAACGACCGCATAAAGTATGGCGGCGATGGCGGAGACGAGGCCGAAGACGAAACGGATCGGGCGGTTTCCGCGGTAGAGCAGGAAGAGGCAGAGCAGGCCGACCGCGGTGACGATGCCGATCGCGATGGAAAGGCTTTGCGAGCCTTGCAGGACGAAATGGCTGGCGACGGGATGCACTTTTTCCTGAAGGATTAATCCCATCCGGAGGCCGTAGTGGGCGAGTATCAGCAACACCATGACGAGGACGATGACCATTCCCGCGCGGCTGGAGCGGCGGCGGACGTGGCGGTGCTTGTGTTTGTGAGGTTCGGAGGGCGCGGCGGTTGTCGCGGATTTCGGTGCTTCTTTATCAGGGAGGGGAGATGTAAGCATAAATTCGTTATGGGGAATGAACGGGTGGCGATCAAGCTTTTCGAGGGAATCTCCCTAGGGCAGGTGTGGGTGGGGCGGAAAAATGGAAGCGGAGGGGCGTGGCGGATTGTGTATTGGCAATCTTGTGGCGTAGCATAGGAGGGAAAGCAGAATGAAAAACGGGAGCGACAGAATTTCGGCGGCGGGGTGGGTGCGTATTTTTAAGGAGACGTTTGCGGAGTGGTCGGCGGATCAGGCCTTCATGCATTCGGCGGCGCTGGGATTTTACACGTTGTTTTCCATGGCACCGATTTTGATCATCGCGGTGGCGGTGGCGGGATTTTTTCTGGGGCCGGAAGCGGCGCGGGGGGAATTGCGGGAGCAGATGGAGGAAATCATCGGGGCGGAGAGCGCGGAGGTGGTGGAAGCGGCGGTGGTGGAGTCGGATCCGGAACGGGCGGGTTTTTTTAAGACGTTGATCGGTTTCGTGATTTTGATCGTGGGGGCGACGACGGTTTTTCATCAGTTGCAACGGTCGCTAAACGAGATTTGGGGGGTGACGGCGAAACCGTCGCGCAGCGGGATCGTGGTGTTCGTGAAGGTGCGGATTTTGTCATTGGCGCTGGTGTTGACGATCGGTTTTTTGCTTTTGGTTTCGCTGGTGTTCAGCACGGCTTTGACGGCGGCGATTCATTACGCGGAGGAGTTGATTCCGGTGCCGAATTTCGTTTTGCGGGTGGCGGATGTGGGGATTTCGCTGACGGTATTCACGATGTTGTTTGGGATGATTTTCAGCGTGTTGCCGGATGTTCGGCTGCGGTGGCGGGACGTTTGGAAAGGGGCGTTGTTGACCGCGGTTTTATTTACGATCGGGCGGTACGTGATTTCGATTTACCTGGCTTTCGCGGGTCCGGCTTCGACGTATGGGGCGGCGGGGGCGTTGGTGGCGGTGATTTTCTGGGTGTATTATTCAGGGCTGATTCTGCTTTTCGGAGCGGAATTCACGAAGGTTTATGTGCGGGCGAAGGGGCGGGAAGTTTTGCCGAAAAAGACGGCGGCGCGGGTGAAGCGGGAAATTGTGGAGGAATTTTAGATTTTGGATTTTGGATTGGGGATTTTTGGGGAGATGGAAAAGGCGAAAGAGGTGGGAGCTCTTTCGCCTTTGGGAGGAAATGAATTGTGACGTGGTTTAGGCGGCGTCGGGGTCGACGCATTTCGGGCCTTTGAGAGCGTCCTTTTCTTCGACGATGACGGGAAACTTGCCGGCTTCTTCGGCGTTCTCGTCGATGTAGGCGGACCATTTTTCCGGGACGTCGTAGTCGGGATAAATCGCTTCCACCGGGCATTCCGGAACGCAGGCGTTGCAGTCGATACAGGTTTCCGGATTGATGTAGAGACGATCGGGGCCTTCATGAAAAGCCTCGACCGGGCACACCGCCGCACAGCTGGTGTATTTACAATCCACGCAATTTTCAGTTACTACGTAAGCCATGATGTGTGTTTTGAACCAAGTTGCCCCCGCCTGACTTGTCGCGCCCGCGGAACCTCAGGAAATGCAGGGTTTATTTCAGCTGTATTCGGTGGAATCAAACAGTTTTTTGGGTGCGGCGTCAAATACGGGAGGCGTTTTGAGGAGTGCGGAGCGGCGCGCCCCTATTTGTATGTTACGATTAACAAAAGAAACTCTTTGAGTTGCCTTAAAGAAACACGGAAGCTCTCGACGCTACATAAACTCCAACACCCACTTTACTCTTTTTACTTTAACACCCGGTCCCCATGGTTTTCTTCCGCCCCTCCTTTCGAGTTTCTGTTCGATGCTTGCGGCTTCGGATGAGAAGTCGTGCCGCTGAAACTCTTGTTGATGATCGCGAGGATAAGCCGCAGAGCTGCGGACGCGAATTTTTGGGGATAATGGAAAAGGATTCCTTCGTCTGAAGGTAGATTCGCAGTGAGCTGGCTTCCCTGCTTTCGAGCCGGCATCTGCTGCGGGAAAAAGGGCCCCGTCTCCTCATTTGAGGGGGCGGGGTTTTTTTTGGAAGTTAGAATTCGGAAGTTAGAAGGTAGAAGTGGTTTTGGGAATCTTTTCTGTTGAAATGGGCGGTCGGGCGGGTAGCGTTCTACTCGGCCAGGTCCTATGCAATGTCGGACAGGTGAACTCCGCCAGGACCGGAAGGTAGCAACGGTAACCATGATCCGCATGTGCCGTAGGGTGCCTGGCCACTTTTTTTAATTTCGCGGGTTTCTTCGTTGTCATCCCGCCGCGGCCCGGAAGAGGATTGGGGCCGTTTTTCATCTGTAGAAAATGTCCGGAGCTTATCAGGTAATCGCGCGCAAATGGAGGCCCCAGCAATTCAGCGAGGTGGTGGGGCAGGATCATATCGTCCGCACCCTTCGCAACGCGATCGAGAGCGGACGGATCGCGCATGCTTACCTTTTCGTTGGCCCGCGGGGAACGGGGAAAACGACGACGGCGCGGATTTTCGCGAAGGCTTTGAACTGCGAAAATGGGCCGACGGCGACTCCGTGCGGGAAGTGCGCGAATTGTCAGGCGATCAACGCGGGGACCTCGATGGATGTGATGGAAATCGACGGGGCTTCAAACAACTCGGTCGACCAGATTCGCGATTTGCGGGACGATGTGCGTTACGCGCCGACGCAGGGGCGGTTCAAGATTTATATCATCGACGAGGTGCATATGCTCTCGAATCAGGCGTTTAACGCGTTGCTGAAGACGCTGGAGGAGCCGCCGGCGCATGTGAAATTCGTTTTTGCGACGACGGAATCGCAGAAGGTTTTGCCGACGATTGTGTCGCGTTGTCAGCGGTTTGAGCTGAAGCCAATATCGGAGGAGCGGATCGCGGAACGGCTGGAGTTGATTTGCCGGGAGGAGAAAATCGACGCGTCGGGGGATGCTTTGATGGCGATCGCGCGTTTGGCGCAGGGCGGGATGCGGGACGCGCAATCGATTCTGGACCAGATGATCGCGTTTTGCGGGGAGAAGATTTCGGAGCAGGACGTTTTGGACGTTTATGGTTTGGCCGGACGGAAGCGGATCGAGGAACTGGCGTCAATCATCGCGGCGGGGGACGCGGCGGGCGTTTTGGGAGCGGTCGATGCGATGGCGGCGGAAGGGCGCGATCTTTTCCGGGTTTTGCAGGATTTGCAGGCGGTGACGCGGGATGTGTTGCTGGATGCGATCCGGAATGGAGGCGAAAGCGAGCGGCTGGGGCGGGCGATGACGACCGAATCGTTGGTGCGTCTTTTGGAGGTTTTGCGGGATGGGGAAGGCAGCGTGAAAAGCGGGCTGTCGGAAAAGATCAACTTGGAAGTGGTTTTGTTGAAGGCGCTGGAGCAGAGCCGGGCGCGATCGATCGATACTTTGATCCGGGAAATTACCGAAATTGCCGACAGTCTTCCGGATGATTCCGGAGACGGCGAAAAAAAAAAGTCCTGAGGCGGCCGGCGCCTGAGGCGCGGGTTCCGGCTGAAGTTTCGCCGGTCGGGGATTCGCGGAACGGCGCGGAAGCGGTTTCGGTGCCGGTTGCGGCGGTTTCGGAGGAGGAGAATGGGAAGGCGGCTTCCGCTCCGGCGGTGGCGGAGTCTTCCGGGGGTTACGACGAGGAGCAGTGGAGGAGCAGCTTCGACGAGGCGGAAGCGGTTTCGGTGGATCCGGATTTTTCGGCGCCGCCGGTGGAGTTCGAGGAAGAGGAATCGGGGCCGGTGCCGACTTTGGAAGAGATGCTGGCGATGATTCCGGAGCGGAATCAGGAGTTGCTGGAAGGGCTTTTTCGGGGGCGTTTCGTGCGCGTGCAGCGGCTGGACCGGAAGAATTTGTTTTAGGGGATGGAGCGTGAATTCGGCAGTAAGTGCGTAATTTTAACCCGAATAGACACGAATAAACACAAATGAGGGACTTGCGCGGATTGTCATGGGAAATGTCTGTCTTTTGCCAAATGAGGAAACAAGGTTACCAGGAGCCGGTTTTATAATTCAGCGGGGTTTAGGATGAATCGCCGGATTTTTGGGTGTGCGGGAGCTGGGGTCATCGGCGAAGCGCCGATGCTACGGGATGGGGACGGGATTTTGTTTTTGGTGGGTGGTGGGTTTTCGGCGAAGTGGCGGTGCTACGGGAGCGGGGGGCGGGAGGGGTTAAGGTGGGTTTTTGCTCATGTTGCTGACTAAGCTTACCGTTCAGAATTTTCGGAATATCGGGCTGGCGAATTTGGAGTTTTCGGGGCGGCGGCATTTTCTGCTGGGGGGAAATGGTCAGGGGAAAACGAATTTGCTGGAGGCGATTGGGTATGCGACGGCGTTGCGATCGTTTCGGACTTCGGAGCATCGGCTTTTGGTTCGTCGCGGAGAGGCGGAAGCGGCGGTGGCGTATGTTTTCGAACACGAGGCGCTGGGCGAAACGCCGGTGCAGGCAAGGATTCAGGCGGGAAGCCGGACGGTGATGGTGGATCAGGAGCGGGCGGTGCGGCTGGCGGATTTTATTGGGAAATTTCCGACGGTGGTTTTTTCGTCGGACGATATTCAGCTGATTCGCGGATCGCCGTCGGTGCGGCGGCGTTGGATGGATTTGGTTTTGGCGGCGGGAGATCCGGTTTATTTTCAGACGTTGCAGCGGTATCACCGGGCTTTGCAGGGTCGGAACAGTTTGTTGAAGCAGCGTTCTTCGGCGGCGGAAATCGAGGCGTTCGAGGCGATTATGGCTCCGGCGGCGGAGGTGTTGCTGCGGTTGCGGCGGGAGCGTTTGGGAGAAATTGGGCCGAGATTGGCGGAGCATTACGGGGAGATTTCGCGGGGGCGGGAGCGCGGGTTTTTGCAGTTTCGGCCGGATGTGGCGGAGGATGCGGCGGAGGATTTCGCGACGCTTTGGGCGCGGGGACGGGCGCGGGATTTGCAGTATGGAACGACGCAGCGGGGTCCGCATCGGGACGAGTTGACGTTCAGGATCGATGAGCGGGCGGCGCGGGATTACGGGTCGGAAGGGCAGCAGCGGGGTTTGGTGCTTTCGCTCCGGCTGGCGCAGATTGATTATTTTCGGGAGGCGTTGCGGATCGCGCCGGTGTTGTTGGCGGACGATATTGTGAACGAGTTGGATCCGGGGCGTCGGGAAAGTTTTTGGCGAGCGGTGGGCGGGGAAATGCAGTTGATCGCGACCGGGACGAGCTTGCCGATCGGCGAGGATTGGCAGGTTTTCGATGTGGAGGACGGCGTTTTTACAGCTCGCTGACCGCGTCGGGGGAAGGGGGAACGGCAGTTTTCTTTTTTCGGAAGAGAAGCGAACCGATGCTGAAGAGGAAAAGCGCGACCAGCGCGATGGCGATCCAGGGGAGAAAGACAGCGAGGCTTGCGGTCGCGAATGAACCGCCCGCTTCGCCGGTGGAGACGAGAGGATTTCCGAGGCCGCCGGTGGCGAGGCTGGAGGCTCCGCGGGCGAGAACGGTGACTCCTTGAATCGCTCCCGCGGTTCCTCCGCCGGCGACGAGTGCCAGCGCCCATTTCAGCAACGGATCGATGTCGCCGACCACGGCACCCATGGTCAAAGTTCCCGCGACGATGGCGGCGGGACTGGCGATGGAGTCGAGAAGGTTGTCGAGCCAGGGAATGTAGTAGCCGCCGATTTCCAGCAGAGTGGCGACGGCGAAAGTGGTGAAGGCGGGGGTGGTTCCGATCCATTCGAGGCCGGGCGCGAGTGTGAGCTGATCGGACATCGCGGCGGCGCTCAAAACCAACAAGGGAACGAAGATGCGGAAACCGCAGGCGGCCGCGAGACCGACGCCGATGAGAATGCTTGTGGTGAGTTCCATTTTGGAAGGCGAATTTACGAGTGCTGCATGAAGAAGTAAGGGAGGATTTTACGAGGTGCAAGCGGGGGGTGGTTTTTCCGATTTGTTACGGGAAGAGTCCGCGGGAGGATTTGGCGGCGGCGACGCGGCCGATGCCGAGGGTGAGGGCGGCGAGGCGGGGAGTGATTTTGTATTTTTCGCGCTGGTCTTCGACCTTTTTGCGGGCGCGGTCGAGAATTTCGTAAAGCCGGATGAGCACTTCTTCGCGGCTCCAGAAGATGCTTTGGAGATCCTGCACCCATTCGAAATAGGAGACGATGACGCCGCCGCTGTTGCAGAGGATGTCGGGAATGATCTCGATATCGCCGCGTTCGTTCAGGATGGAATCCGCGCCGTTGGTGGTCGGGCCGTTGGCCGCTTCCGCGAGAATCCGGCATTGGAGAGACGCGGCGTTTTCGCCGGTGATGACGCGTCCGAGAGCGGCGGGAATCAGGGCGGTGCAGGGAAGCGTGAGGAGTTGTTCGTTGGAAATCCGGTCGCCGCCGTCCCAGCCTTCGAGTCCGCGGTGGGTGTTCATGTGTTGGATGGCGGCGTCGATGTCCAAGCCGTCTTTGCGAAAGAAGCCGCCGGAAACGTCGCTGATCGCGACGATTTTGCAGCCGTATTCCTTCAGCGCGATGGCGGCTTCGGTGCCGACGTTGCCGAAACCTTGGATGGCGATGGTTGCCTGCGAAAAAGGGGTTTTGAGCTTTTCGAGGGTGCGCATCACGAGGTAGGCGACGCCCCGGCCGGTGGCTTCGCGGCGGCCTTCGGAACCGCCGACGGACATCGGTTTGCCGGTGACGATGGCGGGAACGGAATTGCCGATGTAGGTGGAGTAGGTGTCCATCATCCAGGCCATGACGTTTTCGTTGGTTCCCATGTCGGGGGCCATGATGTCGACGTTGGGGCCGACGAACGGAATCATTTCCTGCATGTAGCGGCGGGCGAGGCGTTCCATTTCGCGGGGGGACAAATCGCGGGGATCGACGGTGACGCCGCCTTTTGCGCCGCCATAGGGGAGTCCGGCGAGGGCGCATTTCCAGCTCATCCACATGGCGAGCGCGGCGACTTCGCCGACTTCGACGCTTGGGTGGAAGCGGACTCCGCCTTTGGTGGGGCCGAGCGAGAGGTGATGTTGGACGCGGAAACCTTCGTAAACGGCGAGTTTTCCGTCGTCGCGCCGGATCGGGAGGGAAACGGCCATGCAGCGTTTCGGGTATTTGGCGCGGTCGCGAACTTCCTGGGGAAGATCGATGACATCGGCGGCGAGGTCGAATTGGCGGCAAGCCATGTGGAAAACGTCGTTGTTGTAAAGGCGGGGGATCATGCGTTGTCGGATTTGCGGAACGGATTTGGCCCGGGGAGAGATGGCGTCGGGCGGACAACGATCGTGAAGCGGGAAACGTGCCGGATTCGGGGCGGCGGCTATTATCTTCACCATGGAGACGGGGGAGCACGGGCGGCGGCGGAAGTAAAACGGAAGATAGCGAGGAGGAGGATTTTAAGCCACGGAAGACACGGAAAACACGGAAGGCTTGGGCTCGGAAGCTTAACAAAAGGGAGCGAAGGGAGCGAAGGGCTTAAGCTCTGTTTTTTTTACCACGGATGGCACAGATGGGCACAGATGAGACGGGAGAGAAGTGAAAAACTTAGTTCAAAAACAAGTTTCTGAGGGATTGTAGTACGGCACAGATCACAGGCTTTTGCACTGAGCAGTGTTGAAATATAGTCGCCATCAGGCTGCGAACGGTTTGTTTCCTCTCGTTTCACAACCTCTTCATAGTCGGTGCTTATCTGTGAAATCTGTAGTTGGAATCTTCTTCCACTGTCGGATTAGGGATTATTCGCGTTTTGGGATGCGACGCGCGGATCCAAATGCGAAAATCCGAGGCAATCCGGGCGGGGTAATTTTTGTTGATCGCGGAACGGGGAAATCAGTTTCCGTGGAGGCGGAGGATGAGTTGGCGGTCGGGTTCGCTGAGGCTGGTGAGGGGGAGGGTGTAACGGCGGCCGGCGAGGATTAGGGTGACGTTTTCGGTGGCGGGATCGTAGCTTTGGAATGAGCCGGACATTTCGCGGCCGTTGGCACCGGTCCAGGTGCGGGGGCTTTGCAGATCTTCAGTGCCGGGACGGGCGACGACGCCGATTCCGGAGGGGACGAGACGTTCGGTGCCGCCGGAGGGGCGGTTGAGGAGTTGGCGTCTTCCGTTGAGGTTGGCGGCCATCGCGGAGGAGCCGCCGCCGTCGAAATTGAGGGCGTGGTGGGCGTCCATGTGGGCGAGGTAATCGATGAGCGAGGTGAGGCTGATTCCGGCGCTGTCTTTGGAGCGGCCGTCGACGAGGACGAACATGACTTGGGTGCCGTCGCGGCTGATTCCGACGGCGCTGCGGGGATGGCGGGTGGTCCAGAGAGGGGTGCTGCCGCCGCGGTTTTTGCCGTCGGCGATGAGGAGCGGGCTGGCGGAAACGGCTTCGGTGATTTCGTGCCAGTCGAAGCCGGCGGGCGTTCCGGAGAGTTCCCAGGAGATTTCGATTTCGGCGCCTTCGGTGGCGTTGCGGAAGAAGGGGGCGGCGCTTTTTCCGGCGGCGAGGACAAATTGGTTTTCGGCGATTTTCGTTCCGGATTTGTTTTCGCGGATTTCGACAATTTTGCCGGAAAGGCGGCTGCGTTCGTTTTTGCCGGCGGCTCGGGTGAAACCGGTTTTCGCGAGGACGATTTCCAGAGGTTTTTGGCCTTGGGTGAACTTTGCTTCGTTGCCGGGACTTTGGGACCAGGGCGGGAGGAAAAGCATGACTTCGTCGGCGCCGAGGGAATTGCGGTTAATGCCGGCGAGGGGGCGGCGTTGTTCGCCGATTTTGACCTGCGCTTTCCATTGGAGATTGGCGAATGCTGCGCGCCCGTCGGGGTGATAGATCATGGTGGCGCGAGCGGGGTCGGGGCTGGCGAGGATGAGGCCGTCGCGCATGTGGAGGCCGAAAAAGGTCATGGTGCCGCTGATGTCGAAAAAGGCGACGTTGATGGCGGTGAGGGCATCGTTGTCCTCGAGGAGTTGGGAGGTGGTGGAGCGGAGGACGAGTTGTCCGGCGTCGGTTTTCGCGTATCGCTGGCCGTAGAAGGATTGGAGGGCGAGGTCGGCGCGGGTGAGATCGACGGCGATGATTTCGGTTTGGAGCGGTTGGTTGTCGAGTTTGCCGTGGGCGGAGATCCAGCGGATGCCTGGGCGAATTTCTTTTTCGGAGATGCGTTCGTTGGCGAAAAAGCCGGAAGGGTCGGCCCATTTCGCTTGCGCGAGAAGGGGAAGGGCCAGGAGGAAAAGGAGCGGAAGGTGTTTCGGGAGTTTCATGTGGAAAAGGTGGAGGATTGGTAAACCAGGGAGGAAGGCGGGGCAAGCAGGTTTAGGGGCGGCGAGGTGTTGAGGATTGCTGTGGGGGAATCGCGGGTTCTCAAACGGAGCGGTGGATGTTAGGATCGGGGAATGTTTTGGATGACGGTGATTTCTTTTCTGGAAGCGACGTTGCTTATTGAATACCTGGAAAATTGGGAGCGGGCGATGCCATGGTTGGCGCGGGAAATTTGGAGGGGGATAACGGTGGGAAACTTGGTCGGTGGATTGCTGGTGCTTTTGGTCGCTGGCGTTCTGCATGTGGCGATCTGGTGGTTTTTCCGGAGGAGGCCAGAGCGGAGCGAGGAGAACGCGGCGCGGGAGCCGGCGCATGAGCGGGAGGCGCGGAAGTGGTTCAAGCTGTTGCTCGGCGCGGCGATTTCGCCGTTGGCGGTGCTGGTGTGGGTTTATGGGATTTACGCGAGTCTTTTTTGGGTGTTGTTGCCTTTCCGGGTCGACGAGAATGCGGCGCTTCCGGCGGTGCTGGTTTTTCTGGATTGGGTGCGGGATGTGGCAGTTTTCGCGATTTTGGCGTGGCTGGTTTTCCGGTTGATCGGTGTGGTCGATGTGCGCCTGCGGGATCGCGCGGCGAAGTCGGATAATCCGTGGGACGATATTCTGGCACCGCTGGTGGGGCGGACGCTGCGGCTGGTTTTGCCGTTGATCGTATTGATTCTCGCGCTTCCGATGGTCGGGATTTCTCCGGACGCGGGGGGAGCGGTGCGGACGGTTTTGAGCGTGCTGATTATCGTCTTCATGACGGCGGTTTTGTTTCAGGCGGTGCGGGCGGTCGAGGAAGGGGTTTTGCGGCAATTCCGGATCGATGTGCAGGATAATTTGCGGGCGAGGAAGTTGCACACGCAAGTGACGGTTTTGAAGAAACTTTCCTATATCGTGATCGGGATTTTCGCGTTGGCGTCGACGTTGATGGTGTTCGAAAGCTTGCGGCAGTTGGGGACGAGTATTTTGGCTTCGGCGGGGATCGCGGGGATCATTATCGGTTTTGCGGCGCAGCGAAGTTTGGGGACGTTGCTGGCGGGTTTTCAGATCGCGATTACGCAACCGATCCGGCTGGACGACGTGGTGATCGTGGAGAACGAGTGGGGGCGGATCGAGGAGATCACGCTGACGTATGTGGTGGTGCGTATCTGGGATTTGCGGCGGCTGGTTTTGCCGATCGATTATTTTATCACGAAGCCGTTTCAGAACTGGACGCGGCAATCGGCGGAGATTTTGGGGACGGTTTTCATTTACGTGGATTATACGGTGCCGGTGGAAGCGTTGCGGGCGGAGCTGGACCGAATATTGGAGGCGTCGAAGTTGTGGGACCGGAAGGTGAAGGTGTTGCAGGTGACGGATTTGAAGGAGCGGACGGTGGAGATTCGGGCGTTGATGAGCGCGCCGGACGCGGGAACGGCTTTCGATCTGCGGTGCGAGGTTCGGGAGAAGCTGGTGCGTTTCGTGCGGGATAATTACCCGGAGGCGCTGCCGCGTTTTCGGGCGGAGATTTGGGAACGGGGGAGTGGAGAAATGGCGAAGGTGGAGTGACATCAATAGAATATGTGTGACGAATTCACACATTCACCTTGACGTCGTTGCGGGATGTGCGAATGTCTCACACATGAGCGCGCCTCCCTTGAATCAAAACGAACTCGAAGCGCTGCGTATTCTTTGGAAGCGGGGTGAACTCAAGCCGGCCCAGATTCAGGCCGAATTTTCTTGGCCGATCAAGAACGCTACTTTGCGCTCGGTGCTTCTCAATCTAGTTGAAAAGGATCAGGTTTTTCGAAAAGCGCGGGGCAAAGCCTTCTTCTACGCGGCTAAAGTTCCCAAATCGACTCTTCTTCAGAACATGACGAAAACGCTCGCGCGGGTTTTTGCGGGCGGTTCCCATCGGGAATTGGTTTCCCAGCTTTTGGAAACCGGCGATATCAGCCCGGACGATCTGAAGAAAATCGCTGAAGCCGCCGCCGAGCCTCCGCCCACCAAAGAAAAATAATCCTCATGAACGTTCCTAGCTTTCTTGCCATCTTCCCCGTCACGCTTCTCCTGCTCCAATGGACGCTCCTGCTTTCCCTCGGGTGGGCGGCCCACTGGCTGCTCCGCCGCCGCCATTCCCGGTCACGGGTGATTCTTTGGCGCAGTGTGCTCGTTTTTCTCCTGTTGATTCCCCTGATGCGCATCCTGCCGATTCCGTGGATCGAAGCGCCGGTGGCGGTCGCTCCTTTATCGGTGGCTGTTCCGGCCGGACCGCTGGCAACCGCGCCGGCTGAGTTTTCTTCATCAGCGAAGCTATCCGCCGCAACTTCTTCGAAAGAAACAACCGGTTCCGAGGCCTTCGCAATCCGGCCTCCCGGGCCGAAGGCAGCATTCAAACTGGTTTCTTGGCAAACCGTGCTGCTCTTGGTTTGGGTGGCGGGCTTCGCTTTCTTCGCCTTTCGGCTGGCTCGGCTTCATTTCCAGCTATCCCGATTGCGGGATGCGGCAATTCCCGGCGGCATCCATCTGCAAAGGAAACTTTCGGAAACGCGGCTCAAAATGGCCGTCAAGCGACCGGTCGAAATCCGGCTTTCCCGCGAGGTGCGCTCTCCTTTCGTTTGCGGGATTCGGAAGCCGGTCATCATGCTTCCCGAATCTTTGGCAACCGGCCTTTCCGGAATGGAAGCCGACACTTTGTTGGGTCACGAAATCGCTCATGTTCGTCACCGGGATGTCTTCTGGTGCGTGGCTTGGCGGTGGATGAGTGCCTTGTTCTGGTTTCATCCGCTGGTTTGGAGAATTCCCGCCGCCCACAATCTGGTCTGCGAGTTGGAGGCCGACCGTCTCGCGTCGGACCAGACGGAAACGCCTGCTTCTTACTTGCAGATCCTCGCCCAACTGGCGCTTCGGGTGACGACAGTTCCACCGGTTGAAACCCGGCTGACGGCGAACGGAGCTTCGCAAATTGTCCGTCGGTTAAATCACCTTCGAAAGCAGGGAACGAAGGCTTGGAAACGGAAACATACGTTCGCGGCGTTTGGCTTGGTCGCCATCATTCTGCTGCTGGCCGCCGGATGGGAGTTCGGAACGCGGGGAGCGGTGAAGGACATGACATTTCGGGAATTGGTCGTGAGCGTGGAAGATGAAGGTGGAAAGCCGATCGCCGACGCCGCGATCAAAACCACCGCCCTTCGGGTGTTTTCGGAAGGGGCTAACCAAGCATCCTTGTATGGGTGGGTGCCCGAGCGTCATGGTCCGCCGTCGACCGCCCGCACGGACTCCGCGGGAAAAGCCACGATCCTTTATCCGGTGGAAACCGTTCCCGAAGAAAGATTGCGGACGCGGATCGTTATCGTGTCCGTCGATCATCCGAATTTTGTCTTTGATAGCGCCGAACTTCCGGTGAAAGGACCCGATACTCCGATCCAGTTGACCCAAGGCACCCGGTTGGAGGTTTCGGGTTTCTTCGGTGACGAACGGCAGCCGGTTTTGGAGATCGTGCCGACTCTCAGCAACGGCGGATCCCGGCCCGAAAATTGGACCAAAAACGAAGGCGGCGTTATGGTTTCCAACCGCATCGCTCCCGGAACCCATCTTCTCCGATTGTCCGGACGATTAGCGTCGGGCGAAATCGTTTTCAGCGATCCGGTGCAATTTGAGGCCAATGCTCACCGAACGCAGAGTCTGTCTCTGGAAATGAAACCGGGCATTCGGCTGGAGGGACGTCTTGATGACGAGGTGGCGCGGCCGGTTACAAATGGACGCGTCTTAATCCATGTGCGGTCGAAAGAATTCGAGCCTCTTGAGAACCAGGCGGTGCCAATGCAAAGTCACGGATACTTTCGAGGCTGGTCGAGTTTTCGGCCAATCGCGGAAGATGGCAGTTTCGTATTCGAATCGGTTCCGCCTGGCGAAGTGGACGTGGCCGTTCATGGTGACGGATTCGTTTCGCGAGACGGAGGCCAGATGATGACGACTTTTTACGGTCGGCGCGTGCCTCGTCGGGACATTCGGGTGCCACAGGTATTCGACCTCGCAGCGCCTATCACGAACATTGAAATCGCCACGGAGCCGACGGCTACGCTTCAAATAACGGCGAGGACCAAACGGGGCATGCCGATCGAAGGCGCGACCATCAGCGCCGCTCCAAATTTGGTGCGAATCGGCGGTATTTTTGGGTGGGCGGAACATCTCACCAGTGAGGAGCCGTGGCGCGATTTACCGCCGCTTCCCGACTATCCGTATTCAGCGGTTACCGACGAAAACGGAATCGCCGTGCTCCGCAACCTTCCCGCTCATCACGGGAGCTTATGGATCGAACACCCACATTTCGAGGCTCCGGCGCAAGGGGATTACCGCTATGTTCGATTCGAAACTTCTCCCGGCGAAAGCGGAGCTCTCGAGGTAACGCTCCAGCCGAAAGGCCGTGAGTTTACCGGGACGATTTCGGAGACTAAAAAGTGGTCAGCCAAGGCGCGGGAGATTGCGGATTTCATTTCCGGGACCATCGACCATCTCTTTCCGTGAGCGGGAACTGGTATTGCTGGAGTATGCCGTTGACGCGTCCGTTTTGCGTTAAGACGGATTCGGACGGGCGGATAGGGATGGGGAGAGGATTGGTTTGAGCAGATGGCGCGGATGCGGTTTGCGTGGGTGGTTGCAGGTCGAATCTTCTTTGGGAAGATTCGCTACGGGGAGTCGGAGGGGCCGGTTGCCCGGAGTGAGGTGGATTATAATTGGTCGGTTGGGGTGAAGGGGAGGCCGCGGTTTCCGTTGAATTCTTGGCGGAGGCGGCGGTCGGAGGAGCTTTCGGTTTTTTGGACGGTTCCGCCTCCGACTTTGCGCGACAGTTCGCGGCGGAGGCGGCGGCCTTTTAGCCATTCCTCGAATGTGACCCGCTGTCCGAAGGCGGCGCCTGTCCACTTTTCCATGCCTTTATCTTCGGAGCTCATTTTCCACCTCTTGTTTCAGTTTTCTTACTTCTTCAGGTTTGGTTAGCAGAATGCGGAACGAATGTTGCCTGAAGAAGAAAAGGATGGATTCTGGAATCGATCACGCCTCTTTGCGCGCTTTTTTCACTGATTCCGCGGATGAGGGCTGGCACCCCTGCCGGGGAGCGGGATTTTTTTTGGGATCGTTTTCCGGTGGTGTCGCTTCGCTCAACCACCGGCTACAGGCTGTCATCCCTCCGGGATGCACGGACGCTTTGAATTTCGAAGGTTTAAGGTTCGAGGTTCAAGGTTCAAGGTTCAACGTCCAACGTTCAACGTCCAACGTTCAATGTTCAACTTTCAACTTTCGAAGGAGGGCTCTGGGGTGGTTGCGGTGGGGGGCGGGAGCTGGTTAATTGGGGGGATGAAGAGATTTGCTGCTGTTCCGTTTGTTGCCGCCGCGGTTTTGTTTCCGGTGGGGGTGTTGGGGAAGAATGAGGTGCCGTTGCGGGTTTATGTGGGGACGTATACGCGGGAGGAGAGCCGGGGGATTTATCTTTTCGAGGTGGATCGGGAGAGGGGGGAATTGAGGGAGCGGGGGTTGGTGGCGGAGTTGGCGAATCCGTCGTTTCTGGCGATTCATCCGGATCGCGGGTTTTTGTATTCGGTGAGTGAGGAGGGGAGTTTTGAGGGGAAGCCGGGCGGGGCGGTGAGCGCGTTTGCGATCGAGGCGGAGACGGGGGAATTGCGGCTTCTTAATCAGCGGGTTTCGGGGGGCGGGGCACCGTGTCATATTTCGGTGGGGCCGGAGGGAAACGTGGTGGCGGTGGCGAATTATTCGGGCGGAAACGTGAGCAGTTTTCCAGTTGGGGCGGACGGGAGTTTGGGGGAGCGGGCGAGTTTTCTGCAGCATTCCGGATCGGGGCCGAACGAGAAACGGCAGAAGGGGCCGCACGCGCATTCGGTGAATTTCGATCTGGCGGGGCGGTTCGGGTTGGCGGCGGATTTGGGGATCGATCAGGTGCGGATTTATCGGGTGGGGGAGAATGGCGCGCTGGTGGAGAACGATCCGGCGTTCGCGCGCACGGCACCGGGGGCGGGGCCGCGGCATTTGGCGTTTCATCCGGATGGACGGGTGGCGTATGTGATTAATGAATTGGATTCGACGATCGCGGTGTTTTCGTTCGATCCGGAAACGGGGGCGATGGAGGAGTTGCAGACGGTTTCGACGCTGCCGGCGGGGTTTTCGGGGAAGAATTTTCCGGCGGAGATTTTAGTGCATCCGTCGGGGAAGTTTCTTTATGGGTCGAATCGGGGGCATGACAGTTTGGCGATTTTCGCGATTGGCGGGGATGGGAAATTGGAGAGCGTCGGGCATGAGGGAACGCGGGGGAAAAATCCGCGGGGGTTTGGCATCGATCCGAGCGGGAGGTTTTTGCTGGCGGCGAATCAGGACTCTGACGGACTGGTGCTGTTTCGGATCGATGGGGAAACGGGGAAACTGACGGCGACGGGTGCGACGGCGAAGGTGAGTTTGCCGGTGTGCGTGCGGTTTTGGTGAAGCCCGTTTCGGTAGTAGAAAACCCGAATGGGAAAACAGGGGCCGGTTCTTTGGCAAAAAAACCATCGGCGGCTAGGTTAGAGGCGATCATATCGTGCGAAACCCAACGAAGGAGGACACAGCAATGAAAGTTCGAGAGATTATGAGTGAGAATCCGGCCTGTTGCACGCCAGAGACCGGCTTGCGGGAAGTCGCGACGCTGATGCTGGAGAAGGATTGCGGGGAAATTCCGGTCGTGGAGGGCAAAGACGATGCAACGCCGATCGGTGTGATCACGGATCGCGACATCGTCTGCCGGGCTGTGGCGAGAGGCAAGAATCCGCTGGATTTGCGGGCGGAGGATGTGATGACGCAGACGGTGATTTCGGTGACGCCGGAGACTTCTTTGGAGGAATGTTGCGACATCATGGAGGAGAATCAGATTCGCCGGCTTCCGGTCGTGGACCAGAACGGCGAACTTTGCGGGATGATTTCGCAGGCGGATATCGCGCGGCATTCTTCGCGGGACCAAACGGCGGAGGTCCTACGTTTTATCTCCCAGCCGTCAGCGCGTGCGGCTGAGGGATAAGTCCGATCCGGCGTTGGCTGGAAGGCGGGGCGGGGATGTTTAATGGATCCGCTCCGCCTTCTCTTTTTTGGGGAAAGAGGACAAGCGGCGCGGGGATGCGCCGCACTCCACGGTTATTCGGATTTGTTTTGCCGGAGTTCTTTCATGTAGGCGATGAGGAGATCGAGTTCGAGGTCGTTGATTTCTTCGTCGGTGAACGCGGGCATGACGCCGAGACCCTGCCGGATTTGGAAGCGGAGAAGGGGCGCGGGGAGCGGTTTGTTGTTGAGCGCGGGGCCGAGTCCGGATTCGCCGCCGGGATGGCATTGGTGGCAATGAACGAGGAAGACTTCGCGTCCGGCGGCGAGACTGCGGTCTTGTAGATCGAGCGGACCGGAAATCGGTTCGGAGCGGCGGGCGGTTCCGCATCCGGCGACGAGCGCGGAGAGAAAGAGGAAAATGGCGAGGTGTTTCATGGTTGCTTCCTCCAGATTCGCCAGATGACGCCGGTTTTCGGGTGGGGGATTTTTTCTTTGCCGGCGAGAGTGAGGACGCCGAAATCGACGATGTAGAGGGATTCGCCGTCCGGGGAGAATTTGGCGGCGACGGGACGTTCCAAGCCGCCGCCGTGGTCCTGGAAAGAGGCGGGGCCGTTTTCGCCGCCTTTGTTGACGGCAAAATCGTGGATTTCGCCGGTTTCGGTGTCGACGCGGACGATTTTGAAGCCGATTGGGCCCATGACTTTGGCGACGCTCGGAGCCATGTCGCCGAAGAGCGCGACGAACGCTTCTCCGGGGTGGCCGAAGGTTTCGCTGGTGGAGAAATCGAAACCGTTGGCGGAGGAATGAACTCCGAAGGCGGCGACCGGTTTGGGTGGGATTTGCGGATGGCGGGCGAGGAGGAACTGGGGTTGCGGTTTTCCGGGCGGTTTGAAATGCGGATCGGTGACGGGTTTTCCGCCGGAGAAATCGGGCCAGCCGTGCCACACGCCTTTTTCGACGCGCCAAAGATGGTCGGCCGCGCCCCAGATCGGGCGGGCGCCGCGGTCGTCGTAGGCGTTTTCGGTGACGTAGAGATGGCCGTCGGGGGAGAAAGCGAGGCCGAACGGATTGCGAAAACCGGAGGCAAATTGTTCTGGAGCGGAGCCGTCGAGCGGAAGGCGGATGATGGTGCCGGAGGCGAGGATTTGGCCGGAAATTGTCCGCTCATTCGGGAAGGCGGTTCCGAAGGGGGCGAATCCGGCGGTGGTTTTTTCGCTTCGGGATTTCGGGGCGGGCGGAAATTTTTGGTTGGAAATTGTCAGGTCGAGCGGCGGGATGTCGTGGAGATCCGGATGCCGCCGGAGCCAACCCATTTGGCGGTTGTCGTCGCCGACGACGCCGGAGTTGGTGAAGGTTCCGATGCCGAAATAGAGCGCGCCGTCGGGGCCGATGGTTGGGGAATTGACGTGGTGATCGCCTTGGGACGGGATTCCGTCGAGGAGAATTTCGGTTTCGCCGTCGGGGTGGATGCGGAGGATTTTGCCGGAGCCGAGAACGGAACCGGCGGTGATATAGAACGCGCCGTCGTGGAAGGTGACGCCGGTCCATGGGCCGGTTTCGCCGCCGCGGGCGACGGTTTCGAAACCGGAATGGGTGAGTTTGAGGAGGCGGGGTTCGGTCCAGATTTCGCCGTAGGAGTAGCCGCTTTCGAGGACGTGGAGATTTCCGGCGTCGTCGAACGCGATTGCGGTGGGGAAGGTGAGTTCGCTGGCGATCGCTTCGATTTGGAAACCGGATGGGAGAGCGATATCGGTGGCGTCGATGGCGCGGGGCGGTTGAAAATCGGTTTGCCCGCCTCCGGAGGAAGAGCGGAGAACGTAGCAACCGGTTTGGAGTAGCGGAATCGCGAGAAGGCAGAGAGCCCAGCTTGTTGCACGCATTTTTTGAGCATACCGGGAGAAGAGGGGGAGGGGAATCGAAATTGGGGATTTTGGCGAACGATCCGTTTTTTCCTTACGGGGGAGGCGGAGGTTGGTATCGGGGCGTTGCGCTTCATTTTCTTTTCGATTTTCTGTAACGGCATGCGGCATTCTTCTTTTCGGCGACTTCTGAAAGCCCCGTCCGTTTTATCGATACGCGAGCATCTCGACCGGTGGCCGGAGGATGTGAACCGGCGGGATTTCACGCGGCGGACTCTTCTTATGCACGCGCTGGGCAATCCGCGGGTGGATAAGGAAGCCGTGGTTGAGCTGCTTGAGCGAGGTGCCGATCCGGCGGCGGAATGGGAGGAAGGCGAAGTGCGAACATCGATGGCGGAGATCGCGGTGACGGGCGGGGATCCGGAAAAGATGGAGGCGCTGCGATCGCGTGGCGCGGATTTTCAGTATGTTCGCCCGCACGGGTACACCGCGTTGATCGACGCGGCGGTTTCCTCCGGGCGGCGATCCGAGGACGAAGTTTTGGAGCTCATTCGTTATTTGGTTGGCTTGGGAGCGGAGATCAATGGGGTGACGAGTTATGGCGAATCGGCTTTACGTATTCTTTCCCGGCAAGGCCGTTTTCGGGCGGTTCGGTTTCTCTTGCGGAACGGGGGCGGTGAATCGCAACTGGGTTGGACTTCGTTGATGCATGCCGTGGCGACGGGGACAATCGAGGAGGTGCAGGCTTGTCTTGAACGAGGTGAATCTTTGGAGGCGACGGATTTTTGGTCCCGCACGCCGTGGCTTCTCGCGGTTCACGCGGGAGACGTGGAGAAGGCGAAATTGCTTTTAAAATCGGGGGCCGACCGGACGGCTCGGGGGCGATGCGGAAAGCCGGCTCTTGCTTACCCGGCGGAGACTCACCGGCACGACATGTTGAATTGGTTGATTGAAATCGGATGCGATGCCAACGAAGCCGACGATTTCGGCGGGCCGCCTCTTTTGGCGGCCGCGGAGGCGGATAATTTGGAGGGCGTCAAGCGGCTGGTGGAGGCCGGGGCGAATTTGGAGGCGGAACAGCATGGGGAAACCGCGTTGGGGCGGGCGACGAGTTGCGCGGTGGCGGAATTTTTGTTGGATGCCGGTGCTGATCCGAGGGGTTTTACGAACGAAAGTCGCCGGGCATTTCTCGGATTTGCGCCGGATCCGGATCCGAATGAGTTGCTGGATGTTTCGGCGGAGCAGTTTGCGGCGGGGCGGTCGCCGCGTTTCGGCCGGGGGAATCCGGAGATTTTTTCGGAGCCGTTTTGGCTGGCGATGATCCGGGCGGGAGTTTCGGCTTGGGCGGGAGCGCGACATTGCGCGCCCGGTCATGGGAAAACGAAGCATCCGGGATGGTCCGCGATGCGTTTTGGTCAATCGCTGACGCGACTGCCGGACGGCGCCGTCGTCGAGATTGGCGGAGAACACGAAGATTCGTACGATCCGGATTTTTACATTTATAACGATGTCTTTTTGCATCGTCCGGACGGATCGATTACCATTTTCGGATATCCCGAGCGCGTGTTTCCACCAACCGATTTTCACACCGCGACGCTTTTGGGGGATTGGATCTACATTATTGGCGGGCTTGGCTATGGGGAACGGCGGACGTTTGACGGGACGCCGGTTTTCCGGCTGCATCTCGGGGATTTCCATATCGAAAAGGTGGATTGCTCCGGCGAAGGTCCGGGACGGATTCATCGGCATTCGGCGTTCGTAATGAATGGATCCATTTTGGTGGGCGGGGGTTTGATTGAACGAAAGACGAATGAGGAAGTGGCGACGGTGGAGAATGAGACGGTTTTTTCCTTCGATCCGGTGAAGCTGCGGTGGAAGCGAGCGTAGCGGGCGTCGTCGGGTCGGTTTTTCCGGGTGTGTTGCGGCTTGATCTTGGGCGGGGAGGGCGGCAAAGTGTTTTTCCTTATGCCATCGAACGCCACTCAGGCGCGCGGCCCGCGCCACGACCTCCCGGATGCGGGCGGACATTTCGGTCCTTATGGCGGCATGTATGTGCCGGAAACCTTGATGACCGCTCTTTATGAACTGACCGAGGCTTACAACGCCGTGCGGGAAGATCCGGGTTTTCAGAAGGAGCTGAAACGGTTGCTCAAGGAATACGCTGGGCGCCCGACGGAGCTGTATTTCGCGGAGCGGCTGACGCAGGAATTGGGCGGCGCGAAGGTTTATTTCAAACGCGAAGATCTTCTTCACACGGGGGCGCACAAGATCAACAACGCGCTGGCGCAGGCGTTGTTGGCGAAACGGATGGGGAAGAAGCGGGTGATCGCGGAGACGGGGGCGGGGCAGCACGGGGTGGCGACGGCTTCGGTTTGCGCGAAACTCGGGTTGGAATGCGTGATTTATATGGGCGCGGTCGACATGGAGCGGCAGGCGCTGAATGTTTACCGGATGCGGCTTTGCGGCGCGGAAGTGCGCGGAGTGGAGGCGGGGCAAAAGACGTTGAAGGAGGCGATCAACGAGGCGATGCGGGATTGGGTGACGAATGTGCGGGATACGCATTACGTGCTCGGTTCGGCGCTGGGATCGCATCCGTATCCGATGATGGTGCGGGATTTTCACAAGATTATCGGGGAGGAAACGAAGGCGCAGATTCTGGAGCGGGAAGGGCGTTTGCCGGATGAGGTGGTGGCGTGCATCGGCGGCGGGAGCAACGCGATCGGCGCGTTTTTCGAATTTTTGGACGAGCCGGCGGTGAAGCTGATCGGCGTGGAAGCGGGCGGGCGCGGAATCGAGGAGGGGCAGCACGCGGCGCGTTTTGAGGGCGGGCGGTTGGGGGTGTTGCAGGGTTGCAAAACGTTTATTTTGCAGAACAGCGACGGGCAGATCAATTTGACGCATTCGGTTTCGGCGGGATTGGATTATGCGGCGATCGGGCCGGAGCACGCGTATTACCGGGATCGGGGGCGTTTGGAATTTGCTTACGCGACGGACGACGAGGCGCTGGACGCGTTTCAGAAACTGGCGCGGTTTGAGGGGATCATTCCGGCGCTGGAATCTTCGCATGGAGCGGCTTATGTGCTGAAGCGGGCTCCGCAGCTGAGTTCGGACAAAATCGTGGTTTTGAATCTGAGCGGGCGCGGGGATAAGGATGTGCAACAGGCGGCGAAGATTCTGGAAGGCTGGACCGGATGAAAAGCATGACCGGGTACGGCCGGACGACGATTTCGGTCGGATCGCTTCAGGTGGTTTTGGAGGTGGCGTCGGTTAACCGGAAAAATCTGGATTTGTCGGTTTCGTTGCCGAAAGAGTGGCAGCGGCTGGAGGTGGAAATTGGGGAACTGGTGCGGTCGCGGATTCAGCGCGGGCGGGTGAATGTTTCGGTGAGCCTGGAAGTGGCGGAGAGCGGCGGGGGCGAGGGATTCGATCGGGCGGCGGTGGAGGCGGGGTTGCGGGAACTGGGGGCGATTTGTCATCGGTTGCAGGTTCCGTTCGAGCCGGACGCGCGGTTGGTTTTGGAGATTGCGATGTCGGGGCGGGGGAAAACGGCGTTGCCCGAGGCGGAGGAGGTTTCGGAGGCGGTTTTGGGGGCGGCGGGAAGGGCGATCGACGAGATGGTGGAGATGCGGGCGCGCGAAGGGGCGGCTTTGCGGGAGGATTTGGCGGAGCGGCGGCGGAATATTTCGGAGGCGTTGAGGAAGATTCGAGAGGCGTCGGCGGGGGTGGTGCCGGATTACCGGGAGACGTTGTTGAAGCGGTTACGGCAGAGCGGGCTGGAGTTTTCGCTGGAGGACGAGCGGGTGTTGAAGGAGATCGCAATTTTCGCTGATCGTTGCGATATTTCGGAGGAACTGGTGCGGTTGGAGAGTCATTGGGAGCAGTTCGGGGAGTTTTTGGAAGCGAGCGAGCCGGTGGGGCGGAAGATCGAGTTTTTGCTGCAGGAGATCGGGCGGGAGTTTAACACGATCGGCAGCAAGGCAAATGAGAGCGTGATTTCGCGGTTGGTGATCGATTGCAAGAACGAGATCGAGAGGATTCGGGAGCAGGTGCAGAACGTGGAATGAGGAGTGAGGAGTCAGGAGACAGGAGAGGAGTGGGGGGAATATTTTTACGGAACAAGCGGAGGGGGTGGAGTGCCAATTGAAACATGTCGGAAGTTAAGAAAAACATTAGGTCGGAAGAACAGAGGAAGCGGGATCGGGCGATCTGGATCATTTATTTTCTGATGATCGTGATGATCCTTGCGCCGTTGGTGACGTTCGCGGTGATTCATCTTTTCTGAGGCGGACGCGGCGCGAAGAATCATTTTTACGATGACGAAAAACCTGCTGATTATCCGGATATTGTTTATGCTCCTGTGCGGGGCGGGAAGCTGGTTGCTGGCTTATACGATTGAGGATTGGGACGATTACCGGGTGTTGGCGGTGGCGGTGGGGCTGGCGATCGGGGCGCTGGTGATTCTGGTCGATATTTTTTTGAAGGGGTTTTCGCTTCGCGGAATGACGGCGATCACTTTCGGTTTGGGGGTGGGGGCGTTGATCGCGTTTTTGATTTCGTCGTCGCCTTTGTTCGAGCATGGCGATCCGGAGATTATTTTCATTTCGCGGCTGGGGCTTTTCGTGATTTGCAGTTATCTAGGCGCGGTGATCGCGTTGCGGGGGAAGGACGAGTTTAATTTGGTGATTCCGTATGTGCGGTTTGTGCCGCATGGGGTGGATGTGCCGCTGATGGTGGTGGATACGAGCGCGTTGATCGACGGGCGGATTGTGAAGATTTGTCAGACGCAGTTTATCGGATCGGCGCTGGTGATTCCGCGATTTGTGTTGAGCGAATTGCAGAAGATCGCGAATTCGCAGGATTCGGTAAGGAAGGCGAAAGGGCGGCGGGGGCTGGAGGTTTTGAACCGGTTGCGGGCGATTCCGAATCTGGATTTGCGTATTCAGGAGGTGGATGCGGGGAAGCGGGAGGAGATCGATTCGAAGCTGATTTTTCTGGCGTCGTCGTTGAAGGCGAAGCTGCTGACAACCGATTATAATTTGGCGAAACTGGCGCAGTTTCACGGGATCGTTTGGCTGAATATCAATGAACTGCAGAAGGCGGTGGCGCCGGAGTTGGAAGTGGGCGAGCAGATCGTGGTCAAGGTGGTGAAGGCCGGGAAGGAGCCGGGGCAGGGCGTCGGGTTTTTGAGCGATGGGTCGATGATTGTGGTGAGCGACGCGGAGGAATATGTGGGCTCGGAGGTTGCGGCGGAGATTGTGAACGTGATGCCTTCGGGGGCGGGGAAGATGGTTTTCGCGCGGTTCGCGGGATCGTAGAAGAGGCGAGGGAGACAGGAGTCAGGAGACAGGAGTCAGGAGACAGGAGTCAGGAGACAGGAGGCGG
>CAZJCL010000003.1:38983-41487 GCA_964544025.1 uncultured Opitutales bacterium | reverse complement strand
AACCATTTCCAATCCGTCGAATTCTTCGCCGACGGCACGTTCAACAAAGGCGAAACAAGCCCCCTCAATTTCTCCCTCCGCTGGTTGTGGCGATCCGAAGCCGGATTTCGCCTCCCTCTCCTTGAAATCGAAGGCTCCTCCGTTTCCCTCTAATTTTCAAAAAAGTGCCGTCGCCGGAAACTCCAGCGACGGCGGATGTTCAACTCGCAACAAACGATCTCTGCTTAATAAACCAGCTTCCAGTCGTCCAAATAAACATTCACATAATCGGTGCGAATCCCGGTCGTTCCCCAGCTAAACGTTCCACTCGTCGTTGAAAGAACCTGCGATCCATTTACATAGAACTTCAGCTGGTTCCCGATAATCGAAAACTTCAATGTAATCCATACGCCCGACTTCAACTGACCGTTCGAATCCAAAAGCGAAGATGGAAGTGAAGTTTGCGCTAATGTCGTATAAACCCCGTTCCACTTCCGCTTGATCGTCGCCAATCCATCCTTGCGAACCGAGGCGACATAAAGATCGTCGGAAGTCCGGTAACGGCCAAAGAGATGCAGACCCGAAGTGTTCGACGCCCCCGCCTGCCAGCTGTCAATGTAAGCCCGATACTGGGGAACCTGATCCGTCCACTTAATCTTCTTCCCGTTCTTCCAGCCAATCGCCACGACCCGGAAGTTATACGTCGTCGTCCATCCCCGCCGCCAAGTGCCCGCGTATTTGGAATACAAGCAACCGGAAGTCACATCAATATGACTCATCCGCCCCTTATTGGAAGAGCACTCCAAAAGAAATCCGTTCGAATAACTCTCAAAATTCTCTCCGATCCAAGGGTAACTCGATCCCGCGGGACCGCTCACATAGGAATAACCGGCGGGGAAAGCGTCATAGAACGCCAGCGAACTGCTGGCCGCACAACAGAAGCCACCGGCAGCGGCAACGAATAACAGCTTGGTGAGGGTATTTCGTATCATATTTAGTAGGTATTGGGTTATCCAACAGCATCCTCTCCTTCAACCATTGAAGGGCGAGACTAGCGCTGGATTATAGTCCTGTGGCATTCATCGGTCAATACATTTTAACGCTTCGCTCTCACCCCAATTACCAGTGTATACACCCCATTTAAACAATAACAAAAGCCCCGGAACGTTCCCTATAACTTAACAATCCGACATTCTCCACCCCCTCATCCGCTCGAAACAAAATCCGCGCGCCCCGCCAAAACTTGCCCTTTCCCCCGCGGTTACCCCAGTATCGGTCATGATCCGAATACTCCTGCTCTCGCTCCTGCTCATCCTGTCGCCCGGTTCCGTTTTTCCTGCCGCCAACGCGCCACGAAATACCGACGATCCGATTCGCCAATGGGCGACTTTCGGCGCGGGCGGCGCGCACCTTCTTGTCGAGCCGGGTCCGCTGGAGATCCGGATCCAAAAACGCGATCTGAGCCGGGCACGCGATCTACGCGCGATGCTCCTGAGTCCCGACCGCCAAATCGTCGACAGCATCACGATCCCCGCATCCGGCAAAGAAACAACCGCCATCCTGCGCACCGACGCCGAGCGCCGGGGAATCTACTTGCTCCAAATCTTCTTTCCCGGCGACCCGCACGGCGTGAATACCGAATGGTCGATCGACACCAACGCCGCCGCCTGGGTTCTCGAAACCGCCCGGGGACACCGCGACGACCACCATCGCGAACCGTTCGTCATGGATCGCCCCGAACATTCCACCGAAATCTCCTTCCTTCCGCGAAACGGGCAATTCGTCATCGAAGCCGAAGCTCTTCCCCCGAATTCGCCTCCCCTCCGGCTCTACGACCACGCCGGACAACTCGTTTCCGAAATCCCGGTCACCCCGAAACGCCGCACCGAAATCCGCGAATACATGCGGTTGCCCCGCCCGGATCGCCCCGAAGGTTCCGTTCTTTTCACAGTCCCCGCGTCGCAAAACCGCGGCGACGGCCCTTGGCGGCTCGCGATTCCCCAAGCCCGGTTCTATCTCGAAATCGACGGTGTCACTCGCTGGAACCGCGACGACCGTTATACCGATCAAACAATCTGGACTCCCGTCGCCGATTCCTGGTTTCCGTTTCCCGAAAACCGCTGGATGGTCACTCCCTACAACCAGACCATTCACGTTTCCCCTCGCGAAACCGGCACCGTCCTTTTCACCGTCCACAACAATTCCTCCCGCCCCCGGACATTCGACCTCTCGCTCGAGTTTCCCGATCAACCGTGGAACGCTGAACTCGAAACCGTCTCGGTATCGCTCAAACCAAACGAAAAACACCAAATCGCCGTCCGCTTCACCGCCCAACACCCAAACCGCGACCGCCGCGCGCATCTCCGGGCGACGCCGCGCGACGACTCCTCCGTCTCCACCTACGCCACCTTGCTCGTTCGGACAGACGAATCCCCCGCCGAAAAACCCATCGAACTTCCCCTCGTTCTTCAACCTTACGCGCACGAAAACAGCCAGTTCGGCTACCGCCCGGATTACCCGCTGGA
>CAZJCL010000003.1:29848-38883 GCA_964544025.1 uncultured Opitutales bacterium | reverse complement strand
GCGGCGAAACCTTTACCGCCCACATCATCGAAGGCCGCGAAAACGAGCCGCGTTCCTGGGACATCGAGCAATTTTCCGGACACAACACCCCCGACGGTCCTCCCGCGGTCGTCCGCCTGGTCCGCACCAGCCGCAACAGCGATGTTCCCGTCGCCCAACGTCCTCAACAACTCCGTTGGCGCAGCACCAACGACATCGAGCTCATCGTGGCGGAAGAAACCGGCTCCGGCGAAATCGTCTTCCACGAACCGGCAAAACTGACCCAATTGGCCCTCGGCAGCGCGATGCATTCCGGCGTGCCGTCGATGGTCGTTTCCCGCGGCGATAAAATTCACGTTGTCTGGGGCGAGGCGACCGATCCCGAAGCGACCAGCGCCGAAATCCCCGGCGTCCCCGCGTACGTCGCCACCTACGACCGCAAAACCCGCGCCGCCGGAGAACCCGTTTTCATGAGTTTCGGTCCTCCCGCCAACGACGCCCACAACACTCCGAGCATTACCATCGACAGCCAAGGCTACCTGCATGTCGTCGTCGGCACCCACGGCCAGCCATTTCAATACCTCCGCTCCATCCGGCCAAACGACGCCTATTCCGGCTGGACCGAAGCCGTCCGCACCAGCGACGAAAATCTGCGGCAAACTTACGTAGGACTGGTTTGCGACGATCAGGACAACCTCCACCTCGTTTTTCGCCTGTGGAAAACCGGCGAAGAACACCTCGACGGCGCGACTTGGGCCGCTCTCGCCCACCAACGCAAACCCGCCGGCAAAGACTGGGAACCTCCGCAAACCATCGTGGCTCCGCCGATGCCCGACTACAGCATTTACTATCACCGCCTCACCGTCGACCGGAACGGCGATCTGCATCTGAATTACGACTACTGGTCGACCTCCTGGTTTTACCGGAACGACGCGCCCCTATCGACTCCCGGCGGTCCCGGAAAAGGTTGGGGCCGCTCCATCCTCACCTCGTCCGACAGCGGGAAAACCTGGCGATTCTGGTAGAAAGCAGCGGCAACAATCACCGGTCGCGCAGCCACAAAGCGAGCGGAGGATCTTCCGGATCGTCTCCCGAAGCCACGTAGATGCTTCCTCCCATAAGGACGAAATGGGCCCGGTTGTTGTGACGGTAACTCACGTGTTGGCCGAGCGTGCCGAGATGCCAGTTCCGATTGGAATCGCCGAAAACAATCGTGTTCGGCTGCACATGTCCCGCGTAAATCGCGTTGGCTTCCTCCGCCGAGGAACTGAAAGCGGAATTCATCGCCTGACCGTTGTTCACACTGGCGCCGTAGCTGATGTAGGTCGTCGGATTCTCATCGGAAGGACATTCGCCGACGGTGTCATGCACCAAAGGCGATTGCGCTCCCCAAACCCCTTCCTTGTAACCCATATAATACGCCAGCCGGCCCGACCAGTAACGCTCCGGCCCCTGCGCGTTCACATAATAACCGTTGGGCATTCGGCCGTCGTTGTCATCGTTATACAAGAGCAGCGCCGTATGCCATTGCCGGAGATTGCTCTGACAAACCGCTCCCCGCGCACGTTCCCGGGCCGCGCCGACCACCGGGATGAGAATCGCCGCGAGGATCCCGATAATCGCGATTACGGTTAATAATTCGATCAGGGTGAACGCGGATTGTTTTTTCATAGAGGTATTTGAGGATTCTCAACCAGTTTATCCCGAAACTCCTTCGCCTTCCATGATCGTTTTGGGAAATTAAATGCACGATGTGGGGCGAATCCTCAAAACGCCCGCGAAACACGGCGAACGGGATTCCAACCTTGACGGCAAGCGCCGAAATAAGCGATTCTTCCCCTGCTTCGACATCGTCCGGAACGTAAGGGAATTTCAGTTCCTGTCTCCGCGGTTCCCAAAATATTTCACCTCGTTTTTCGATCCGAGTCGTTCGATCATCCCATGAAGAAAACTACGGAGAAACAACCGGCGGACTCCCGCTTTCCCGATCGCCCCGTCCATCCCCTCGGCAACGTTCTCCATTCCGGCTTCTTCCAGCTGGAAACCGGGCCATTCAACCAGAAGCTGCACCGGCACGCGAATTTCTCCCTCGTTTACCTGCTCGAAGGAAGCGGTTCCTATAACGACGAACTCGGGGTTTCGCGCCGGCTTTGTCCGGGCGATCTCTTTTTCACCTTTCCCGACCTCGCCTGCAGCTACGGACCCGCAAAGAACGAACACTGGAGCGAGGTTTTTGTGCTTTTTGACGGCCCCGTTTTCGATCTTTGGCAGACGCAAAACATCCTGATCCCGGAAAAAGCCTTCTTTCACCTCCACCCAATTTCCTACTGGGAAAAAAGAATCCGCGAAATCATCGACTGGTCGACGCCCGCCGATTATCGCGAGTCGCTCGCCTTGACCTGTCATCTGCAGCAACTCCTGGCGGACATCCTCCTGAACCCGCATTCGGGAATCGGCCTTGAGGATGTCGACCTGAAACCTCGGGAGCAAACGGAAAGCTGGGTCCACTTCGCGGTCCGGATTCTGGAGGAGGAAAAAACGGTCTCCGTTTCCTGGGACGAAATCGCGCGCCGCACCGGAGTCTCCTACGAGACATTCCGCAAACGTTTCTCAAAACACATGGGAATCGCGCCCGGCCGTTATCACATGAAATGCCTCATGGATCACGCCTGCCGCCTCCTTCTCTCCGGTTTGCCCAACCAGCACGTGGCGGAGTCCCTCGGTTTCTGCGACGAGTTTCATTTTTCGCGCCGGTTCAAGCAAGTCGTCGGTTGCACGCCGCGCGATTTCCGGCGGAAAAGCGGGCGCATTTCCGCCTGAGAAAATCACTCGCCCGTGGTCGCCATCACCGAACGCACTTCCCAAACCGGATCGGCGTAACGGGTCGTCCCATGAACGCGGTTCGAGCTCCGGATCGCCAACGCGTTGACGTTCAGGTTCGGAATCGTCGGACGCGAAATCACCCATTCCACCGTCGCGAAATCGTCCTTGGAAACCTCGACGATTACTTCGCCCGCCCGCCGGTAGGTCATCCGCATCTTCAGCGGATCGTTGTGATTGAAATCGCTGGATGCGACCGGCGAGCTCAGGAGATCGTTGGACGGATTGAGGAGCCAAACATCCCCGCGGTTCCAACTGCGGAACACAAACTGCGCCACAATGTTGGGCGTGAATATCGCGGGCGGGGCATCCATATCCCGGAGCAATTGAAGCGCCGGAACCCGAAGTTCTTCCCCAAGGTGATTATTATAACCGGCACTGGTTTTCCGGTACCATTCAAAGGTGACGGATACGCTTTCAGCCCCCTGCATATCGAAAGTCCTCACCAAGCTGGCCACGCTCCCGCCGGCCGCATTGGGATCGGTCATGGTCAGGTAACGGCTGCCGATCTCCCCATCGACAAAGATCGAGGCGTAGGCCGGAATGTGGGTAATCCATTCTCCGGAAGGCGTCTCTCCAATCGCGAAAGATTCAAAATCCTCATAAAATAGAACGCCATCGGAACCCTCGCCAAGATTGGCCCGAATCCGGAAAAAACCGCGATTCACCCCTTCTTGAGTCCCCGCCACCACCACCTCCTCGCGACCGTCTCCCAAGCTGGAAATCACCGGATTCAGATCCTCCAACGCCATCGGAGTCCAAAACTCCGCCGTCAGATCTTCCGTCGTTTCGATCGTATATTCCACATCGCCAATTCCTTCATAACGATAAAAGCTTAACGAAAAGATCCCGCCTTCCGCCACATGCACCTGCCGAACGGGAGAATCCGTCGGAGCAAGCGGATCGAGCGCAAACGCGTAACGGGTGAAATTCGATACGCCGAATCCGCCCGGATCGTCGGCCGGAGCCGATTGATCGGGATGGTCGAAAAGATAAGTGGCCGCCCAATCGGAATAACTGGCGATTTGCGCCTCAAGCTTTCCCGCAACCAAGCAAAACGCCAAGGCCGGCAACATGAGTAAATTTTTTTTCATAGCAGGGGTCGTTGTTTGACGGTCATGAAGTTTATCGCTGAACCGGATCGCCCATTCGTCGACCGAATGATCCAGCGAATCATCCTTCCCTTTCTACCAGTAACGCCCCGGCCAAACCATTGTCATGCTGGGAAAAAACATGGACTATTTGGCGTCGCAACTTCCCGAAACCGTCATTCCAACCCCGCGCAAACCCGGCAAATCTCGCACTTCGTCCCATCGCAACCGCGCGCCGTGCAAAATTCCCGCCCATAATAAATGATCTGCAAATGCAACGGATTCCAGCTCTCCCGCGGAAATACCGCCTTCAAATCCCGCTCCGTCTGCACCACGTTTTTCCCGCTGCTCAACCCCCAGCGTTTCGCCAGCCGGTGAATGTGCGTATCCACCGGAAACGCCGGCACGCCGAACGCCTGCGCCATCACCACCGACGCCGTCTTATGCCCCACCCCCGGCAACTCCTCCAGCTCCTCGAACTTCCGCGGAACTTCCCCGCCATGCTTCTCCAGCAAAATCCGCGACAACCCCGAAATCGCCTTCGACTTCGCCGGCGACAGCCCGCACGGACGAATGATCTCCCGAATCTCCTCCACCGGAACCTCCGCCATCGCCGCCGGATTATCCGCCCGCGCGAACAGCGCCGGAGTCGTCAGATTCACCCGCTTGTCCGTACACTGCGCCGACAGCAAAACCGCGATCAACAACGTATACGGATCCTTGTGATCCAGCGGAATCGGCGGATCCGGATAAAGCTCCGCCAAACGCTTCCGGATAAACTCCGCCTTCTCTTTCTTCCGCATCCCCAAAACCGGGCCGCCTTACAGCTCGATTCCTTCGGCTTTCGCCTCTTCCGCTTTCGCCGGCACGTTTTCCAGATTCAGATCCTTCAACGAAACCTCACCCGTTTCCGCGTTGTAATCGAAAATCGTCCCGACCGGAAGATCCGGCAAACTGTGCAACATTCCTTCCGCCACGACTTCATTCAACGTCGCCGGGAAGCGTTTGTGGATCACCTTAAAACCTTTCACCGCCTCGTTTAGCGTCAACAGTCCGGCGCGCCGGATCGCCTCGCGTTCCGTCTGGTCATCGATCGCCTCGATTTCCGCCGAAACCGCCGCCTCGTCGACCACGATATTCTCTTCCGAAGGAAGCCCCGTTCGCGCGTTCGGCCCGCAACCGGCAACCACTGCTACAATCGTCAGGAGTAGGATGTTTTTCATAACCGGGAAAAAAACTGAACCATCGCCGCCCGCTTTTCGAGCAGGAAAGATCGGCGGCCAATCGATTTCTCCAATTCCCGCCCGGGAAAAGCGAAAAATCCTGCGGCATCGCCTGAGCCTCCGCTGAGGGCCCCGCCCGATTGCCCGCGCGAAACGCGCGCGTACCGTAGTCACTGCTATGGCATATCTTCGAGAAGAATTTCGCGTCGCGAGCGGGCTGAACGTCCTGATCGCCCTCTGGCTGCTCATCGCCCCCTTCACCATCGGCTTCACGGATCTGACCGCCGCGACTTGGAGCAGCGTCTTAACCGGAACCTTGATGTTCATCGCCGGCATGTTCGCCGTGATCCGCCCCCTCCGAAATTCCCGCCTGCTCGGCCTGAATTTCCTCTTCGGCCTCTGGCTTCTGGTATCCCCTTTCCTCCTCGGTTTCAGCCACTTCCCCGCCGTCGCCTTGAGCCAAATCGGTTTCGGTATCCTGGCAATCGGTCTCGCCTTCATGGCCTCCATCGAATCGCGCCGCCGCGAAAGTTAAAGACCTCGCCGATTCCCTCCGCCGCCTTCCCGCGCCCACCACCCTCGCTCGCAAAACGAGCGGCCCAGACCGCCAAAGACGCGAAAAAAATCTTCCTTTTCTCCGCTCGCGTTCCTTGACTTTGTCCCCGAAACCTTCTGAAACTTCGCAATCTTGCACGCGAGCCAGTATCCAACTTCCTTTCTAGAAGCGGAAACGTCCTCCGCGATCGCCCCCGTTCTTCCGTTTCTTCCCCTTTTACCCGCTCTTTCTTCTCCCGCCCCCCGCGATTTTTCCACCTAGCGCCTCTCAAAAAAAACGAGCATGTCGAACGATATCCAAACCAAAAACACCGTGGTGATCCGCTTCGCCGGCGACTCCGGAGACGGCATTCAGCTGACCGGCACCCAGTTCACCACCGCCGCCGCCATCGCCGGCAACGACCTCGCCACTTACCCGGATTTCCCCGCCGAAATCCGCGCCCCCGCCGGCACCCTCGCCGGCGTTTCCGGATTCCAGCTCCATTTCGGAAGCCAGCAAATTTTCACCGCCGGCGATCTCTGCGACGTCCTCGTCGTCATGAACGCCGCCGCCCTCAAAGGAAACCTGAACCAGCTCAAAAAAGGCGGCATCATCATCGCCAACGAGGACGGCTTCGACGAAAAGAATCTCCGCCTCGCCAAATTCGCCGAAGGCGAAAACCCGCTCAACGACAAACGCCTCGAGGACTATCTCCTCTACCGCGTTCCGGTGACCAAGCTCACCCGCACCTGCCTCAAGGAAGCCGGCACCGGCCTCAGCCTGAAAGACATGGATCGCTCCAAAAACATGTTCATCCTCGGCTTCCTTTACTACATGTATAACCGCCCGCTCGATTTCACCATCGACCAACTGCGCAAAAAATTCGCCAAAAAACCCGAAGTCGCGGAATCGAACATCCTCGTTCTCCAAGCCGGCTATTCCTTCGGCGACACCATCGAAATCCAGCACGGCCGCTTCGAGGTGAAATCCGCCGCGATGGACCCCGGCACCTACCGCAGCATCATGGGCAACCAGGCCACCGCGCTCGGATTGGTCGCCGCCTCGATCAAATCGAAACTCCGCCTCTTTTTCGGCACCTATCCGATCACCCCGGCCTCCGACATCCTCCACGAGTTGTCCCGCCACAAAAACTTCGGCGTCATCACCTCTCAGGCGGAAGACGAAATCGCCGCCGTCGCCTCGGCCATCGGCGCTTCTTTCGGCGGAAATCTCGCCGTCACTTCCTCCGCCGGACCCGGAATCGCGCTCAAAACCGAAGCGATCGCCCTCGCGATCATGTACGAAATCCCGCTCGTTATCTGCAACATCATGCGGGCCGGCCCTTCCACCGGTTTGCCCACCAAAATGGAGCAGGCCGACCTCATGCAGGCGATGTACGGCCGCGGCGGAGAAGCGCCGCTCGCCATCGTCGCCGCGTCGAGTCCGGCCGATTGTTTCGAAGCCGCCTTCGAAGCCTGCCGCATTTCGCTCGAACACATGACCCCCGTTTTCTTCCTCAGCGACGGCTATCTCGCCAACGGCGCCGAACCATGGCGATTCCCGCAAACCGCCGATCTCCCCGAGATCAACGTCCGCTTCGCCACCCCCGAAGATGCGGTCGACGGCGTTTTCCACCCTTACCAGCGCGACGAACGTCTCGTCCGCAAATGGGCGATTCCCGGCACCAAAAACCTCGAGCATCGCATCGGCGGTCTCGAGAAAGAGGACGTCACCGGCGCGGTTTCCTACGACGGCGAGAACCACGAAAAGATGGTCCGCATCCGTCAGCAAAAAATCGACAACATCGCCAATTCCATCCCGGAACAACAGCTCGACTCCGGCCCCGCGAGCGGCGATCTCCTCGTCCTCGGCTGGGGTTCCACCTACGGAATCATCAAAACCGCCCTCGCCCAACTCCGCGAGGAAGGCGTCGATGTCGCCCACGCCCACCTCCGCTACCTCAACCCCTTCCCCCGGAATCTCGAAACCCTGTTGCGCAACTACAAAACGGTTCTCGTTCCGGAAAACAACATGGGCCAACTCGTCCGGATCGTCCGCGACAAATTCCTCATCCCGGCAGTCCCTTTCAATAAGGTCAAAGGCCAGCCGTTCCGCGTCGGCGAAATGAAAAACAAGATCTGGGAAGTCCTCCAAAGCAACAAGTAAACGATTACCGCCATGTCAGACACACAAACTTTGCCACAGGAAAACCAAAGCTTCACCAGTGCCGATCTCGTCCCCTCCCAGGACATCCGCTGGTGCCCCGGCTGCGGAGATTACTCGATCCTCAAGCAGGTCCAGAAAGTCCTGCCCGAGTTCGGACTGAAGAAAGAAAACATCGTCTTCGTCTCCGGCATCGGCTGCTCCTCCCGCTTCCCTTACTACATGTCGACCTACGGCATGCATTCGATCCACGGCCGCGCCACCGCCATCGCCACCGGCCTCAAAATCAGCCGCCCCGAACTCAGCGTCTGGGTCATCAGCGGCGACGGCGATTCCCTCTCCATCGGAGGAAACCACACCATCCACACGCTCCGGAAAAATCCGGACATCAACATCCTCCTCTTCAACAACCAAATCTACGGCCTCACCAAAGGCCAATTCTCCCCCACCTCCCCGCAAGGAAAAGTCACGAAATCCAGCCCGATGGGTTCGGTCGAACACCCGTTCAACCCGACCGCCCTCGCCCTCGGAGCCGACGCCACCTTCGTCGCCCGCTCGGTCGATCGCGATCCCGCGCACCTGCAGGAAATGATCCGCCGCGCCCACAACCACAAAGGCACTTCCCTCCTCGAAGTTTACCAAAACTGCAACGTCTTCAACGACGGCGCGTTCGGAGCCTTCACCGACCGCGCGACGAAAAACGACACCGTTCTCCTCCTCGAGCACGGCCAACCGCTCCTCTTCGGCGCCGACCGCCGCAAAGGAATCCGTCTCGACGGCAGCCGTCCGGTCATCGTCGACCTCGACGCCTCCGGCCTTTCCGAATCCGATCTCTGGATTCACAACGAGCAGGATCTTTTCAAAGCGAGCACTCTAGCCCGCTTCTTCGACGATCCCACCCAAGAAGGCGCGCTCCCGCGTCCCTTCGGCGTCTTCTACGACGTCCAGCGAACCACCCTCGAAGACTTGGTTCACAATCAACTCACCGCCGCCGTCGAACGCTTCGGCCCCGGCAACTTCGACAAACTCCTCGCCGGCGACGCCACCTGGGAAATCAAATAACGGACAGCCAGTTTCTACACCCAAAGCCGCTTCCCCGAAGAAGCGGCTTTTCCATTTCCCCTACCCGCCTTCTGCCTTCTTCATTCTACCTTCATCCTTCAT
>CAZJCL010000003.1:18902-29748 GCA_964544025.1 uncultured Opitutales bacterium | reverse complement strand
CCCTCACCGTTCCCCCATCCACCCAATCGCTCTCGATCATCACGATCTTCGCCCGCCCCGGAATCCCCCGTTCGTTCCGGTAAAGCTGATCCACCACCAAATCGACCGCCACCCCGCCCACCGCCTTCGTGTTCTGGTCAACCCCCGCCACATCCCCCATCTCCGGATAATAAGCCAAACTCGCGTACCCCACATCCTCCGGCACCCGAAACCCCATCTCCTTCAACAACTCCAGCAACCGCAACCGCCCGCTCATGATCGCGTCCGGTTTCCATTCACGAATCCACGCCGCCACGCCCTCCGGCTCCATTTCCTCCGGCAAAAACGGCGGAATCCGGTCCTCCGGCGAAATTCCGTTCTGATAATGCAATAACCCCGTCAGCCAATTATGATCCGCCCGCACATCGTTCCGGCGCTCGATCGCCAACCCGATCCTCCGGTAACCCCGCGCCGACAACTCCCGCAACGCCAGCCGGATCGAGTGCAACTGGTGATTGCTCGCCCGATGCAAAGCCGGAGCCCGCAACGAATATCCGATCGTCGAAACCGCGAACCCATCCCACTTCAAATCGATCGTTCCCCCCGGAGTCTCCAGCGGAGCCACCACGATCCCGCCGATTCCGCGCGCGCGCATGATCGATCCCATCCGCTCCTGCGTCATCCCCGGCGCCGCCAGCCAAAACTCCTCCAGCCGAAAACCCAACTGCTCCGCCCGCTCCCGAGCCCCATCACGAAAATACTCCATCGTGCTGTTTGTGCGCCACTTCCGACCCTTCGACTGAGGATCCGCGGAATGCGAAACGAGATACGCGATCGTATCCAGCGTCTTCCGTGGAGCCCCAAACCGGAGATTCGCCATCAGCGCCGAAACCATCGGATTCGGCCGATACCCCAAACTCTCCGCCACCACCAAAACCCGCCTCCGCGTCTCCTCCGCCACCCGTTCATCGTTCCGCAGCGCCCGCGAAACAGTCATCACCGAAACTCCCGACAGTTCCGCCACCGCCCGCATTGACACAAACGTTTTTCTCCCCATGTTACGGTTACCAACGAAATCGGCTTTGAAATCCAGAGGCAACGAAATATCGTATAGTTTGCGAATAGCAGTCCAACGTCAGCCACCTCATCTCACTATGCTTACCC
Source organism: uncultured Opitutales bacterium (assembly GCA_964544025.1). Classification (GTDB taxonomy): domain Bacteria; phylum Verrucomicrobiota; class Verrucomicrobiia; order Opitutales; family T3Sed10-336; genus CAZJCL01. The sequence goes on along the minus strand of CAZJCL010000003.1, from coordinate 28,605 downwards.
GAAATCGCGCTTTTACTCTGATCGAACTCCTGACGGTGATCGCCATCATCGGCATTCTCGCCGCCATCCTCATTCCCGTTGTCGGCAAAGTCCGCGACAGTGCCCGCGCCTCCAAGTGCGTCTCCAACCTCCGGAGCACCAGCACCGCGATGATCAGCCACATCAACGACAACGATGGCGTCCTCTACACCATGAAAGGCGGCTCCACAAACTTCCTCTGGACGCGCGTTCTGGGTGAGGAAGGCTACTACGAACTCCGCACCGGCGGCGTTCCCCCGGAATCGATTCTTTGCCCGGATATTCCCTATCGCGATCCCGCCCACCACTTCGACGGCTATGGTTTGAATGTGTTCGACCCCGCGGGAACGACAGGGCGCGATCCGAGCGGTTCCACGACTGTCTACATCCGGAACTTCAACGACAGCACCATCACCGCCTCCCGCTACATCCTTTTCGCCGATAGTCTCCGCACAGACACCATGCGCCAAATTTTCCGACTCAATGCGCAAGAAGCGAGTTCCAGCGGCAGCATTGTCCTCGCCCACAATCAAAAAGCGAACGTCGCGTTCCTCGACGGTCACGTCGAATCGCTCGGTCCCCAGGACATCCGCCGATACGAACCCGAAGTCCGCAGCGGTTACGACATGGAAGGAAACACCGTTCAGTTTCCCGATCCCGACGCGTGATACGCCGCGCACCGCAAACGACAATGTCTTTCAACGAGATCCGCGACCACGGATCTCGTTTTTTTGTCCAGCCGAAGCGAACCGCCGGTTAATTAATCGCCATTTTAACGGAGAATCCGCTTGGAAAAGCCGATTCCTCCTGTAAGTTTCTCCAGCTTTTCCTCTTCTCTCATAAATTATGCTTCAGAAAAAACACGCCTTCACCCTCATCGAACTCCTCACCGTCATCGCGATCATCGGCATCCTGGCGGCCATCCTGATACCGGTCGTGGGGAAAGTCCGCGAAAGCGCCCGGGCCGCCAAATGCGTCTCCCAGCTCCGCAGCACGACCACCGCGATGATCAGCCACATCAACGAAAACGACGGCATCCTCTACACAATGGTCGGCGGAAGCGGCACCACCGGGTGGCTCTGGACCGCGAAACTGGCCGAGGAAGGATATTTCGAAGGTCCTCGCGGAAATCCACGCGCCGTCCAGGAATCCGTCCTTTGCCCGGACGGAGTTTTCAGAGATCCCGGTCACAACTGGGACGCTTTCGGACTGAACATCTTCGATCCCAACGGCAACGACGCCGGCCGCGATCCGACCGGCGCGACCACTCTTTACGTCCGCAACTTCAACGACGCCACCATCACCGCTTCCCGCTACATCCTCATGGCCGACAGCATCCGCGGAGATTTGCGGCAAGTTTTCCGGCTAGCCCAAAACCGCTCGAACGATTCCGGCTCCATCGCGATGCGCCATAACGGCAACGCGAACATCGGCTTCCTCGACGGACACGTCGAAACCGTCTCTCCACAACGAATCCGCACCTTCGAGCCGGAAATGATCAGCGGACGCGACAACGAAGGCAACGACGTCGAGTTCCCCGACCCGAAAGCCTAAACCTCCGCAGTCCGAAAAACTTTGGCGAAACCCTCAAAAGAAGGTTTCGCCTTTTTTCTGCCCTCTCCCCCTTCCCTCCTACTTCTGCCTTCTAACCTCTAATTCTAACTTCTAAATTCCGTCACGTCGACCGCAACGTATTCGGCACCACCACCCGGCGCGTCAACCGCTGATTCTCCTCAATCGGAATAGTGCCGTTCTGCACCTTGATCCAGCCGTGTTCGCGAATCGGACGCCAACCGTGCTTCCGGCCAGCCGTGCGCAACGTCGAAGCCGTCGTTCCGGGCGTCAGCACATCGACGATCTCGTCGTTGATCACGAAAAACTCATAAAGCGCCACCCGGCCGCGATATCCCAGGTCGTTGCATTCCACGCAACCTTTCCCGATCCACGCCCGCACTTCTTCCGGCCCGATTCCAAGAGACTCCGCCATTTCCGCGCGAATCTCCGGACTGATATTCTCGTCCGGAACCATGCAATGCCGGCAAATTCGCCGCGCCAACCGCTGCGCGATGCTGCAAACCAGCGACGAAGCCAGCAAAAACGGCTCGATCTTCATGTCGAGCAACCGCGGAATCGCGCTCACGCTGTCGTTCGTGTGAAGTGTCGAAAAAACCAAGTGACCGGTCTGCGCCGCCCGCACGGAGATTTCGGCCGTCTCCATATCGCGAATTTCCCCGATCAAAATCACGTCCGGATCGTGCCGCAAAACCGACCGCAATCCCGTCGAAAACGTCAGCCCCACCTCCGAGCTGATCTGAATCTGCGAAATCCCCTCCAGCTGATACTCGATCGGATTTTCGATCGTCACGATTTTCCGCTCCCCGTCGTTGGCGTGGGCCAAAGCCGCGTAAAGTGTCGTCGTCTTTCCGCTTCCCGTCGGCCCCGTAAGAAGCACCAACCCCTGCGGAAGCCGCGTGAGCTGCTCCAGCAATTCCCGCTGCTCCGGCTCCATCCCGAGCTGATGCATGTCGTAAAACATGCTCTGCCGGCCCAAAATGCGTAAACAAACCGCTTCCCCATACGGCGTCGGAATAATCGACACCCGCAAATCGTATTCCTCGCTGCCGGTCTTCATCCCGATCCGGCCGTCGTGCGGAACCCGGCGCTCCGCGATGTTCAACCCCGCCATCACCTTCAGCCGCGAAACGATCGAGTTGTAAAGTTGCCGCAATCCTGCCGGCACCGGAATATCCTGCAAAACCCCGTCGATCCGGTAACGAAGTTTAATCGTCGACTGATACGGCTCGATGTGAATATCCGTCGCCTCCAGCCGCAGCGCCTCCAGCAAAATCTGGTTCACGAAATCCGACATCGTGGCGTCCATCGGCGGAGCCCCGTCGCCCATCTTAACGTCGAAAATCACCTCGTCCTGAAACTCCGGCGTCCCCACGTCGCTCCGAAGCTGCTGGATCGTCTGCGCGCCGAGTCCGTAATGCTTCTTGATAAAGGCGTGAACTCCCGTCGGCGTCGTGATCGCCGCCCGCAAGCGCGTCCCCAAAAGCAGCCGCAAATTCCCCAAATCGCTCAGCACCGGCGGCTCCGTGAATGCCAGCGTCAATTGCCCGCTCTCCAGCGCAACCGGCACCACGTGGAAACTCAGGGCGATTTTCACCGGCACCATGTTCAGCACCTCCTTCGCCACCGGAATTTCCCCCAAGTCGATGAACTCCATGTTGTTCACCTCGGCCAACGCCCGGTGCGTCTGCTCCTCCGAAGCGAAACTCAAATCCACGATCGCCCGGTGCAGCGGCACCTGCTGGCGGGCCTGACGCCGCCGCGCCAGCTCCAGCTGTTTCGCGCCGATCACGCCGCGTTTCAGCAAAACATCGCCCACATCCTGCAAAGGTTTGAAGCCTGTCGTCATTTCTTCTTCGCCGGTTCGATCTTCACCTCCACCTGCTTTGGCTTGTTGAACTCCAATCGCAATTCCTTCCCTTCCCCATCCTGCAAAACCATTTCCGTCCCTTCGATTTTCGCCACTTTCCACTCATCCACCACTTTCTCGTCCAACGATAAAACCATCACCGCCTCTTCCTTCTTCAAATAAGCCCGCCGCACCCCGGCTGTCGTTTCAAAAAACCCCTGGTATCGCAACGGAATCTTCTTCGTCGTCGGCGGCGGTGGAGGTGGTGGAGGCGGCGGCGGTGGAGGTGGTTCCGGTTCCGGAGGCGGAGGTGGAGGCGGGGGCGGTGGCACGAAATGATCCGTGAAAAACGGATTCACCCCGTCATCCTGAGCCGCCACGATTTCCGCAATTTCTTCTCGCAGCCCCGCGTAAGTTTCATGAATCGGCGGAAGCTGAAGCTCGGGCTTCTCCGCGGAATCGGAAACTCCGGCGGAAACCGGCGCCATTCCCCGCGGCCCGAAATTCCAGCTCTCATACACCAGAAATCCGCCGGCGAAAATCACCAGTCCGCAGGAAAACAGAATGTTCCGGATAATCAGGTTCAAATCGTCATCCTCCCTGCTCCGGGGTTGTGTCGAAATACCCGCTGGCCACGAAATCGAGCGAAACCTCGTCCGGATTTTCCTTCGAGCTTTTCTTCAAAATGAATCGGTTGAGAAAAAACGTCGATTTCGGCCCTTCGCTCCAATTCAAAGAAAGATTTTCCATCTCCTCGGCGCGCAACGGCAAAGCCATCACGATGTCGTGAATCGCCTCCATTTTCCCCGTCAGCTGCATCCGCACCGGCACTTCTCCCGAATTCATCAACGGAGAAGCCCGCTCACCATCCGGCCGGAGCGAAACGATCTCAAAAACATCCACGCGCCCCACCCCGGCCGCGATCACCGCCCGCAATAATTGCTCGATCACATCCAACTTCACCCAAAGCAAATCCGGTCGCTCCAAATCGCTCTTGTAAGAGGGCAAGCTGTTTTCCCAACCGTCGAAAAGCTTCACGCCGGCGTCCGCCGCCAACTTCCGAATATCCGCCGCCACCAAAAACCGCCTCTCCTCGAAGTCCAGCAACTGAAACGGCTTCTCCAACTGCGCCATCGCCTCCGGAGAAAGCTGAATCGTTTGCGCCCGCTCTTTCCCGATTTCCGAAAATGCCGCAATATCCGCCTCAATCGTCTCGATGCTCCGCGCCACTTCTTCCGCGCTCATCCCGTTTCCCGCCGCCACCAAACTCGCGCTCACTTCCTCCGCCCGCGCGTCGATCTCGAGCTCCCGCCGGCCAAGCGGCTCCAAAACCGCGAAATAATAAACCGCCGCCGCCACGCACAAAGCAGCCAAAACCAGGTAACAACGATTGAGATTTCGGCTGTTCGTCATCGATTAAAAAGCCCCAGAGGCTGGGACGATTGCTGTGATTGCGACTCTTCCGCCACCGGAAGCGGCAATTGACTCGGAATCAGCTCCAAATTCAACGAAACCGTTTGCTCCGGAAGCGTCACTTCCGCCGCCGCGATTTCCTTTCGCGCCCCGGCCGGAAGCGTATCCACGTTCCGGTAAGTCGATTCCGATTTCAAAATTTCCACCACTTGCCGAAGCGTTTCGTGAATCGCCCGCGGCTCGCCCGGAATCGAAAGCTCCACCACAAACCGGTTCCATCCCTGACGCGTCCGCTCCTCGTCCTGCGTTTCCGTTTGCCCCCGCGTTCCCGCCGTCTCCGGCTGCCGTTCGCCCACCGACGCGTTCAGATAACTCCTTCCATCCGCCAATGAAACGAACCAAACATCCTCATGCTCCGCGCGCACCCGCTGCATCAGCGCGATCGTTTTCAACAAATCCACCGTTCGCTGCTGCTGCTGCACGACCGGGACAATCCGGTTGTATTCCTCCGCCCGCCTGGCCAACAAATCCCCGATCGATTCCGATTTCGCCAAAGCCGCCTCCAAATTCTCCACCCTCTCCGCCTTCATCTCGATCGCCCGCCGCCTCGCCGACGCGTCCGCGAAGAAAACCGCAAAAAGCACCAGCAACAAAATCCCCGCCGCCGTGTTCAGAATCGCGATCTGATTCGAACGCGTCCGCCGAATCCGCAATGGTCGCGGCAACAACGAAATGCTCACCGGCGACATCCGAAGTCCGCTCAAAGCCGCCCCATAAGCCAGCGCGTAAGTCTGCGGATCCACGCCGCCCGCGCTGTCGCGCCAAGTCACATACTTGATCCGCGAATGTTCCGTCAAATACTGCACGAAACCGGGTTGCAACGATCCTCCACCGCTCAAAGCAACCTTCACCGGCTCCTCCGATTCGTCCCCCTGATCCCGCACCCATTCGGAAATCCCTTTCTCCAGCTCCTGCTGCCAGCGCTCCACCGCCTGAACGAATTCCGGGCACGGATCGTATTCGCTGAACAAAAATTCCGTCTTCTTCGTCACCTCCGCGTCGTCGTATTCCTGCCCGAGATCCCGCGCCAACGCTCCCGTGAAAAGCTCCCCGCCGAACGGAAACGCCGTCGCGTAAACCGGCTGCATCCGCTCCAACACCACCACCGTCGTCGCCGTCGCTCCGATGTCCGCCAGAAAAATCCGCTTCTCCGGCGGCTGCGTCGCGATAAACGCCGAGGCGAGCGCGTTGCCCGCGTTCGTCACTTCCCCTATTTCCAGCTCCGATCCCTGAAGCCGGCGGATTTGATCCTCCAGCTCCTTTTCCCGGCCCACCGTCACCCAAACCGGATTCCGCTGACGAAGCACCGGGCGCAACCGGAAATAATCGTAAACGATCGAATTCTCGCTCAGCCCCGTCAGCTTCTGCGTCTCCTCCTCGATCAACTTCTCCCAACGCGCCTTGCTCTCCGCCGGCAACGCGATCAAATGCGAAACCGCGATATGCTGCGGCACCACCATCGCCACCGGATAATCCCCCATCTCCAGCAAAATCCGGCTGATATGGCGATTCGTCTCCTCCTGCGTCAGCAACCCCTCTTCCTGCAAATCCAGCGTAAACGCGTGCAGGACGTCGATCCGGCTTCCCTTTCGTTCCGCCAACACCGCCTTGATCCGGCTCTGCCCGAGATCCACCGCGATGCAGCGTTGTCTCGTGAAGCTGAAGTTTAGAAATCCCATAGATCCGTTTCGCGCGCGTTCTCCGTCGCCGGCTTCCGTTCGCGAAAACCGCTTTTCCTTACTCGTCAACAACCTCGATAAATCGGCCGTCTTCCGACAGGAGAGTCGCGGTCACGAAGATAAGAAGGTAGCGCGGTTGGTCAAATTCCGTCCTTTTCCGGAAAGCGGCCCCGATGATCGGCAAATTCCCCAAAATCGGCACCGACTCCGTAAAAGTGCTCTGATCCCGCTCCACCACGCCGCCCATCACCACCGTCTCCCCCGATTGAATCACCACGCGGGTCGAAATTTCCTGATCCCGCGATTCCGGCAATTTGATATCGAACGAACTGACGATATTCCCATCTTCATCCCGGTCGCTCACCGTCGCGAAAGTCACCAGATCCACATCCTGACTCACCTTCGGATGCAGCGCCAAAAAAATGCTTCTCCCATCGCCGCCAATGCTCGCCAGCACATCCAGCGAAACTCCCGACGTCAGCTTCGTCGGTTTCCCCTTCGGCACCAGCGTCGAGACCGACTGCCGTTCGAGGATCGTCTGGCTCACCGTGTATTCCTCGTAATAATATTGCACCTTCCCGTCGCTGATCGTCGCCGGAAGATTGTTGATCACGGTGATCCGCGGCGAACTCAGCGTCTGGCTTTCCCCGCTCTGCTCCAGCGCGCTCAACGTCGCCGTCAAATTGCTGCGCCCGAAAACATTGGTAAACGTCTCCTCCAGCCCGAGCCCCACATTGGTCCCGAATCCCGTAAAATCCGCCGATTCCCGCCGAATCGCCAACGGATCCCGCCCCGTTTCCCAACTCACCCCAAGCTGTAGAAACGCCGCCTTCGTCACCGTGATGAACCGTGCCTCGATCAGCACCTGCTGCAACGGCGTGTCGAATTCCTCGATAATCCGCTCCAACACCCGAAGCTGGTCGTGCGTCCCCGTCGCGACCACAAGATTCCGCTCGTAATCGATCATATACTTCGAGCCCGTGAAGAACTCCTTGATCGCGCCATCGAGCGCCGGAAGCATGGGTGCCCCGTCCCGCACAAACAACTCCCGTTTCGCGGTTTCCGTTACCGTTGAGACATTGTCCTTCGTCGTCCGGACCTGCGTCACCTCCGACGCGCCGAATTGCGCCGGCAACAGAAATCCGCGCTTCAACCGGTAAAATCGCGTCTCCTCCCGCACGTTTTTCGGATCCGAGCCGTCCGTGATCCAGATCAACCCATCCCCCACCTGGAAATTCACCTTCAAATTCCGGGAAACGTAATCCAGAAATTCCCGCAGCGTGACCCCTTGCTGCATGTTGACCGCCAACGTCTGCTTGAAAGCCGGAATCGCCTTGTCCGCCACGAAATTGATCCCCTGCGCCTTCCCGATTTCAAAAATCAGCGATTCCAGCGTTACGTCGTTTACCTGCAAAGTGATCTCCCGGTCGAGCAACTCCGAAACTCCCTCCTCCGGTTGATCGATCTGAAACATCCGGCCCGATTCCTCGATCACCGACTGGTAACTTGGCGGAATCATCCCGTCCCGCCCCACCGCCTCGATCGCCTCCCGCAAATCGCTCGGCAACGGCAGCCCCCGCTTCCGGCTCTCCAAAAACGTGTTCGCCACCGTCGGCGTAAACCGCGAATCCTGCGCCGAAATATTCGCGATCTCCGTCTCCAGCGCCTTTTCCCGGCGACGCTCCGTTTCTCCGCGCACCCATTCGTAAACCCGCCTCACCCGCAATTCGTTCGGATCGAGCGCATGCAACGCCGACGCCAAAACCGTCGCTTCCTCCCAATCCCCCTTGCGCGCGAGAACCAAAACTTGCCCGATCTCCTCCTCGTATTTCCCGCCAATCTCCGGAAGCTGCTCGCCGTTCTTCTCTTCCGTGATCCCGTCGTGCGAATAATGCTGACAGGACGCGAGCGCCATCCCGAAAACAACGGTGGCGGCGAGACGAATGGCTAAAGGGCGAAAACTCTTCATGGATGACAACTTGCGGTAAACGGGAACCCGTCGCTCCGCGCAGCCCCGCGACTGCAATCGCAACAGGTTTCTGCCGAAGGACTTTCCTTTCGTCAATGAGATAGGCTTATTTGTTCGTTACTATTTTCAAAAATTTTCTTTATTGGCACGCCATTCTCGAATGAGATGCCCCCTAATGGAAACGCTTAAATTTGCAGTTCTTCCTGGAGATGGCATCGGTCCGGAGGTCATGGCAGTGACCCTCAAGCTTTTGGACAATCTGGCGGCGGCGCACGGCCTCCGCCTCGATTACCAGGAAGCCGATGTCGGCGGCATCGCCATCGACCGCCACGGCCAAGCGCTTCCGCCAAAAACGCTCGAAGTCTGCTCCGCCTCCGACGCCATCCTCTTCGGCTCCGTCGGCGGCCCGAAATGGGAAAAACTCCCGCCCAAAGAACAGCCCGAGCGCGCCTCCCTCCTCCCGCTCCGCAAACACTTTTCCCTCTTCGCCAACATCCGCCCCGGCCTCCTCTACCGCGAACTCGTCGACGCCTCCCCGCTCAAAACCGAGCGCATCCCGGAAGGCATCGACATCGTCTGCATCCGCGAACTCACCGGCGGCATCTATTTCGGCCAACCGAAACAAACCACCACCCTCGACGACGGCGACATCCAATCCGTCGACACAATGGTTTATAAAAAGAGCGAAATCGAGCGCATCGCCGAAGTCGCCATCCGCACCGCCCAGGCCCGTGGCAAACGCATCTGCTCCGTCGACAAAGCCAACGTCCTCGAAACCTCCGTTCTTTGGCGCAAAACCGTCACCGATTACATCGCCAAAAACGCCCCCGAAATCGAGCTGACCCACATGTATGTCGACAACGCCGCCATGCAGCTCGCCCGCGACCCGAACCAGTTCGACGTGATCCTCACCGAAAACATGTTCGGCGACATCCTTTCCGACGAAATGGCCGTCATCTGCGGCTCCCTCGGCATGCTCTCCTCCGCCAGTCTCGGCACGCAAAACAACCGCCTCGGCCACCCGTTCGGACTCTACGAACCGGCCGGCGGCACTGCTCCCGACATCGCCGGCAAAAACATTGCCAACCCCTGCGCGCAAATCCTCTCCGCCGCGATGATGCTCCGATTCAGCTTCGGCCGCGG
>CAZJCL010000003.1:13252-18802 GCA_964544025.1 uncultured Opitutales bacterium | reverse complement strand
TCCGAAATCCGTAAATCCTTCCTCGATTTCTTCGCGGGCAAAGACCACCAAATCGTCCCCTCCTCCTCCCTCCTGCCCGATTCCCCCAATCTCCTCTTCACCAACGCCGGGATGAACCAGTTCGTCCCCTACTTCCTCGGCGACCGCGAAGCCCCCTACAAACGCGCCGCCGACACCCAAAAATGCATCCGCGCCGGCGGAAAACACAACGACCTCGAAGACGTCGGTTTCGACAGCTACCACCACACGTTCTTCGAAATGCTCGGAAACTGGTCCTTCGGCGACTACTTCAAAAAAGAGGCCCTCGAATGGTCCTGGGAACTCCTCACCGAAGTCTGGAAACTCCCGAAAGAACGCCTCTACGCCACCGTCTACCAGCCCGGCGAAGGCGATCCCGCCGAATTCGACCAGGAAGCATACGACATCTGGGCCGCGATTTTCCAAAAAGCCGGACTCGATCCCGCCGTCCACATCAAGAAATCCACCGAATGTTTCTGGGCGATGGGCGACACCGGCCCCTGCGGTCCCTGCTCCGAAATCCACATCGACCTCACCGAAAAAGGCGACACCGGCGGCGCCCTCGTCGACGGCGATTCTCCGTTCTGCATGGAGCTGTGGAACAACGTCTTCATCCAATTCAACGCCCTTCCCGACGGCACCTTCGAGCGCCTGAAAAACAAATACGTCGACACCGGCATGGGCTTCGAACGCATCGCCGGAATCTTCGCCACCACCAAAAACTTCACCCAAATCGGCGAAGTCCCCAGCAATTACAACAGCGACGTCTTCTCCCCGATCTTCGCGAAACTCACCGAAATCTCCGGCCACCGCTACGCCGGAACTTTCCCCGCCGACCGCGCCAACATTTCCGAAGCGGAAATGAAAGACGTCGCCTTCCGCGTCCTCGCCGACCACATCCGCACCCTCACCTGCTCCATCGCCGACGGAATTCTCCCCGGCAACGAAGGCCGCAACTACGTCCTCCGCCGCATCCTCCGCCGCGCCGTCCTTTTCGGCCGCCGCCTCGGACTCGAAACCGGTTTCTTCGAATCCCTCGTCGATCCCGTCGTCGAATCCCTCGGCGACATCTTCCCCGAAATCCGCCAACAGGAAAAAATCGTCCGCAAAGTCATCCGCTCCGAAGAGGAAACCTTCAGCCGCACCCTCGACCGCGGAATCCAGCTCTTCGAAAAAGTCGCCGCCGAAAACTCCGGCCAAACCATCGACGGCGCCGCCGCGTTCACCCTCTACGACACCTACGGCTTCCCGCTCGATCTCACGCAACTCCTCGCCCGCGAGCGCGGATTGACCGTCGATCTCGCCGGTTTCGAACGCGAAATGGAGGTTCAGCGCCAACGCGCCCGCGCCGCCCACCGCACCAGCACGATCTCCGTCCGCGACGATTCCGCCGACGCCGAAAGCACCGAATTCAACGGCTACGAAATCGAAAACGCCCGCCAAACCGCCGCGACTCTCCGCGACATCGTCGAAGCCGACGGCAAAACCTTCCTCGTTTTCGACAAAACCCCTTTCTACGCCGAAATGGGCGGCCAAATCGGCGACCGCGGCTCCGTCATCATCGACGGCCAACGCTTCCAGATCGTCAATACGATCAAAGACGCCGCCGGCCGCCACCTCCACCAAACCAAGGAAAACACCGCTTCCTTAAAATCCGGCGCCGAAGCGAAACTCGAAGTCGATCTCGCCTTCCGCAACAACATCCAACGCCACCACACCGCGACCCACCTGCTCCACAACGCCCTCCGCGAAGTCCTCGGAAACCACGTTCGCCAAGCCGGTTCGCTCGTCGCCGAAGATCGTCTCCGCTTCGACTTCGCCCATTTCGAAGCGATTTCCCCCGAAGACATCCGCCGCATCGAAACCATCGTCAACCGCCGCATTCTCGAAAACGCGCCCGTCCGCTGGTTCGAAACCCCTTTCGATCAAAAACCGGAAAACTGCCTCGCCTTCTTCGGCGAAAAATACGGCTCCATCGTCCGCGTCGTCGATATCGGCGGCTTCTCCATCGAACTCTGCGGCGGCACCCACGTCCGCTCCACCGGCGAACTCGGACTCGTAAAAGTCGTCGCCGAATCCGCGATAGCCGCCGGCGTCCGCCGCATCGAAGCCCTCGCCGGAGAATCCGCGATCGCCTACGTCGACGACCGCCTTTCCCGCCTCCAAACCGTCGCCCAACGCCTTTCCTGCCAACCGGCGGAACTCGATAAACGGGTCGACCAACTCCTGGAGCAAAAGAGCGAACTCGAAAAAAACCTCCGCAAAATCCAGCAAAAGGAATCCGGCAACCTCGCCGCCTCGCTCCTCGAAAAAGCCGAAACCCGCGGAAACCTCCGCTTCGTCGTCTCCACCGCCACCGCCGAAAACCCGCAAGCCCTCCGCACTCTCGGCGCGCAAATCTCCGGCCAACTCGGCGAAGGGGTCGTCGTCCTCGGCGCGCCGCTCGAAGGCGGAAAAGTCTCCATCGTCGCCTTCTGTTCTCCCGAAGCGAACGCCCAAGGCCACAAAGCCGGCGACATCGTCCGCGAAATCACCGCCACCCTCGGCGGAAAAGGCGGCGGCAAACCCGACTTCGCCATGGGCGGCGGCACAAACCCCGAGAAATTAGAATCCGCCCTCACCACCTGGCAAACCACCCTCACCTAAAAGAGTCCCGGAGGGACTTCCGAAAATAGCCCGGCATTTCAATGCCGGGTGTACCGATGAGGAAGTGGCAAGTCCCGAAGGGACGGCTGAATATCCGGGCGCAAGGCCATTATTCGACCCGGCCGACCGCCCATCCGCTTCCTCACTCCTGATCAAACCGCGGCAACACATATCCCCCGTGCTCCAACCGCAACGGCAACGTCTCATCCGCAAATATCGCGTCCGCCGAATCCACCGCGAAAATCTCCGCGATCTTCCCGTCCGCCACATCCACCACCACCAGCGACTGCCGCTGCGGCGTCTCCGTCCCGATCAACGGACGCGGCCCGTTCCCCGCGCAATTCAGCGAAACCAAATTCAACCCCTCTTTCCGCCCCTTGAAATACGCGTGATGATGCCCCGTAAAAAACACATCGACATTCCCGCGCACAAATAATTCCCGCAACCGGTCGTTATCCGGCGCCCGAATGATCTCCTTTTCCCGCCCATGCGTCACCGGATACGGCGGCACATGACAACTCGCGAACCGCAGCGAAAACCCCTGCGCCGCCTCCAACTGCTCCTCCATCCACCTCCACATTTCCTCCGGCAACGGCTCCAGCGTCGTCACATCCAAAACCATGAAAAACGCTCCCTTATATTCGAAACTGTAATACAACGGATAATGCGTATCATCAACAAACCGCAAATCCGGCCGCCGCTCCTCCTTCCGCCAATGCTCCCGGAAAATCTCCCGCTCATGCGCGAACGCCGGATACCCCGACGCGTCATGATTCCCCGCCGCCGGCGCGAACAAAATCCCCGCCTCCTTCAGCGGCCCCGCCACCGCCGCATCAAATCCGCCCCACATCGCCCGCACCTCCTCCTCCGTCAGCCCCCGTTTCTGCCCCGCCACCAAATCCCCCGCCGAAATCGCCAACTCCGGCCGCAAATTCGAAACCACCTTCCCCACCAGCGCATGCACATGCTCGTTGTAATCAACCGACCCATACGAACCGTTAAAATCCGACATCGCCACAAACCGGAAACTCCGCTCCCCCTTCGGCGCTTCCGGCACCGCCCCCGGATTCCCCGGCAACCTCTCCGCCCAAACCACCCCCGCCCCCAAAACCGCAACCAAGAAAACGAAAACGCGAATCATTCCCAAAAAATACCGCCTCCACTCCCTTCAAACAATCCCGAAACGCATCCTCCACGCACGGTCTCGCCCCGATTCGCGGCAGGAGCGGCGACATCACACAAAAATCTTTATCCGCCTCCCTTACCGCAACATTCGCTCTTCACGGCCGCCGATTCATATTGATCGTGCAGCCGCACCCAATCCATCGTCCCGCGTTCATTTCGCCCCTTCGGCGTCAAATCCAGCAGGTTGTGCGTCCCACAGAGAATATCGACGCCGCGAGCATAACAGGAATACGTATGAAAAATCTCTCCATCTTCGTTCCTGTAAAAAACGCTCATCCCATGATGCTCCTCCCCTGCATCGTCGCTCCCGATTTCCTCAAAATTATAAACGATTCGCCCCGACGCCAACTCCTCTTTCCGCGACGACGCATGGAAGTCGTAATTGAAATCGCTTTCACAAGAAGAAACCCACGGAAACCGCCACCCCATCCGCTTCTTGAACGGAAGAAACTCCTCCAGCGGCGCACGCGAAACCGCAACCAGCGTCACATCGTGATGCGCCAAATGCAGATTCGCCCCATCAAAATGATCGGATAAAAAAGAGCAACCGCCGCATCCTTCCGTCCAGCCAGGACCGAACATAAAATGATAAACAACCAACTGACTCCGCCCCTGAAACAAATCAGCCAAAGTCCGCTTCCCCTCCGGCGTGGCGAATACGTATTCCTTTTCAACCCTCACCCAAGGCAAAGCCCGACGCTCCCGGCTCAACTCATCGTTCAGCCGCGTCAGTTCTTTTTCTTTCCTCAGTAACTCACGACGCGCGGAAACCCATTCCTCCCGCGAAACAACACGATGATCCCGCAATTCGCCGGATGTCGGCGGTATAGCTATAGGCATAAAAAAATCCTTTCAACTACTCAAATTTCAATAAAACAAAGACACTAAATCCAGAAAGCAAAACCAAAGCCCAAGCCCTTCGCTTCCTTACCGACCTTCAGTTAAAACCCGAGCCTAAGCTATCTGTGCCCATCTGTGTCATCTGTGGTTCCACATTCAGATCCCAAGCCCTTCTATTCCTTCGCTACCTTCTGTTAAATCCCGAGCCAAAGCCACCTATGCTCATGTGCTCATCTGTGGTCAAATATCACAAATCAACAATCGCTCTAAAACCGCCGAACGCCATCCGCTTGCAATCAAACCCCGGATCGCACATCTCCCGCAAACGCGGATCCGCCATCACCTTCTTGTTCACCGCGTCGCGATGTTCCCGCGATTCATAAACAATCCAGGAGAAAAGCACCGTCTCGTCCGAACCGGTCCCGGCCATCTGTGGAAAAGTTCCCGCTCCATTTCCCGGATCTAGATCGTCACCGACGCACTCGATATACTCAAGCGCGCCATGCTCCTTCCAGATCGCCCCCGCCTTCTCGGCAATCGCCCGATAATCCACCAGCTTTTCGTTCGAAATCGGTATCACGAACCCGTCGACATATTTGCTCATAAACAAATCCCTCTGCGTTAGCTCGCGCTCTGTTGCATAAAATCCTCCGCACGACGCTTAATCTCGTCCTCGGCCACATCTTCGATATGCGTGGCAAACGACCACTGATTCCCCCACCGGTCTTTCACACAGCTAAAGCGGTCACCCCAAAACATATCCATCGGCTCCATGACCGGCGTTGCGCCCCCCTCGACCGCTCGACGAAAATAGCTATCGGAATCCTCTAAATACAAGTATAACGATGCCGGCGTCGGCGG
>CAZJCL010000003.1:1241-13152 GCA_964544025.1 uncultured Opitutales bacterium | reverse complement strand
ACCAGTTCCACCGATTTCACCAGCGGCAAAAGATAACCCGAAGCGGCCAAGCCTTCATTGAAAGTTCGGATATCCCCCTCCATCTCCGGAGCCGGAACCAGATTCAAAAAATAGGTCACCGATGCCGCAAGAAAAAGCAGCCCGAGCAGGATGCGAACGATATGAAACGCGATCTTCATCGTGTCTCCTCCTTTTGCAAAGGCTCAAATACCCCAAACGTATTTCCGTCCGGATCGACAAAATAACCTTGCCAGCAAACTCCCGGAACCTCGAATTTCGGCAGCGCAATTATTCCTCCCTTGGCCTGAGTTCGCTCGGAAAACGCATCGAAATCGTCCACCGCGAACGAGCAAACAAAACCGTTGATCCCGCATTCCGGAGGAGGGGTCGCCGCCGGTCGCTTCAAAAGCCCTCCGCGAATCCCGCCGGTTTCAATCCGCCAATACTCAATCGGCAAATTCGGTTCCCGCTCGAACTTCCAGCCGAACAAGGTCCCATAAAATTCGGCGGCACGGACGGGATCGTCCGCCTGAATTTCAAAATAAGCCGGACCGGCAATCGTCGCCAGGCGGCAGCTCTCCGATGGGTTTATTTGGGTCATTAGGGGTTCTTTCTCTTTTGGTTTTAGTTTCGCCCAACCTCATCGGACTCCCCGAAAAGATGTTCGATATAGGTTCGGACATGACGAAAGTTGCTCGCGATCAGCTCCGGATCCTGCCGGGTTTTACCCACGAGCAGCGAACCCTGCCAAAGACTGTTCAGCATCCAGGCGATCTGCTCCGAATCGAAATCCTTTCGCGGCCGGTACTTTTGCTTCGCGGCTTCCAGCAAACTCGCGACCAAGCCCGTCCAACCGCCCAACGCCATCCCGCACGCCTGCCGCATCTCCTCGTTTGTCTCGCCAAGCTCCTGCGAAACCATCCCCAGCAAACAAGACAAAACCCCATCCGGGGGTCGCCGCGCGCTTTCCACCAACCCGTCCAACATCCTGTTCAGCCGCGCGAGCGGATCGTCGTCGCCTTCCAAATCTTCGCGATAACAGGCCACGCGCCCCTGACACCAAGCCTCCACCGCCGCCCCCGCGATCGCCCCCTTCGATTTAAAATGATGAAAAAACGCCCCCTTCGTGACCTGCGCCTCGCCGCAGATTTGATCAACCGACGTCGCGGCAAACCCTTGCCGACGCATCAACACCACTGCCGCGTCGACCAATCTCCGCCGCGTCTCCTCCGGTGCTTTCTTCCTCGAACGAATCGTCATACCAACTAGTCTGTATGTTTCGTAAAGCGAGTCCAACCGTCAACCCGATTTTGAAAAAATCCACCACCCCCTCGCCGCCGCCCCTACCGCGATTTCACCGAACAGCCAAAGACGCCCCCCTCTCCCGCCCCTCAACGCCGATAACGATCCGCCCCCTGAACGTCCCCCACCGGAATCACCAAATAACGACTCACCTGAGCAACCGACCGATGCCCGAGACGATACTCCGCAATAACCCAATACCCGTTTCTCATCCCAAGAAACTCATAAGACGGATCCCGAAATCCTTCCTTCCCGCTCATCTCATAAAACCGCTCAAACTCATTTTCGCTAACCACAACCTCCGGCACCATCTTCAGGGAATTACACCCCCAAAAAACCACCGCACAAGCAACAATAGTTACCAAAACTATTCTCATGATTCCACGCTCCCGATTTAAGCAGACCCGCAATACTACTTCGTCCAATTTTTCCGGTCCAAAAAAAGGCCTATACCCAAAGAGGAATCGAAAATTGATTTAACGCCCATGGCCTAACCGGATTTGCAATAAATCACCGGAACCTCGTTATGCCGACACCATTCCAGAACGTTATCCAACCTGTTCTCCGCATTAAGCAACCTTATCGGAAGGTAGATCGCACGGATCCGATCACCACGAAACACAAGGACGTCATTATACTGCATCACGCGCGAGAATGCCCGCCAACGCATCAGCGTATCCACTTTTCCCGTGGAGACAAACAGGCCCGTTTCGTCGATCCGGATCGAGTATCTTTCCGATCGAAGAGCTGATTTAGCTAAATTTTTCAGAATCCCGAAAACAACAAAAGATCCGATCAGGAAAAACACTCCCGCCAAAAGAAGCAGCATTACCTGTTTCAATGAAACGAAATCGTCGAAATACAAAACGCCGGATAGCGCAACCAGTGCAATTCCTCCAAATTTCGCAACGCGAAGGAATCGGTATCTCCCATCACGGTACTCTATCGCGAAGATTTTTGTTACATCAGGTGCCACAGGCTCCCAATCAAAAACAACTGGGGCTGGTTTCATGAAAGCAGCCATAAATTCTGGAAATTAAGAGAGGCTCGCTGTAGTTGAAAAGATCAAAATCCGGAAACAAGAAGGACCAAAAGCCCCCTTTTCCACCGCACAAAAAAGGCCACCTCAAAAAAGGCAGCCTTTGCAAATTCGTTCGCCGATCCGACGCGTTCGCCAGATCGCGCGGGACGACCGGGGAAATCTACTTAATCGAATCCGGATCCAGCCCCTTCATCCGCGCCTTGAGCACTTTTCCGGCTTTGAACTTCACTACCGCCCGCGTCGGAATCACCACGTCCGTCTCCGGCCGATTTGGGTTGCGCCCGATCCGGGCTTTCCTTACCTGAACCTCGAATACGCCGAAATTGCGAAGTTCCACGTTGTCGCCCGCGGCCAAAGCGTCCGCAATGGCATCCAGCGTCAGCTGGACGGCTTCCCGTATGTCCTTCTGGGGAATGCCGGTTTTTTGATAGATGCTCAGGACAATGTCGCGTTTCGTTAAATTTTGAGCCATGGACGCAGAGTCTTTGATGGTTCTTGTTGCGTAGGGCTATAAGTTATTCATATTCCAGTTATTGCGTCAATCCGAAAGCGAAGAAAAAGTGCGATCTGCCAATGAGCGATAAAGACGAGAAGAATCCGATCGAGGAAATGCAGAAACAAATGCGGGAAATGTTCCGGAATTCCGGCGTCTCCTCCATGTTCTCGCAAATGGGAATGACTCCCCCCGGAGCCGAAGCCGCGAGCGGCGGAACCCAGGGCCCCGACAACGCCGAAAACGAGGAAACCCTCCGCAAAATCCGCGAATTCAACCTGAAACCGCGCGAAATCCGCGATTATCTCGACCGCTTCGTCATCCGCCAGGAGGAGGCGAAAAAAGTGCTCTCCGTCGCCATCTGCGACCACTACAACCACGTCCGCCGCTGTATCGAAAAGCCGGATCTCCGCGAAAAGGATTACGCGAAGCAAAACATCCTGCTCCTCGGCCCGACCGGTGTCGGAAAAACCTACCTCATGCGGACGATTTCGCGCCTGATCGGCGTTCCGTTCGTCAAAGCCGACGCCACTAAATTCTCCGAAACCGGCTACGTCGGCCACGATGTGGAAGATCTTGTCCGCGATCTTGTTAAAGCGGCCAATGGCGACGTCGAGCTCGCCCAATACGGCATCATCTACATCGACGAAATCGACAAAATCGCCAGTTCCGCCGGCCAACAAGGCGGACGTGATGTTTCCGGTCGCGGCGTCCAAATCAACCTCCTCAAACTCATGGAGGAGACGGACGTCAACCTTTTCAGCCAGACCGACATCCTCGGTCAAATGCAGGCGATGATGAGCATGCAACGCGGCGGAAAAAGCGCCGCCAAACGCACCATCAACACCCGCCACATTCTCTTCATCGTCAGCGGCGCGTTCGACCGCCTGAGCGAACAAATCAAACGCCGCATCGAAAGCTCCCGTATCGGATTCGGAACCGCGGGCGAAGCCAACCGCACCGACAGCGATTACCTGAAACTCGGCCAAACCCCCGACTTTATCCGCTACGGATTTGAACCGGAATTCGTCGGCCGTCTTCCGGTCCGCGTCGCCTGCGAACCGCTCGACAAAAACGATCTCGAGAAAATTCTTCTCCAATCCGAAGGCAGCATCCTCGCTCAATACAAGGAGGATTTCCGCGGCTACAACATCGACCTCAAAGTCGCGCCCGACGCCATCAGCGAAATCGCCGCTTCAGCCGAATCCGAAAAAACCGGCGCGCGCGCCCTCATGACCGTTCTCGAGCGCATCTTCCGCGGCTTCAAATTCGAACTTCCGTCCACCTCCATCCGCACGCTGGAAATCGACCGCGAAGCCGTTCGCGATCCGGAAACCGCCCTGAGAAAACTGCTCCGCGAAAACCAATCGACCCAACGCGAGGTTCTCGCCAAAGAAATCGATCATTTCGCCGAACGTTTCCGCAAAGAGCACGGTTTCACCCTCCGTTTCGATCAGGAAGCGGTCGAAAAACTGGTCGATCTTAGCCTGGAGGACAATCGCACCATTCGCTCTCTTTGCGAAACGCGTTTTCACGATCTCCACCACGGCCTCAAGCTGATCTCCGGCAACACCGGCCGCACCGAATTCCAAATCACGCGCCAAGTCGTCGAAAATCCCGACCAGGAAATTTCCCGCTGGGTCGTCGAAACGTTTCGCCCGAAAACCGCCGGCGAAGGAGAAAAACCGGAATGACCAACTCACCCGATCCGGTCGCGGTCAACTCAATGTTTGGCCGCATCGCCCGCCGTTACGACGCCGCCAACCACCTCCTCAGCGGCGGAATCGATGTCCTCTGGCGCCGCCGCCTGCTCCGTGAAGTCGCCCGCTGCGAGCCGAAAACCGTCGTCGATCTCGCCACCGGCAGCGGCGACGTCGCGTTCGCGCTCTGCCGCGGATTGCCGCCGGAAACGCGCATCACCGGACTCGATTTCTGCGCGCCGATGCTGGCCGAAGCGGAGCGAAAAAAATCCGCCGATCCCCGCTTCGCCGAAATTGAGTTTCAACAAGGCGACATTCTCCATCTGCCGTTCGCAGACGAAACCGCCGACGTCGTCACCATCGCGTTCGGCCTGCGAAATCTCGCCGATCGCGATCGCGGCCTTCGCGAAATGAAACGAATTCTCCGGTCGGGCGGTTCCCTTTTCGTTCTCGAATTCACCCAACCCGCGAAACCGATCCGCCCGTTCTACTATTTTTACCTGAACAAAATTCTGCCCAAAATCGCCGGAGCGATTTCCGGGGACCGCGGCGCCTACGAATACCTCAACGCCACCATCTCCGCCTTTCCCGATAAAAAAGCGCTCTCCGCGGAATTCCTCGCCGCCGGTTTCGCGGAAGTTCGCGCCAAAGGTCTCACCGGCTCGATCGTCGCCCTCCACCACGCCCGGAAAACCTGATTTCCCGCCAAAAAAATTCCTCCAGCCCGCGCAAAGCGAACTGGAGGAATCTGCCTTTCTCCCTGACTAGTTGCTCAAATCAGAGCGGCTGCGAGGAACTGCTTTCCTCCATCCGCTCTTTCTTTTCTTTCTTCTCCTTCTTATCCTTTTTCTCCTTCTTGTCGCCGCCGTCGCGACCCCCAAACAAGGTCACGTCTCCCTGGCCGGCTTGGAAGGTGAAAACTTCCGGATTCTCCGCTCCGGCCGAACGAGCCCGCTGAGCGTGTTGCTCGATCTGGCTCGCCTGAAGCTCCTGGGCTTGCTGGATATCCTGTTGGGAAATGTTCAGACTCGCCTGATCCTGCTGGACCGACCGGAACGCCTGCGGTGCCACCGCGATCGTTTCCGATCCTTCCTGCGGCTCAATCAGGACGAAATCGACCCGGCCTTCCTCGATATTCAGGATCAAATCGCTGATTTGCCCGATTTCCTCCTGTTGCTGATTCATCACTTTCAGATCCAGAAGATCGGTTCCCAGCTTCGTTTCGCCGCTCCCTTGCGACGACATTCCCATGCTCTGCCTCGCCTGATCGGTCAACCGCGACGCCTCCTGCTGAGCCCGCTCCGATTGACGCGCTCCGAATTCACGCGCCTCCTCCAAGCTCTGATTCCCGCTTTCGCGCAACTGATCGAGCGCGCTCGGCTCCCCGGATTGGCTCGCTTGCGGCGACTGGCTGGAGGACTGGGACGATTGGCCGGACTGACTCGATTGGCCAGATTGGCTGGATTGACGGCTCTGGCTGGGCGCGCCGTAGATTCCGGCGCTCGACTGTCCGCTTTGGAAAGCCTGCTGGATCTCGCTCTCGCGTTGATCGAGTTGCGCCACCTCGGTTTCCGAGATCGACGGAACGCTTTGCCACTGCTGCTGCTCGATATTCACAACCAGCTCCATCTGACCGCCCTCCTCGCGAATCTGAACAGCGTCGGACGGCACCGGCTTCAATTGATCTCCTCCTTCCTCCGAAACCAGCAGGTAAGAAAGCTCACCGCTCTGGAGATTGACGGCCACGTCCTCGATCGTGCCCAATTCCTCTCCCTGTTGCGTGCTTACCTGTTTTCCTTTAAGCTCACTCGCCTTCGATTCCTTCTTCTTCGCGTGATCCCGCGATTGCGAAGGCGAGCCAAACTCCATCTGGTGCTGCTGGCTGCTCGACGAGCTGGCCGATGGGCTCGACTGACTCTGCTGTTGCGAACTCTGACCCGGCTCGATGCCGAAGGCTAGGCTCAGGCTAAATGCGGCGATAGCGCCCGTAGTGAATAATGTTTTACGTGTGTTCATTGGTATCATCTCGCGTTCTTGAACAAGCGATCCGCGGCCAGCCCGGAATGCGCCGAATCCTTTGACCGCTTGTTTCGGTTCCGCCGGACCCGATAGCAGTCGCAATGCCAACCCGCGAAAATTCCCCGCTCCCCGATTCCCCTTCTCCAAAGCGCCCCGCCTCTCCGCCCAACGCCCAACATCGCCCTCCGCGAATCGCTTCCGCGCAGTTTGCACAAACCGGAAAACCCTTTCTTGCACGTTGCAGAAGATTCCCCGCGAACGAATCACCGCCGGTTTCCGATTTTTCGCCCGCCTGATTTTCCTCTTGTCACCCACCGCTCCTTACGGCATCGCTTTCTCTCGCATGCCGACAGAAAAAGTCTCCCCTGCCTCGGACCCTCGCCGTTACTGGCGCGTTAACCTTTGGGTCTTATCCTCTCTCCTCGTTATCTGGTTCGTCGTCTCCATCCTGCTCAGCATCGTCTGGGCGGAGGCGCTCAACCAATACAAACTCGCCGGGTTTCCCCTCGGGTTCTGGATGTCCCAGCAAGGCGCGATTCTCGTATTCGTCATCCTGGTTCTCATCTACGCCATCGTCATGGGCCGGATGGACAACAAATTCAACGCCGCCAAATCGAACCGATGAGCATCCAAACCTGGACCTATATTATCGTCGGCCTCAGCTTCGGCCTCTACATCGCGATCGCCATCATCACCCGCGTCGGCAGCACCCGCGGATTTTACGTCGCCGGCCAAGGCGTCCCCGCCGTCTGCAACGGCATGGCAACCGCCGCCGACTGGATGAGCGCCGCCTCCTTCATCTCCATGGCCGGCATGATTTCGTTCATGGGATACCGCGGCTCCGTCTACCTGCTCGGCTGGACTGGCGGCTACGTGCTTCTCGCCCTGCTGCTCGCGCCGTATTTGCGGAAATTCGGGAAATTCACCGTCCCGGACTTCGTCGGCGACCGCTACTACTCCAACTTCGCCCGCCTGGTCGCCATCTTTTGCGCCATCTTCATCTCGTTCACCTATGTCGCCGGACAAATGCGCGGAGTCGGCGTCGTCTTTTCCCGGTTTCTGGAAGTCGACGTCAACACCGGCGTCGTCATCGGCATGGTCCTCGTTTTCCTCTACGCCACCATGGGCGGAATGAAGGGCATCACCTGGACGCAAGTCGCCCAATATTGCGTGCTGATCGTCGCCTACATCATACCCGCCATCGCGATTTCCATGCAATTGACCGGACAACCGATTCCGCAACTCGGATTTGGGGCCACCATTCTCGAAGGCGAACGAGCGGGAATCCACCTGCTGGAAGCAATCGATCACATCCACCGTGACCTCGGCCTGCCGGAATATTCCGGCGCCTTCGCGATCGGATCTCCGGACATGATCAACATGATCGCCATCACCATCGCGCTGATGGTCGGAACCGCCGGATTGCCCCACGTCATTATCCGCTTTTACACCGTCCGAACCGTGCACGCCGCCCGCTGGAGCGCCGTCTGGGCGATTCTTTTCATCGCCCTCCTCTACACCACCGCCCCCGCGATCGCCGCGTTTGCCCGGGTGAATCTCGTGGAAACGCTCGACGGAATCGCCTACGAAGACCGGCCCACCTGGTTCCAGAACTGGGAAAAAACCGATCTTATCAATTTCAAGGATTCCAACGGCGACGGCATCATGCATTTCTCCGCCGATCCGGAAAAAAACGAGATCATCGTCGACCGCGACATCATCGTTCTCGCCAATCCCGAAATCGCCAATCTCCCCGCCTGGGTCGTCGCTCTGGTCGCGGCCGGCGGACTCGCGGCCGCGCTTTCGACCGCCGCCGGTTTGCTCCTGGTGATTTCCTCCAGCATTTCGCACGATCTCGTTAAACGGATTCTCCGACCCGACATGACCGAAAAACAGGAACTGCTTCTCGCGCGCGGAGCCGCCGGGGTGGCCGTTCTCATTGCCGGGTTGTTCGGCATTTTCCCGCCGGGCTACGTGGCCCAAGTCGTGGCCTTCGCCTTCGGTTTGGCGGCGAGCAGTTTCTTCCCCGCCATCGTTCTCGGCATTTTCAGCACGCGGACTTCCCGCGAAGGCGCTATCGCCGGAATGATTTGCGGCATCCTTTTCACCGGCGTCTACATCGTCTACTACAGTCTCCTTTTTCCAAACCTGCACGGACGCCCGTCGACAATCGACGACTGGTGGTGGGGAATCAGTCCGGAAGGAATCGGCACCATCGGCATGTTGATCAACTTCGCCGTCACCCTCACCGTTTCTCCCTTCACCAAAGCGCCCCCGGAACACGTGCAGGAAACGGTTCGCAACATCCGCCTCCCCAGCGAAACGACCGCCGCACCGGAGGGAGCCGCCGTTCCTCTCGAACACTAAGGTCTTTATTCTCCCAAACAAAAAGCCGCTTCCCTAAAAGGAGCGGCTTTCTTGTTTTGAAATAAAAAAAATGGTGCACCCACCGGGAGTCGAACCCAGATCGCCGGCTTCGGAGGCCAGTGTTCTATCCATTGAACTATAGGTGCGCGAGTTAACGCGTAAAGGCAGGAACATTGAGGATTAGCGGAGCGAAATCAAGTATTTCTTCGCCCGCTTCCGGATTTTCTAATTCTCCGATCTCGTCTCCACCCCAGGCCGGTTCGCGCGACCTATTTTTCCTCCCGGCTCATCTTTTTCTCAAAAAACTCCCGGAAAACCTCCATCTTTTCTTTCTCCCGGCGGTCCTCCTCGATTTCCTCGACCGTGCGCTGCTTCTCCATCTTATACATGTTTTTCCGCATCTGGGACAAAGCCATGTTTTGCAGCTGCCGGACGCGCTCGCGGGTGATTCCGAACATTTCGCCGACCTCTTCCAACGTCTGCGGCGTGTTCCCTTCCAACCCGAAACGGAGCTTGATGATTTGCGCCTCCCGTTCGTCCAGCTGGTCGATCATCGCGTTGATATCCGCCTGCAACGTCTTGTCGCGCAGATTCTCGAATGGAGTCGCCGCGTTTTCGTCGCCAACAAGATCGCCAAATTGCGTCGTGTCGTCGTCGCCCACCGGAGCGTCCAGCGAAGTCGGCCGCACGCTCACCGATTTCAGGTGCGCCACCTTGTTCACCGGAATATTGATCGCTTCCGCGATTTCGTCGTCCGTCGGCTCGCGTCCGAGTTCCTCCTGCAACTGCATCGCCACCCGCCGCATCTTCGAAATTTTGTCGACCAAATGAACCGGCAGCCGGATGGTTTTACTCTGATTCGCCAACGCCCGCTTGATCGATTGTTTAATCCACCAAGCCGCGTAGGTGCTGAGTTTCCCGCCTTTCGCCGGATCGAATCGCTCCACCGCCTTGATCAGCCCGATATTCCCCTCACTGATCAAATCGATGAGCGGCAACCCAAAATTCGCGTAATCGTGGGCGATTTTGACGACCAGCCGCAGGTTCGACTTGATCATCAAATCCCGCGCCTCCTTGTCCCCTACTTTAATTTTCGCCGCGAGCTCGATTTCCTTCTCCGGAGTGATCAGCGGAATTTGCCCGATATCCTGCAAATACAGGCGAATGCTGTTATGTTCATCCGGACCTCGGTAATCGCGCGCGCTTGAAGACGATCGTTTTTCTGCCATGATTGTTCCCCCTTTGACCATGATACTGGTTCTCCCTGACGGTGCCAAACTATTTTCGGCAAAGGCGCGGTCTCCCCAACCGTCCTCCCCTTTCCTACCCGCCGCCTGCTTTCCACCGGGATAAGCGCAGACGCCGTCGATAAGAATCCCGAATAAACCGGGCTCCGTGGTTATTGTTTCGTTACGCTGTTAGAAAGCGCAACCGCCGGAAATGTTCCCTCGGCCTAATTTAGTCGGGGATTCGCTCAGCCATGGCCACGGCCTTCATCATGCCTTTGGCTTTGTTAACTGTCTCCCAATACTCGCTTTCCGGAACGGAATCCGCCACTAGACCCGCTCCCGATTGGACATGAATCCAACCGTCCTTGATCAACGCGGTCCGGATCGTAATGCACGAATCCAAATTACCGTCGTAACTAAAATAGCCAAGCGCTCCCGCATAAATCCCCCGCTGCGACCCTTCCATCTCCGAAACAATCTGCATCGCCCGCACTTTCGGCGCTCCGCTCACCGTTCCAGCCGGAAAAGTCGCCCGCATCAGGTCGTAAGCATTCCGCTCCTTCTGCAACGTCCCCTCGACCTGCGAAACGATGTGCATCACGTGCGAATATCGCTCCACCACCATAAACTCCGGCACATGCACCGAGCCATATTCGCAAACCCGCCCGATATCGTTCCGCGCCAGATCCACAAGCATCAGATGCTCCGCCCGCTCCTTCTCGTCCGCCAAAAGATCGCGTTCTTGGAATAAATCCTCGCTCAACGTCTTCCCCCGGGGACGCGTCCCCGCGATTGGACGAATTTCCACCAATCCATCCGTCAACCGCACATGCACCTCCGGCGAAGCCCCGACCACCGAAAAATCGTCGATCTCCATCAGGAACATGTAAGGCGACGGATTCACCGTCCGCAGCGCCCGGTATAGATCGAGCGGCGACTTGCTGAACGGCTTCGAAAACCGCTGACTCAGAACAACTTGAATCACATCCCCCGACCGAATATACTCCTTCGCCTTCTCCACCAATCCCTTAAACTCCTCCGGCTCGAAATTCCCCGCCGGCACCGGCACCTCCTTCGGCTCCACCAACGGCGTGGCCGACAACTCCCGTTTCTCGGACAACAGCCCGTAAATCTCCCGAATCTCCGTCGCCGCCCGCTCGTAAGCCGCCGCCGGATCGTCGCCGACATGCGCATTGACGCAGATCCGCAACGTCTGCTTCGCCCGGTCGAAAATCAGCACCGAATCGACCAGCATGAAATAAATCACCGGAATCCCCGCGACCTTTTCCTCTTTCGCCGCCGGCACCACCGGCTCCACCCGATGCACATACTCGTAACTCAGAAACCCGACCGCCCCGCCCGTAAACCTCGGCATATCCGGCAGTTTCACCGGACGATACGCCGCCATCTCCTTCTCAATCACCGACAACGGATCGGCCGGCGTAGGAATTTCGTAATCCCCCTTCCCGTTCTCCCGCACTTTCGTCACCTCCGGACCGCACGAAAAAACCTTCCGCGGACGGCAACCGATAAAAGTGTAACGATACAGATTTTCGCCTCCCTCCACCGATTCGAACAAAAACGCGGGTCCGGAATTCCGCAGTTTCGCGTAAGCGGAAACCGGCGTCTCGAAATCCGCCATCAGATCGCTGTAAACGGGCACCACGTTGCCTTCGGCAGCAAGCCGGAAAAACTCTTCAGGGCTGGGTTTGATCTCCATCATGACAGGAAACGCCGATTCGCCTCGCGCGCGTAAAAA
>CAZJCL010000003.1:0-1141 GCA_964544025.1 uncultured Opitutales bacterium | reverse complement strand
TGCCACCTTTGGGAAACGGATTGCTTATTGACGGCTGTCCGCTTACCAGCTTGTTAAATCTGTTTCCGCAAGGACCTACTCTCCATGCATCTCCAATTGGTAAAATCGAAAATCCACCGGGCCGAAGTGACCGATTGCTCCCTTAACTACGAAGGCAGCATGGCGATCGATCGCGATTTCATGGACCAAGCCGGCATGAAACCCTACGAAAAAATCCTCGTCGGCAACGTCATGAACGGCAATCGCTTCGAGACCTACGCCATTCCCGCGCCCGCCGGTTCCCGCAAGATCAGCCTCAACGGCGGCACCGCCCACCTCGGCAAAATCGGCGATCTCGTCACCATCATGTCTTTCGCCTGGATGGACGAAAAAGAGGCCGCCGATTGGAAACCGTCCGTCATCGTCCTCGGCGACCATAACCAAACCATCATCAAAAAATCCCAAAAGTGAGCTACAAACTCTTCATTCCCGGCCCCGTCGAGGTTTCCCAAAAAACCTACGACGCCATGACCACACCCGTTTTCGGACACCGAAGCGCCGATTTCGTCGCGCTTTACAACGAAATCCAGCCGGGCCTGCAAACGCTGTTCCACACCAGCGATCCCGTTTTCCTCAGCACCAGCAGCGCCTGGGGCGTCATGGAAGGCGCCCTCCGGAATCTCACCGCCAAAAAAGTGCTCAACTGCATGAGCGGCGCGTTTTCCGACAAATGGTTCGACGTCGCCCAACGCTGCGGAAAACAAGCGAAAGGTCTCCGCTTCGACTGGGGAAAACCGGTCGATCCCGAAGCGATCCGTCGCGAACTCGCCACCGGCGAATTCGACTCCATCACCCTCATCCACAACGAAACTTCCACCGGCACCATGAATCCGCTCCCGGAAATCATGGCCGTCCTCCGCGAGTTTCCCGACGTCATTTCCATCGTCGACAGCGTCAGCTCCTTTTCCGCGCTCCCTATTAAGAAGGACGAACTCGGCATCGACGTCCTCCTCACCGGCTCCCAAAAAGCCCTCGCGCTTCCGCCGGGCCTCGCTCTTTTCTCCGTTTCGGAACGCGCCTTCAACCGCGCCAAATCCGTCGAAGGCCGCGGCTACTATTTCGATTTCCTCGAATTCCTCGCGAATCACGAAAAGGGCATGAC
>CAZJCL010000002.1:45886-48200 GCA_964544025.1 uncultured Opitutales bacterium | reverse complement strand
GGCGGTGCGGGGGATCGAATCTTCTTGGGAAGATTCGCTACGGGGTTTTTCGGGATTGGAATCTTGGATGGGGAGATTCGGTGTGGGGTGAGTATCGGCTTGCAGAGGAGGCGGTGGGGGAGAGAGTTGGGGGTGTGGGTATGAATAGCGGCAGGCAGGGTGAGACGGGCGAGGCGCTGATCGGGGTGCTCGAACGGATTATCTTCTTTAACGAGGAGAATCATTACTGCATCGCCGAGGTTCGGGCGGAGGGGAGGACGGGGCCAGTGACGGTGACGGGGGCGTTGCCGGGGGTGCAGTGCGGGGAGACGTTGCGGATGGAGGGGCAGTGGACGCGGCATCCGATGCATGGGGAGCAGTTTAAAATACGGAGTTTTTCGTCGCAGTTGCCGGCGACGGTTTACGGGGTGCGGAAGTATTTGGGGAGCGGGTTGGTGCCGGGGATCGGGAAGGTTTACGCGAACAAGATCGTGGATCAGTTCGGGCTGGATACGTTTCGGGTGATCACGGAGGAGTCGGCGTTGTTGCGGAAGGTGCCGGGGATCGGGAAGGGGCGGGCGTTGGCGATCAAGAAGGCGTGGGACGACCAGCAGGCGGTGCGGGAGGTGATGATGTTTTTGCAGACGTATGGCGTGTCGACGGGGCAATGCGTGCGGCTGGTGAAGCGTTACGGGGATTCGGCGCGGGAGATTTTGCGGAACGATCCGTATCGGATCGCGCGGGAGATCGATGGGATCGGTTTTAAAACGGCGGACAAGATCGCGATCAATTTGGGGTATGCGAACGATAGTCCGCCGCGGTTGGACGCGGGGTTGTTGTTTGTTTTGGGGGAGTTGGAGTCGGAGGGGCATACTTGTTTTCCGCGGAAGGAGTTTGTGGAGCGGGCGACGGGGTTGCTGGAGGCGCCGGAGGAGAAGGTGGCGGAGCGGGTGGAGGCGTTGATCGAGGCGAAATCGCTGGTGCGGCACGGGGCGGCGGAGGGGGAGGAGTTGGTGCAGAATCCGGCGCTGGACCGGGCGGAGAAGAAGATCGTGGCGTCGGTGGAGCTGGTGGCGAGATCGGGGTCGTCGTTGCCGCCGATCCAGGTGGAGAAGGCGATCGTTTGGGCGCGGGAGAAGGCGGGTTTCGCGTTTGCGCCGGAGCAGGAGATGGCGTTGCGGAACGCGTTGGAGAGCAAGTTTTCGATCATTACGGGAGGTCCGGGGACGGGGAAGACGACGATTTTGCGGGCGTTGACGGGGATTTTGCGGGTGAAGAAAACGCGGATTTTGCTGGCGGCTCCGACGGGGCGGGCGGCGCAGCGGATGGCGGAGACGACGGGTTGTTACGCGCAGACGATTCACCGGTTGTTGCGGTTCGATCCGGCGGAGGGCGGTTTTACGGTGAGCGAGGAGCGGCCGTTGAAGGCGGATTTCGTGATCGTGGACGAGGCGTCGATGTTGGATACGCGGTTGGCGGCGAGTTTGTTTCAGGCGGTTCCGGCGGAGGCGCATTTGTTGCTGGTGGGGGATATCGATCAGTTGCCGTCGGTGGGGCCGGGGAATGTTTTGCGGGATTTGATCGCGAGCGGGTTGCCGCGGGTGACGAGGCTGGAGGCGATTTTTCGGCAGCGGCAGCAGAGTTTGATCGTGCGGACGGCGCACGGGATCAATCGCGGGAATGTGGAAATGCCGTCGCCGGTTTCGTCGCCGCGGGAGATTGATCGGCAGGCGGATATGGCGTTTGTTTCGGCGACGGAGGCGGGGGAGTGTTTGGGGAAGGTGCTGGAGTTGTGCGAGACGGTTTTGCCGGGTTTTGGATTGGATGCGATGCGGGATGTGCAGGTGTTGGCGCCGATGCACAAGGGGGTGGCGGGGGTGGGGAATTTCAATGTGGAGTTGCAGAAGGCGTTGAACGGGAAGAGCGCGGCGTTGTCGACGGCGGGCGGGGTTTTTCGGGTGGGGGACAAGTTGATTCAGTTGCGGAATAATTACGACAAGGGGATTTTCAACGGGGATTTGGGGCGGGTGGTGGGGGTGTCGCCGGAGAGCGGGCAGCTGGAGGCGGAGTTCGACGGGGAGCGGCATTTTTTCGACCGGAGCGAGATGGGGGATTTGGGTTTGGCGTATGCGATCAGCATTCATAAATCGCAGGGGAGCGAGTATCCGGTGGTGATCATTCCGTTGTTGAAGGCGCATTTCATGATGTTGCAGCGGAATCTGTTGTACACGGCGGTGACGCGGGGGAGGAAGCGGGTGATCGTGGTGGGGGATCCGTCGGCGTATGCGATGGCGGTGCGGAATTTTACGACGCGGGAGCGGTTTACGCATTTGGG
>CAZJCL010000002.1:35929-45786 GCA_964544025.1 uncultured Opitutales bacterium | reverse complement strand
TGCCCGGCGTTGAAACGGCCGGGTTATTTTCGGTTGTCCCTCCGGGACTGGGGGGGAAGGAGGGAAGGTTTTTTGTCGTTCGTGCGGGACTTGAGGGTGGGAAGGTTGGAGGGTGCGAGGCGATTTTCTGGGGAATCGATTGACATTTTGAGGGGCGGTTTTATGAAGAGATGCGCTTTTCTTACGCTTTCATTCAACCCGATACACTCGAAATATTATGCATGGATTATTAAAGACAGCCTGCTTGGTTTTGGCTCCGGTCGCTTTCGCGCTGGTGCCCGCTTGGGGTCAAGGTGACCCGATTCCGCCGCATCCTACTGACGGCGTTATTTATGAGGATAATTTGAACGGCTCCGGGGGACTGCTTCACGGTCGCGTTGTCGATGAGACGAACGGCATCGCTTGGGAAGCCGGAGACAGGTACTTGGACAGCGGGGAGATAATCCCGGGAAGCGCTCAGGCTACTTTTCTTCCGTTCAATCCGGTCGCTAACGTCGAGTATACGGCCGAGGCGAGCATCCAGAACCCAACTGGACAGTGGGTTGCGTTCGGCTTCAGGTCCGCCGGGGACGATTGGACCGCGAGCGGTGGCGCGATGCGCCATATCACCGGCGGCTATGCGTGGATGTTGACTAATAGCACTACGCAGGAAGCGTTCACGGGCCCGGGCACCGCGAACAAGGATCTGTCCGGAATCGCTCAGGATGCGACGGTTCCTCTTCGCATCAAGATCGTGTTGAACACGTTCGAGACGCCTTGGCGGGTGGAATACTATATCAATGACAATTCCTACGGTATTTACGATGTCGATGATTCCGCTATCGAGGCGATCGCCGGGATCGGTTTTAGCCACAACAATTTGTCGGGGAGTCCTGCCAACGCGTTTCTTTCGGATTTCCGCTTGAGCGCTTCGACGACTCCGACGATTCCGCCTTCTCCTCCGCCTCCGACCGATCCTCGTCCTCCCGTTGAAACGGGTGTTGTTTACCGGCACGATTTTGGCGGAAGCGGCGATCCGTTGAATGAAACAAATGTCGATGTCGGAGGGGCTGCCTGGGAGGCCGGCGATCTTTTCCGGGACGACGGCACGGTGGGGATTTTGTCCTCGGGTGGGCAGGCGGCTTGGCTGCCGTTTGATCCGGGGGCGGGCGGGATTTACATCGCGGACGCGACGGTGTTGAATCCGGGTGACGGCTGGATTGCCTTCGGATTTCTGCGTGAAAGCGTGCAGGGGCCGGGGGGATGGACGCAAACGGCGGGAGGCGTGCGGCACGTGGGTGCCGGAGGTTACGCGTGGATGCTGACGCGCGGCGATGGAGAGGGTCAAATCCAACAGATTTTCGATGGGCCGGACGCGACGAGCAATATTTTCAGCGGCAACGCGACGGGCCAGGGGCCGAATGATCCGGTGGAAATGAGAATCGTGTTGAACACGATGCGCGAGGAGTGGACGGCGAGTTACTTCATTAACGGGAAGCAAATCGGCGGGACGAGGACGCTTCCGGCC
Organism: uncultured Opitutales bacterium; assembly: GCA_964544025.1. Taxonomy (GTDB): domain Bacteria; phylum Verrucomicrobiota; class Verrucomicrobiia; order Opitutales; family T3Sed10-336; genus CAZJCL01. The sequence continues at coordinate 44,279 of CAZJCL010000002.1, read as the reverse complement.
CTAGCGAGCGACCGCTTGGGTGAGGGGATCGGCGGCATCGGGTTCAGCCGGAGCAGAGGCACGGGCGAGGCCGGGGTGATTTCGAATTTCAGCCTGACGGGAGTGAGCGGGGATCTGTTGATCGGATTCGAGGTCGTCGACGCGGATATCGATCCGGCGGCGGGAACCGCGACGCTTTCGTGGGGGTCGGCTGAGGGCGCGAGTTACCGGGTCGAGATGTCGGAGAATCTGGTGGATTGGGTGCCGGTGGCGGAAGGTGTCGAGGCGACCGGCGAGACGACCACTTATGAAGCGACGGGGCTGGATTTGACGGGAGACCGGAAGTTCTTCCGGGTGGCTTTGGAGCTGTAGGAAGGGGGTTCGAGGTTTAAAGTTTAAAGTTTAAGGTTTAAGGTCGAACGGCCAGCGTCCAAACTTTCAACGTTCAACTTCCAATGTTGAACGTTGAAGGAGGGGCTGGAGATTTATTGGCCGGCGGCGGGGGTTTTTTCGGCGGTGTGGAGGTCGTCGGCGAAGACCAGGATGGCGCTGCGGAGGCGGCGGAGGCCGTCGTGGTCGAATTGAGCGTTGTCGCTGGGGTGGTTGATTACGCCGAGTTCGCGGACCCACATGGTGGCCGCGCCGCCGCCGTCGAGGTTCATCGCGTCGGAGCAGCCGAGGGCTTGCATGAAGCGGGCGAGTTCTTCGAGAGTCATGCCGTGAGCGAGGCCGGAGTGGCGGCCGTCGACGGTGACGAAAAAGATGCGGCGTTCCGAGGTGACGCCGATGGCCGAGCGGGGATGGCGGTTGCCGACGTGGAGAACTTCGCGGGCGGAGAGGCGTTCGTGAATTGAGGGGTGAATTTCGCCGTTTTCCAGGAGACGGTGCCCGCCGGCCAGGGCGTGGCGGACTTCGGGCCAGTCTTCGGGCCAGCCGGTTTCGGGGCGCATGGCGAAATGGAGGGATTCGTTGTCGTCGATGCCGAGGGCGGTGCGTCCGGCGAAGCTGAGTTCGGGGATTTCTTCGTGAACGAAGGGGAAAAGTTCGCCGTCGATCTTGAGAATGCCGCAGTTGGCGAGTCCGCGTCCGCCAAAGCTGAAACCGCCGTTGATCGCGCCGACGGCACCGGTGTCTTCGACCATGCGGAGGAGGTCGCTGCGGCGTTCGCGGCGGGGGTAAGCGGCGCGGAAGCGGATGCGGACGCCGGGTTGTTGGAGATCGATGCGGAGAACGCTGATTACTTGGGGGGAATCGAAAATGTCGGTGAAAGAGCCTTGGAAAATTTCGACGCCGGCCGCGACGACTTCTTTTCGCCATTGTTTTCCGCGAAGGGAGATTGGCTCAGGGGCGGTCTCCGCGGGAACGGTTGGCTCGGCCTGAGCGAGGGTGGCGGAGAGGAGGAGGGCGGCTAGGGTTTTTAGGCGGATTCTCATAAATCGGAATCAGCAACCACTTTTCCGCTTGGGTTGCGGGGTGTCAAGAAAGGCGGACCTGGATTTTAGATTTTAAATTTTAGATTTTAGATTTGGATTTTGGATTGGGTGATGATTTGAGGGTGGTGGTGAGGTGAAAGATGGCTAGGGGGGCTAGGAGGTGGGAGGAGCGGACGAGGACTTCGGGGTAGGAGGCGAAGCCGTGGGCTAGGGGGCGGGAGAGGGCGGTGACGAGGCCCCAGAATCCGAGCCAGGCGAGGAGCGGCCACCAGGAACGGAAAAGGACGAGGGCGGCGACGAGGATGTCGATTATTCCGATGATCTGGAGGATTTGTTTGGCGGTGGTTTCGGGGAGGGAGAAATCAAGGAGGGTGCGGGTGCTGCCGATGAGGAGATCGATGAAGCCGGGGTGGAGGCGGAAGGCTTCGATGCCGTGGATGAGGAAAACGGTGGCGACGCCGATGCGGAGAATCCAGGAGGAGATTTGGGCGCGGGTGGTTTCGGAGGCGGGAAGTTTTCGGCTTTTCCAGACCAGCGGAATGAGTGCGAGGGGAACGGCGTAGCGGAGGGCGGCGGCGCCGAGCGCGTATTCGAAAAAGGCTTCGCCGCCGGCGATTTGGCGGGCGAAGGCGTCGGCGGAGATCAGGGCGGCGATGAAGAGGAGGGTTGGCGGGAAGGGGAAAACGAAGAGCGAGAGGGCGGCGGCGAGGAGGGTGAGGGCGGCGGTTTTTTCGGCGAGGAGGATGGTGGAGTGGGAGACGTTCCAATCCATGAGCGCGATTTCGCCGATCGGAGTTCCGGCGCGGGTGAAAATGGCGACGGTGATTCCGATGGCGTGGAGGAGAATCGCGACGCGCAGGAGCCAGCTGGCCCAGCGGATGGCGGTGGAGGGAGGGGCGGTTTCGGTGGCGGGTTTTTCGGCGATGGCGGTCATTCCGCGGCCGGTTTTTTGGAGGTGACGGTGAAATCGTCGAGGACGGTTTGATCCATGCCGAAAGCCCGGACGCGGAGTTCGGTTTGGCCGAATTCGAGCAGGTGAACGTGGTGGGCGGGGCGGGCGAATCCGGGGGATTGGAGCCACCAGCGCTGCGGATCGGGAGTGCGTTGGGGGACGCCGAGGCCGCCGTCGCCGATGTAGATGATGCCGTTTTGCGGATCGGGGGCGTGGGAGCGGATCGGGAGGGTGCGTTTCAGGGCGTGATCGTGCGATTCGCAAACGAGGTCGACGTTGGAGCGTTCGAAAAGCGGCACCCAGTTGTCGCGGCGGGGCGCGCCGTCTTGCATATTGCGAACGCTCGGGTAGCTGGGGCGGTGGTAGCTGACGAAGAGCCAGCGGTTTTCGGGGCGGAGTTTTTGGAGGGTTTCTTCGGCCCAGAGGCGTTGGTCGCCGGCGACGCTGATTTCGGTGTTGAGGGTGACGAGGGCGATTTCGGGGGTGATTTGGATGTCGTAGTAGTATTCGCGCTCGAGGTTTGGCCAGGAGAACATTTCTTCGAAGCCGATTTGGCGGTCGTGGTTTCCGCGGGCGGGGATGACCGGGAGGAGGCGTCCGGATTGGGTGACGGTGAGTTCGTGGTCGCTGAGCCAGCGGTCGAGGTAGCGCCATTCGGCTCGGGTGCAGTAATCGCCGCCGTGGACGAGGGCGAGGATTTCGGGATGTTGTTCGACGAGTGCCGCCATGCGGAGGTTCATGTTTTGGCGGTCGTTGTGGTCGTAGGGATCGGCTCCGGCGATGCGGGAATCGCCGCCGAAGAGGAGGGAAACGGGCTGGTCGGTTTCGGGGGCGGTGATGAAATGGAATTCGCGGGAAACGGCGTCGTCGCTCGCCATCACCAGATAATAGGTGGTGGAAGGTTCGAGGCCGGAGAGGTGGACGTGGTGGAAGAAGCCGGGGGCGCTCCATTTTTCGTCGTCGGGAACGAGGGTGTAGGGGCCGTCTTTGAAGGAGCGGGTTTGGCGGGCGTAGCGGTCGATTTCGCCGGCGCGGGATTCGGTGTCGAAATAGACGCGGTGGTTTTCGCCGGGGGCGCGGGTGGTCCAGGAGACGACGGCTTCGCGGGCGGGATTGTTCATCCAGAGAACGCGGTGGTGTTCGATGGCGGGAGCGGTGTTTTCGGCGGCGGCTGGAGCGGCGAGCGGTCCGGCGAGAATCGCGGCGAGGAGCGGAAACGGGAAAAGGTTAGCTCGGAGGAAGCGGAAAAACGAATGGCGCATGGAGTGTCATCTTGGGGAAGAGACCGCTTCGACCGCAACGAAAAGTTCCGGAAGCGGCGGGTGCCATTACAAACGGATTACGGCTTTACCTTAAAGAAGCGCGTTGGACTCAGTTAGAGGTGCGCGTTGTTTGACGGAAAGTTTTCCGGTCATTATTTTCGGCTTCATTCATTTCCTCGTTCCTGAACGAGCCGAGCGGGGAATACGGACTGTTACCCAATTTCGATTTGCCCAAATACGAAACCAATGGAAACCGCGATGGAAACTTCCAGGACTTTGCGAACCCCGAGCCGGGGTGTGGAAACCGGCGATAACGAATTTGATGGCGCGAGACGTGCTTTGGAGCGCGTGCGTGCCGGGATTTCGTTTTCGGGGCGCTTGGCTGGTTTATGTTTTCTTTTGGTTGCTGTCGTGATGATTACGAGAGAATGGGGCAATATGTGGGCGATGGGTGACGGGTTTCGGGAAATCGCTTTGCTGGCGCTGGCGGGAACGTTTCTCGGGCGCGCTGGCGGAGCGGCGGAAGAGGAGGGGGCAGGACGGGGCGAGGGCGGGGAGGAGGATTCGGGGGATTTGCGGGCGGAGTTGGAGCGGACGAGGCGGGAGTTGCGGGAGGCGATGGCGCGGGTGGACCGGCTGGAGCGGGAGGCGGTGACGATCGCGGCGCGGGAGCACAAGCGGATCGGCGAGTATTTGCACGATAACATTGGCCAGTTGCTGACGGGAATCGGGTTTTTGAGTCAGGGGTTGGAACAGCGATTGCGGGAGCGGGGAGCGCCGGAAGTGGAAACGGCGGTGGAGATCCGGACGTTGACGGTGCAGGTGATTTCGGAGACGCGGCATCTTTCGCGGGGATTTTTCGCGGTGAATCTGGAGAGTCACGGGCTGGGGTACGCGTTGGCGGAACTGGCGGATTTTGTGAAGCGGACGTATGGCGTGGAGTGCCGGTTTTCGGAGCCGGAATCGCTGCCGTCGTTTTCGCTGACGATTGCGATGCATCTTTACCGGATCGCGCAGGAGGCGATCAACAACGCGATCAAGCACGGCGACGCGTCGGAAATCGTGTTGTCGCTGAGCGCCGGGGATGGAACCGGCGGATTGAGCGTGTGGAACAACGGGTGCGAGTTTTCGCCGCCGGACGGTGCGGACGGCATCGGCCTGAGAATCATGAACCGCCGGGCGGCGGAGATTGGTGGCAGCATTTCGATCGCTTCCGAGGAGCGCGGGGTGCGGTTGGTCTGCAATTTCCCTTTTAGCGAGGAGAGCTTGTAACGATGAAGAATGTTGAAAATCCAAACGATTCCCGGTGTCCGGCCGCGACGGCGCGGCGGCGGGTTTTTCTGGTGGAGGACCATACGGTGGTGCGGCAGGGCATCGCGGTATTGATCAATTTGCAGAAGGATTTGGAAGTGTGCGGGGAGGCGCACGAGGGGCCGGCGGCGATGAAGGCGATTCAGGAATTGAAGCCGGATGTGATCGTGATCGACATCACGTTGGAGCAGGGGAACGGGCTGGAGTTGATCAAGGATTTGCGCGCGGTTTTGCCGGGGACGCCGGTTCTGGTGGTGACGATGCACGACGAGCGGGTGTATTGCGAACGGGCGCTGCGGGCCGGGGCGAGCGGATACATCATGAAGGCGCAGGCGATCGACCAGGTGATTCACGCGTTGCGGGTGGTGTTGGAGGGGAAACTGTATTTGAGCCATTCGATGGCGGACCGGATTTTGTCGCAACGGATCGGGCGGGCGGCGGCGGACCCGGTGGCGGATCCGGTGCATCGATTGACGGACCGGGAGTTGGAGATTTTTCGTTCGATCGGGTCTTGGAAAAGCACGCGGGAAATCGCGGGTTCGCTGCATTTGAGCATCAAGACGGTGGAGTATTACCGGGAACAGATTAAGAAAAAGCTCGGCTTGCGAACGGCGGTGGATTTGGGGCAGGCGGCGACGCAGTGGGTGAAGGAAGGTTGCAAGGAGTTGTCGGTGCGGACGTGATTGGCCGGGGTTGGCGGCGGCGCGATTTGGGGAGGCGGATTTCGGTGATCTGAGAATCCCCGGGAACGCGGCCCGGGAGTTCACCGGGTGGCGCGGGGTGGCGGCGGATGTTATTTTGCCGAAGGCCTGTTTGCTCGGGCCGTCGCTTATGTTGCCCGATCCGCACGCTTGTCTCGCCCTTTCCGGAAAAACGCTCTCCGGCGGCAAGCGATACCGGATCTTTTTGATCGACGATCACGCGCTGGTTTTGGAGGGGCTGCGTCATTTGATAAACGATTGCGGCGATCTGGTCGTTTGCGGCTGGGAGAGGAGCGCGGCGGGAGCGGTGCGGAGGGTGGCGAAAACGAAGCCGGACGCGATCGTGGTGGATATCTCGCTGGAGAGGAGCTGCGGGTTGGATCTGATCCGGGAGTTGCATCAAGTGGTGCCGTGCGTTCCGGTGGTGGTGGTGACGATGCACGACGAGTTGTTTTACGGGATTCGTGCGCTGCGGGCGGGGGCGTCGGGCTACATCATGAAATCGCAATCGATCGAGCATCTGGCGGATGCTTTGCGGGCGGCGGCGCGGGGCGGACTTTATGTGAGCGAGGCGCTGAAACGGGAAATCGCGCGGTTGAGGATGGAGTAGCGCGGGCGGGCCGATGGCGGTTTGCCGGAAGGGGCGGCGATTCCCCTATGGGAGCCGCTGAGCGAGGGCTCGGGAAAAGCTGCAATCCGGCGCGACTTTCGGGGACGCACCCCGGGTTTCGCGCCGGGAACCTCACTGGGTAGCGGGTAAACACCCCGCATGATAATCTCTTGTTCCTGCAAAACGGAGCGTTTCTGGCGGTCCGTTGCGGGAAGTGAAGAAATCGTGCCGGTTGTTTTTCCGAGAGGGGGAAGTGACGGGGCGAAGCTCGCACGGAAACAGAACAGCGAGTGAAAACGGCGGGATCAGGAACGCCGATAAACTCGCGAAACGGAATTCTCGAAAGATGAAGATACTGGTTACCGGAGCCGCTGGATTTATCGGTTATCATACGGCGCGATACCTTTTGGAGCGGGGAGACGAGGTTGTCGGTTTGGATAATCTGAATGATTATTACGACGTTCGGTTGAAGGAAGCGCGGCTGGGGCAGCTGGAGCGGTTTCCGGGATTCGCGTTTTTGAAGACGGACATCGCGGATCGGGCGGCGGTGGAGGAGATTTTCGCGGAGCGGCTTCCGGAGCGGGTGATTCATTTGGCGGCGCAGGCGGGGGTGCGATATTCGCTGGTGAATCCGCACGCCTACGCGGAGAGCAATTTGACGGGATTTCTGAATGTGTTGGAAGGTTGCCGGCGGCATGATGTGGAGCACCTGGTGTATGCTTCGTCGAGTTCGGTGTATGGCGGGAACAGGGAAATGCCGTACTCGATCAGTCAGAATGTCGATCATCCGCTCAGTCTTTACGCGGCGACGAAGAAGGCGAACGAGTTGATGGCTTATACTTACAGCCATTTGTATAGGATACCGTGCACGGGGCTTCGGTTTTTTACGGTATACGGTCCTTGGGGGCGTCCGGATATGGCTTATTTCAGTTTCGCGAAAGCTATATCAGAAGGGAAATCTATCGATGTTTATAACTACGGGAATATGCGGAGGGATTTTACGTATATCGACGATATAGTGGAAGGAGTGGTCCGGGTGTGTGATCGGTTGCCGGGGATTTCGGGGGAGCGGGCGTGTTATCGATTGTATAATATCGGGAATCATCAGCCGGTGGCCTTGGAGGATTTTATCGGTTGTTTGGAGAAGGCGCTCGGGAAGAAAGCGGTGAGAAATTATCTGCCGATGCAGCCGGGCGACGTGAGGGAAACGTACGCGGATGTGACGGAGTTGACGCGGGATGTCGGGTTTAGTCCGGCGACGCGATTGGAGGATGGGATCGCGGCGTTCGTGGAGTGGTACCGGGAATTTTATGAGCGGGACGAGCGGGGGGCGGCGGAGCTTCCGGCGGTGGCGTGAACGCGGTTTTGCGAACGATGAGAAACGATACGGATTCGCGAGTGGCGGTTGTTTCTTCGACGGTGCCGCCGGCGCACTCGGGCGCGGGTTTGGCGGCGTTGCGATACGCGGCGCGTTTGGAGGCGAAAGGGCGGCTGGCGTTTTTGCTGACGGCGACGGGAGAACCGGGGAGCGATTGGCACGTGGGAGACGATTCGTTGATGCGGATTTTGCGGGAGAGGACTTGCCGGGCGGGACGGAAGGAGAGTCGGGAGAAGCACTCGAATCTGCGGGCGGCGGCGGGGAATCTGGGGCGGTTTTTCCGGACGATGGGGACGGTTTTAGGGAGGCGGAACGAGTTCGGGATTTTGCATTGTTTTTCGCCGACCTGGCTGTCGTTGTTCGCGGTGATCGCGGGGAAGATTTTGAAGAAGAAGGTGATCGTGGAAATCACTTTGGCCGGGGGGGATTGTCCGGAAGCGGCGGGGAACAACCGGTTTCGGATTTTGCATCAGCGGCGGATGATTCAGTTTCGGCTGGCGGACGCGATCGTTTGCATTTCGCCGTTGTTGAAGTCGGTTTGCTTGCGGGCGGGATTTCCGGAGGAGAAAGTTTTTGTGGTTCCGCGGGCGGTCGATGTGGAGCGGTTTCGGCCGGTGGCGAGGGAGGAGAAGCGGGAACTGCGGAAGCGATTGAGACTGCCGGTGGAGGGGACGATTATTTTGTTCGTGGGTGGAATCATTCCGCGGAAGGGAATCGATTTGTT
>CAZJCL010000002.1:34570-35829 GCA_964544025.1 uncultured Opitutales bacterium | reverse complement strand
TTGCTGGCGGACGCTTTGGGAAAGGCGGTGGCGCGGGTGCGGGCGGAGCCGGAAGCGGCGAGGAGCGCGGCGCGGGCGGCGGCGATGGAGCGGTTTTCGCACGAGCGGATCGACGCGGAATACGAGAAGATTTACCGGCGCGTTTTGGGAGGGCCGGAATTGGAGCTGGAGATGGCGGAGAGGCCGTTGCCGGCGGAAGAAGGAACGGCAGGGGTTTGAGGCGACGGCGCGTGGGGAGGATTTGAAACTGATATGGAGGATTTTAAGCGGAAGGTAACTTCGAGCCTTTTCTGGAGCATCACGCAGGCGTGGTCGGATCAGGCGATTTCGTTGGCTGTATTCGTGATTTTGGCGCGGCTGCTGGCGCCGGAAGCGTTTGGCGCGGTGGCGATCGCTTCGATTTTGATCTCGATGTTGACGCTATTTGTGCAGCAAGGATTCGCGGCTTCGATCATCCAGCGGGCGGAGCTGGAACCGGGGCATTTGAACGCCGCGTTTTGGATGAACCTGCTCAGCGGGGGAATCTTTTTTGGAGTGGCGTGGGTCGCGGCGGGACCGATCAGCGGGTTCTATGAGTTGCCGGAACTGGTGTGGGTGATCCGGCTGCTGGCGCTGAATTTGGTGATCATTTCGATGACGGAGGTGCAGCGGGCTTTGTTGAGCAAGAATTTCAAGTTCAAGGCGCTCGCGTTCCGGTCGATTTTGGCGGTGATCGCGGGCGGCGTGGTTGGGATAACAATGGCGTTGCGCGGATACGGAGTTTTCAGCCTGGTGGGGCAGCAGTTGGCGAACAGTCTCGCTTCGTTGGTGGTGCTTTGGTCGACGACCGGTTGGCGGCCGGGCTTTACTATGGAGAAGCGGCACTACGGGGATCTCTGTGGATTCGGGCTGAAGATGCTGGGGTCGGGTTTGCTGAACAAGCTGCGGAAGAAGAGCGACGTGTTGATTCTTTCGGTGTTTTTCGGGCCGGTGGTGCTGGGGTATTACACGGTGGCGATGAAGCCGATCACGATGATCGTGACGCTGTTTTCCAAGGTGGTTTCGCGGGTGGCGCTTCCGGCGTTCTCGGCGTTGCAGGCGGAACCGGAACGGATGACGCGGGCGCTTTCGCGGTCGTTGCGGATGGTGGCGCTGTTCCTTTTTCCGGTGGTGGCGACGATGGCGATCCAGGGGCACGAGATCGTTTTGCTGCTCTTTGGAAAGGCGTGGTCGGAGAGCGGGGCGCTGATGCAAATGCTGGCGGTGGGCGGACTGGCGCA
>CAZJCL010000002.1:33005-34470 GCA_964544025.1 uncultured Opitutales bacterium | reverse complement strand
GCCGAGCGGCGGAATCCGGAGGGAATCGTGAGCGAGCTTCGGAGTTATCTGCCCCGGAAACGCGGGAAGAAGGAAAGCCGGGAGCGGGAGGAAGAAGCGGAAGTGGGTGTGTTGTAGGAGTGGATTTTATCGTTAGGGAAACAGGGTAATATTATGGTGATACTTCATAAACTGAGAGGGATATCGGCGAAGACGATCGAACCGAAAGCGCGAATTTGTTTTATCCATATCGCGAAGTGCGGTGGGGTTTCTATTAACCAGGCGATTCGGCGGAAGTATCTGGTTTCGTATTCGCGCCTCAATGCCCGGGCCTCGCTAGAGGCGGCGCGGGCGGTTTATGGTTTTGAGGATCCGTTTGATGATGGTTATGCTTCGGTATTCCGCTTTCGGGAGAATATTCTTTTGTATGAGTTGGAAAAGGGGAGCGGATTTATAAGCGGGCATTACGCTTTTTCGGAGCGCGCGTATCAGATGCATAGCGACCGGTACCGGTTTATCACGGTATTGCGGGATCCGGTGGCGATGTTTTTGTCGAATTACTTTTTCAACAGCAGCAAGGAGAACGATTCGCCGTGGAAGATTCGGCTGCCGTTGGATGAATATGTGGAGACGCAGAAAGCGAAGGATTTGGGGCATGGGTATGTGACGATTCTGGGAGGCGTGCGGGAGGACGGGCGTTATGATTCGGACGAGGCTTTGGAGCGGGCCCGGGAGAATCTGCGGAAGTTCGCGGTTTGCGGGGTGATCGAGGATACGCCGGGCTTCGAGCGCCAGCTGGAGGACAAGTGTGGAATTCGGATTAAGATCGGGATGAAGAACAAGAGCCCGGTCCGGAAAAGCGAGAGGGACAAGATTGTGACGGAGGAGATACGGGAAAAAGTCCGGAAAGCGGTTGCGCGGGATCTGGTGCTTTACGAAGACGCGCGGAAGATTTCGGAAGCGTATTCGGCGGGCGTTTTGGCCGGACCTTCGGTGTTGGGCGGGGAGGCGGTTGCGGCGAAGTAGCGGATCGCGGAAGAGGTGGATGAGCGATGGAATTACGGATCGAACATTTCATCCTATTGGCGACGGCGGGTTGCCTGCTGGTTTTGTTGCTTCCGCGTCTTCATGTGATTTTGAAGTACGGGCTGGTGATTATCATACTGGCTAACGTCGTTGCCACAGTGTTTATCGGTTATGTTCCGGGCGATTTATTACATGTCGGGTATCTGCGCGTTTTGGTGGTGCTGGGGATTTTTGCCTTGATGATTCCGAGGCTACGTCTGGACGCGGTGGGGGTGACGATTCTTTGTTTTCTCGCCTATCTGGCGATACTGGTGCCTTTGGCTAGTTCACCCGTGGAGAGCATAGATGGTTATGTGAAAGTGGCGGTTTCGCTGCTTATGTATATTCTCGCGTTTTCGGTGGTGAGGAATTCGGCGGAGATGAAGAGAACCTTGGCGGGATTCGCTTTCGGCGTGGCGAT
>CAZJCL010000002.1:23441-32905 GCA_964544025.1 uncultured Opitutales bacterium | reverse complement strand
TACGCGGAGGGGGAAGCGGGGCGGATGCAGGATATCGAGAACACTTTGCACGCGTTTCAGACGGAGGGATTGGCGCATGCTTTGATCGGGAGCGAGGCGTTCAATGACCGGGTTTTTTTTAATACGGTGCGGCCGTTGCATGTGGATTACGCCCGGGTGCTGGTGGGTTCGGGAGCGATTGGGTTGGGTATGTATATGTTTATCTACTTTCAGATTTTGCGGGTGTCGCTGGTGCGGGCGATCGGGAACGGAAGTTATCGGGCGCGATCGGGATGCGCGGTGGTTTGCGCGTTGGTGGGCGGATCGTTGTTTGTTTCGTTCTCCAGTCAGATCTACGTAATCTCCTCGCTTTCGTGGCTGTTTCTTCTGCTCGGGGCGATCAACGGCTGGTTTCGGGAACGGGAAACGGCGAGTGAAACGGAAACCGTCGGCGTCGCGGCGCGGGCTCCGCGGGTGGAAATGGAAGGGGCGGCGCTATGATGACGATGGCGGAAAATGCGGTGTCGGAACGGATGCGGGAGCCGTTACGGCGGTGTCTGGCGCGGTTGGCGTTGGAAGGAATGCAACTGGAATTGGTGAAGCCGTTGGGGAAAAGCGCGTTTTTGGTGACGGGCGGTTCGGAGAGTTACGTTTTGAAATTGCCGGTGGCGCCGAAGAATTTGGGGCAGCGATTGGCGGCGTGGGTCTTTGGCGGAAATTTGAAATTTCGGCGGGAGGCGGATTTCTACCGGAATCTCGGGAGCGGGGAAGGGTTTCGGACGTTGCCGTTGGTGAAGACCGATGGGCGGACGTTTTTGTTGTTTGGATATTTGCCGGGGGCGCGGGCGTTGTGGGGAGCGGAGCCGTTCGATTCGGCGGAGTTTTTGCAGGCGGTGATCGGATTTCAGACGGCGCGGGTGCCGTGCGGGCGGTCGGCGCTGGAGACGTGGGCGCTTCAGATGTATTTCGGGGTGACGGCGCAGGTGTTGCGGTTTTCGGCGAAGATCGGGAAACGGGCCGGATATTTTTCGTTTTTCAAGGCGGCGGGGATTGTGGTGGCGAGCTTGTTTCGGCAGCGGCGGAACCGGTTCGAGATCAATTCGCACAACGACATTTTGTATAACGTGATTTCGGATGGGCGGGGGAACAGTTACGTTTTCGATTTCGAGGAAGTGACGCGGGAAGGGCGGTGGTTTTTGGTGGACGCGGTGGAGCCGGCTTTCCGGAAAAGCGATTGCGGTTTGGATTGGCCGCTGGTGAGGGATTATCTGGATTTGCTGAGATCGACCGGGAAGATTCGGGTGCCGGTGAATGTGTATGTGCAGTTGCGAATCGCGCTGCTTTTCCGGGTGACGCACGCGATCGTTTCGGGGACGACGACGGAACTGGAGCGGGAAATTTTGACGAGGTTTTACCGGACGACGCTTTTGAGCGGGGAAGGATATCGGGCGTGGTTCGCGGAGAACACGGAGACGGCGGTGGCGCCGGAAGTGGTGGTGACGGTGCCGGATCTCGATATGCCGGGGGGAGTGGCGAATTATTTCCGGGCTTTGCAGCCGCACCTTTCGTCGCGGGTGCGGTATATCACGCGGGGGCGGCGGTTGACGGACGGGAACGGTGTGGGGCGGATGCTGGCGGATTACGGGCGGTTTGTGGGGGCGGTTCGGCGGGCGGATTGCCGGGTGGTGCAGATCAACACGTCGTTCGGCGTGCGCGGGGTTTTGCGGGATGGCGTGTTTATCGTGTTGGCGAAACTGTTTCGGAAGCGGGTCGTTTTGTTTTTCCGGGGCTGGGATCATGCGTGCGTGAGGAAGATGGAGCGGTCGTGGCTGTGGCTGTTTCGGGCGGTGTTTTTCCGGTGCGATTGCTTTATTGTTTTGGGAAAGGATTTTGCGGAGGCGCTGCGGCGGTGGGGGTGGAGCGGACGGATCTTGCGGGAAACGACGGTGGTTGACGAAACGCTGGTGGCGGGGTTGCGGGCGGAGGATGTCGAGGCGCGGGCGACGGCGAATCGGGACGCGGTGCGGCTTTTATTTTTGGGGCGGTTGGAAAAGGCGAAAGGGGTTCACGCGATTCTGGATGCGGTGCGGCTTTTGCGCGAACGCGGCGTGGCGTGCTCGGCGACGATCGCCGGGAGCGGGTCGGAGTTGGCGGCGCTGCGGCAACGGGTCGCGGCGGAAGAGATTCACGGGGTTTCCGTGCCGGGTCAGATCCAGGGAGAGATGAAGCGGGAGGCGTTTTTGGGGGCGGATATTTTTGTTTTGCCGACGCGCCATGGAGAAGGGATGCCGAATTCGGTGTTGGAGGCGATGGCGATGGGATTGCCGGTGGTGACGACTCCGTCGGGCGGAATCAAGGATTTCTTCGAGGACGAGCGGATGGGGTTTTTGATGAAAGATCCGACTCCGGCGGCGATCGCAGAGTGTGTTGAAAGGATCTGGAGAGAGGAGAATTTGCGGCGCCGGATGAGCGCCAGGAACTTCGCTTTTGCGCAGCAGCAGTTTCTGGCTCCGACGGTGGCTCTGCGGCTCGAGAAGGTTTGGGACGAGGTGTTGGCCGACGGGGCGTCTCCGGGAGGAGTTTGGGCGGCGGAACGGTTGTAGGGGAATTTTTGGGGAAGCAAATACGAGCGAATTATGTCTGATACAATGCGATGGAAATCGCCTTCGGCGAGAGTTGGCGGAGGTGTTTGGAGGAAAGGTTCGGCGGGGGCGGACGATGTTTTGCGCGAGCCGTTGGAGCGATTGGGGAAGTATGTGGAAGGAGAAGGGTTCGCGGGTTACGATCCGTATGACGCGTTGAACGGATGGGTTCCGTTTCGGCTTGGAGGCCGGTGGGCGGGGGCGGTTTGGACGCAGATCCATAAGCGGAATCCGGTGAATTTGCGACCGGTTTTGGGGATTGGGCGGGGGCGGAATCCGAAAGGGATCGGGTTGTTTTTGGCGGGATACAGCAAGCTGCGGTCGCGGAAGAACGGGGAGGAGATCGCGCGGGAATTGTTCGAGTGGTTGATGGAGAACCGGTCAGCGGGTTTTGCCGGGACATCGTGGGGATATAATTTCGATTGGGTGAATCCGGTGAAGACGGTGGAGGCGGGAGTTCCGTCGGCGGTGGTGACGGCATTTGTGGCGAAAGGGATTTTTGCTTATTTCGAGCGGACGGGGGATTTGCGGGCGAGGGAGGCGATTCTCGGATGTTGCGAATATGTGCTGGAGGAGTTGCCACGGACGGAAACGGTGGAGGGAACCTGTTTCAGTTACACGCATTTGAAACGCGATTGTTGCTTCAACGCGAACATGCTGGCGGCCGAGATTTTGGCGATGGGTTATTATCTGGGTGGGGAGGAGAAGTGGGGGGAATTGGCGCGGCGGGCTTTGCTTTTCACGATCGCGCACCAGAAGGCGGACGGCCGGTGGAATTACAGCCGGGACTGGAAAACGGGGCGGGAGCGGGCGCAGATCGATTTTCACCAGGGATTTGTTTTGGATTCGATCGACGCGGTGGCGCGGCTGACGGATTTCGAGAGCGAGGAAGTGGAGAAGGCGCTGGAAAAGGGAACGGCGTTTTACCGGGAGGCGCAGTTTTTTCCGGATGGACGGTCGAAGTGGCGTTTGCCGAAGGAGTGGCCGGTGGAGATTCACAACCAGGCGCAGGGGATTTTGACGATGACGCGACTTCGGCGGATTCGTCCGGATTATCTGCCGTTTGCGGAAACCATCGCGGATTGGACGATCCGGAATATGCAGGACCGGCGAGGTTATTTTTACTATAGGAAGTATCCGCGATTCACGAACAAGATTCCTTATATGCGATGGGCACAGGCGTGGATGTTTCTGGCATTGGTGGAGCTGACGGAGGCGTTGAAGGAAGGTTGAATATGAAGCTGTTGGTTTATTTGGGACATCCCGCACATTATCATCTTTTCAAGCATGCGGTTCGTTACTTCGCGTTGCATGGGGAGGTAAAGGTGTTGATCAAGAAGAAGGACGTGTTGGAGGATCTGTTGCGGAGCGCCGGTCAGGAATATGTGAATATTTTCGCGACGGAAAGGGGGAGCGGGAAGTTGGCGACGGGGATGGCGATGTTGCGGAAGGACGCGGCGATCTTGAAGGAGGCGAGGAAGTTCGGTCCGGATTTGATGGCGGGGACGGCGGCCGAGATCGGGCATGTAGGGCGGTTGTTGCGGGTGCCGTCGTTTATTTTTGAGGAGGACGATGTGGGGGTGATTCCGCAGATGGCGTGGGCGGGTTATCCGTTCGCGCATCGGCTGGTGGCGCCGGCGTGTTGCGAAATGGGGAAGTGGGCGGGCAAGACGATTACTTACGACAGTTACCATGAGCTGGCGTATTTGCATCCGAATCATTTTCAGCCGAACGAAGGAATCGCGAGACGTTGGGTATCGAAAGGGGAACCGTATTTTCTGTTGCGATTCGCGAAGCTCGGCGCGTTTCACGACGGCGGGCGGAAGGGATTGACGGGGGAATTGGCGGCGCAGGCGATTCGGGTTTTGGAGGCGCGGGGGCGGGTTTTTATTACTTCGGAGCGGGAGCTGGAGCCGGAGTTCGAGAAGTATCGATTGGCGATCGATCCGTTGGACATGCATCACGTGATGGCGTTCGCGGATTTGTATTTGGGGGACAGTCAGACGATGGCGGCGGAGGCGGCGGTGTTGGGGATTCCGTCGATCCGGTTCAACGATTTCGCCGGTGAGATCGGTTATTTGGAGGAGTTGGAGCATCGTTACGGTTTGACGGTGGGGGTGCGAACGAGCGAGCCGGAGAGGATGCTGCGGTTGGTGGAGGAGATGTCGCATCCGGACGTGCGGCGGAAATGGGCGGAGCGGCGGGAACGGATGCTGCGGGAGAAGATCGATTTCGCGGCGTTCATGATCCGGCTGTTCGCGGATTATCCGGCGAGCGTTTCGGCGAAGGCTCCGGTAAGTGATGAGACGACGGTGATGCCGGAGGGAGAACGTAAAGCGGCGGCAGCTTAATAGGTATTATGAACAAACGTTGGATGACGGTTTTGTTGGTGGTGTATGCCTTGGGGGTTCTGGTTCTGCATAGCATGCCGGTGGTGGGGATTGATCTGGAGGATTTGGAATTGGGGCCGGTGGAAATCGATAATGTAATTCATGTAACGATGTTTCTCCCGTGGGGTGCGTTTGGTTTGCCGTATGTGTGTAAGCGGATGGAGGGACGGATCTCGCGGGCGTTTGTTTGGTTTTGTATTGGAGTGGCGCTGGCGACGCTGGCGGAGGGGACGCAGTTTTTTCTGCCTTATCGGTCGCTCTCCTTGCTCGACCTTTTTTGCAATGTGGCGGGCGTAGTTTTGGGATCTTTGGCGGTGGCGATGTTTTGGAGGTGTCAGCGGTCCGACAATTCCGGTTTTTGCCGGGCGTGATTTTTGTTTCCTTTCCTGGCGCGGTCTCTCTCCCGCAACGGAAAACCTGGAGGTGCAACTATGAATGATTCATTTCGGAAAACGATGACAGGACCGGTTCCGAGGAGAGAGCGCGGCCGTAATCGATTTTGGGCACGACGGGGAATGCGGGAAGCCGGAATGGGGACGGCGGCGGTGGAATACGACGATCCTCCGCTGGATCCGTGGTGGGTTTCCTCGCAGTTGGCGCCGCTGGTTCGTAGGGAGAGCTTGGCGTCGGATATCGCGGGGCGGCGCGGGGCGAAGGTGGAGGCCTTTTTCCGGGAGTATTTGAACCGGGAGCCGAGCCGGACGGTTTTGCTTTGGAGCATTCGACGGTCGCATGTGGAGGCGTTGGACGAGGGGCGAGAGGCGATCGGCGTGATGCAGAAGGTGAACAATTCGCGGTGGATCAACAAGTATCTGCGGGCGATCAATTCGCGGTTGCAGATCGGCGGCCTGTTTGTGGGTTGCGCGGAAGTGAACGGGCAGCGGCGGCAGCGGGTTTTTCAGCGTTATCCGGCGCTGGTGGCGCGGGCGTATTGTTGTTCGGATTTTTTGATTCACCGGATTTGGCCGAAGATTCCCTTCGTGAACCGGGCATATTTTTCGATCACCCGCGGGCATAATCGTCCGTTGTCGGAGGCGGAGATTTTAGGGCGATTGGTTTCGTGCGGATTTGAAATCGAAGATTACCGATACATCGGCGGGCTGATGTATTTCGCGGTGCGGAAGCGGAGTGAACCGACGGCGATGTCGCGGGCGACGTATGGTCCGCTTTGCGCGCTCCAGCGGGTCGGGAAGGACGGGAGGATCGTGACGGTTTACAAGTTGCGAACGATGCATCCGTACGCGGAGTTTTTGCAGGAGTATTTGTTTCTGAAACACGGGACGATCGACGGGGATAAGATCGTGAACGACTTCCGCGTGGCGACGTGGGCGACGTTTTTGCGGCGGCTGTGGCTGGATGAGGCGCCGATGATTTGGAATCTGTTGAAAGGGGAGTTGAAGCCGGTGGGAGTGCGGCCGTTGAGCCGGCACAAGTTCGGGACGTATCCGCCGCATTTGCAGGAGTTGCGGACGCGGTTTCGGCCGGGGTTGATTCCTCCGTTTTACGCGGATTTGCCGAAAGATGTGAACGAGTTTTTCGAGTCGGAGGAGCGGTATTTGCGGGAGTACGCGAAGGCGCCGCTTCGGACGGATGCTAAGTATTTCTGCCTGGCCGTTCGCAATATTCTGATTCGGCGGGCGCGGAGCGCGTGAGGGGATTTCGGCGGTTTTGTTGGTTAAACCATTTTTGCTTATATTATGAATACTGTTACCCTATCGGCTCCGCAGCCGACGATTATTTCGACGTATCGGCGGACGGAGAGTCCGCAGAGTTTTGTGGACCGGTCGGCGGTGGTGATTTTGGCGGCGGGACGGGGGACGCGAATGGGGCGGGCGGATTTGGCGAAAGTGAATTTCGAGATCGACGGGGTGCCGGCGATCAACCGGATCATCGATACGTTTAAGAAGGCGCGTTTCCGGAAGTTTTTGGTGGTGGTGAATTCGCACGCGGATCAGGTGATGGCGGCGGTGGCGAAGCGGCATCCGGAGGCGACGTTCGCGTATCAGGCGGAGTTGTTGGGGACGGGCCACGCGGCGAAAACGGCGGCGACGGCATTGGAGAAACTGGGTCATGACGGGCCGGTGCTGGTGATGCTCGGGGATAAATACATCGAGGAAGGGGCGATCCAGGCGCTGGTGGATGGACATATCCGGCAGCGGGCGGATTTTACGATGTTGACGCTGGAGAAGCGGAAGAGTCTGGAGCGGAATCAGGCGCGGGTGTTGTTGGGCGAGGAAGGTCAGGCGATCGCGGTGGTGGAGATTTTGGCGATCGCGCGGCAGGCGATTATCGATGAGTTGAAGGGGAGACTCGCGACGGGTGAGGAGATGGGGAAGCGCGAACTTCGGGGGGTTGTGGAGCGGCATATTCCGAGTCCGGAGAAGCAGCGGCGCGTGGTGGGGGAGTTGGTGAGATTGGCATCGGGCGCGGGGAATTTGGATCGGGAAGGCGTGGAGAATTTTGTGAACGATCCGGCGCATCAGATCGAGGTGGAGGGCGTTTTTTATACGGCGGCGGAGATCGAGGAGCGGTGCGACCGGGTGAATCCGAGTCTGTATTTGCTGGAGGCTGAGGCGTTTTACACGGGCGTGCGGATGTTGGAGAACCGGAACGATCAGCAGGAGTTTTATATTACGGATCTGGTTCGGCATTTGCCGCGGATGAAGGATGCAAACGGGGAGCCGTGTTTCCGGGTGCGGACGGTTTTGATCGAGCGCGGGGAGTGGATTCAGGGGTTTAATTCGCCGGACGAGCTTTTGCGGATTCAGGAATATGTGCAGTCGCGGTCGGCGGAGTCGGACCGGGAAATGCGGGAGCGTCGGGCGGGATTGCCGGAGACGCAGTACGCGCGGGTTTCGGATTGGCTGGAGCGGTTGGAGGAACGGCGGCCGTCGCTGGGGGAATGGTTGGAGCGAATTTACGGGCCGGTGCCGGAGTTGCACGAGGAGAAGGTGGAGGAGATCCGGAAGGTGCTGGAGACGTTTGGGCAGCGATTCGGATTTGAGCGGAAGGTGGTGATCGTGCGGGCGCCGGGGCGGATCAATTTGATGGGGCGTCATGTGGATCATCGGGGCGGGCATAACAACTTTTTGGCGCTGGACCGCGAGACGTTTATGGTGGCGGGGGACCGGGAGGACGACCGGGTGTTGGCGGTGAGCGCGCAGGGTGGGGATTTTCGGGAAATCGATTTTAGCATGCGCGAGCTTTTGGGGCAGTTCGCCTGGAGCGAGTGGGTGCATTTCGTGGACAGCGATTGGGTGCGGGAACATTTGATGGGGAATCCGGGGGATTGGGGGAATTATTTGAAAGCGGCGGTTCTCCGGCTTCAGCATCATTATCAGGATATCCGGATTCAAGGAATGGATTTGGCGGTGCGGGGTTGCATTCCGATGGCGGCGGGATTGAGCAGTAGTTCGTCGTTGGTGGTCGGGGCTTCGCAGGCGGCGATCGCGTTGAACAATCTGGATTTGACGAGCAGCCAGTTCATCGACCTTTGCGGGCAGGGGGAATGGTTTGTCGGATCGCGGGGCGGGGCGGGAGATCACGCGGCGATTTATCTCGGGCAGCGAAACAAGATCGTGCATGTGGCGAATCTGCCGTTTCGGCAGGAGGCGGCGATCGACGCGCCGGCGGATTACCGGGTGATGATCGCGAACAGTCATATTCGCGCTTCGAAGAGCGGGAACGCGCGGGACTGTTTTAATTCGCGGGTGGCGAGTTACGATTTGGGGATGGCGTTGTTGAAGATGCGGGTGCCGGAATTCGCCTCGCGGCTGGAGTATTTGCGGGATATCGATCCGGAGCGGCTTGGGGTGAAGACGAGTCAGATTTACCAGATGTTGCTGAAAATTCCGGAGACGATGACGCGGCGGGAATTGAGCGAGGCGCTGGGAAGGAAGAACGCGGGTTTGGTGGAAACGGTTTTTGCGAATCACCGGGAACAGGAGCGGTACTTCGTGCGCGGGGTGTTGCTGTTCGGGATCGCGGAATGCGTGCGAAGCCGGCAGTGTCCGCGGTTTTTGGGGGAAGGGCGCGTGGCGGAGTTTGGGCGGTTGATGAACATCAGTCACGACGGGGACCGGGTGGTGGAGCATTTGCCGGATGGGACGAGCCGGCCGCGGGCGAGCGGTTGCAGCGACGCGGATCTTTACCGGTTGTTGGCGGATTTGGCGAGCGAGGATCCGGAGCGGGTGGCGGGGGCGCAGTTGATCAATCAACCCGGGTATTACGCGTGCAGCACGGCGGAGATCGATTTCATGGCGGATACGGTGAAGGCGATCGATGGGGTGGCGGGGGCGCAGATCGCGGGAGCGGGATTGGGCGGGTGCTTGATGATTCTCGTGGGGAAGGAAGCGGTGCCGGCGGTGCGCTTTGAGTTGGAGAAGAATTATTACGCGCCGCGGGATTTGGATCCGGTGATTTTGGAGTGTTCGGCGGTGGAGGGAGCGGGGCT
>CAZJCL010000002.1:0-23341 GCA_964544025.1 uncultured Opitutales bacterium | reverse complement strand
GGGTCATCGGCGAAGCGCCGATGCTACGGATGAGTTTTTTCAACTAAGGAGAATATGAGTATCGAAGCTAATAAGAACAGTTCCTCTAAGAGTTCTCCGCCTGACGCGCGGGATTTTGAGATACGGCCGTTGGGGGATTATTATGTGATGATTCGCGAGCGCTGGTATTTGGGGTTGGCGTGCGCGTTGTTGGTGTCGTGCGCGACGGGGTATTACCTTTTGACGCGTCCGCCGTTGTATGAATCGGAGGCGACGTTGCTGGTGGAGCATCAGGGCGAACATGTGGTGGATATGCCGCAGGTGGTGAATACGGAGATGGATGCGGCGGGGGGCGTTTGGCGGGTGATGCTGGAGGATCATGTGAACCAGTTAACGGGGCGGAGTTTTCGGGAGTATGTGATCCAGTCGTTTTCGGAGGAGGAAAAGCGGCGGATTTTGGCGCCGTATTTGCCGGAGAGTGAGGAGGAAAACGCGCCGCCGCTGGCGGCGATTCTGGCGGATACGGAGGTGGAGAATTTGTTGAGCAGTTTTATGCTGCAAATCCGGTCGCGGCATCGGGATCCGGAGGTGGCGGCGTTGATCGCGAACCGTTATATGAACCGTTATCTCGATTTCGTGAAGGAGCGGCGGGGAAGCGTGAACGCGGCGGCGATTACGTTTTTGCGGGATCAGGCGGAGGAGTTGGGACGGCAGGTGGACGCGGCGGAGGAGGCGTTGCAGGATTACCGGCAGAAGAACAATCTGGTGTCGGTGGAGGAAGACCAGACGCTGGTGCAGCAGCGGTTGGTGGCGTTGAACGCGGGGGTGACGTCGGCCCGGGTGGAGCGTCTGGAATGGGAGGCGCAGGTGCGGCAAGTGGAGGAGTTTCAGAAGGAGGGGCGGAATTTGCTGGAGTTGAGTCAGGTGGCTTCGCTGGGATCGACGCCGGAAGTGGCGAAGGAATTGGATCAGTTGCGGCGTCAGCGTCAGGTGTTGCAGGAGAAATATCTGGACCGGCATCCGCAGATGGTGGCGAACGCGCGGGCGATTTCGGCGGCGGAACGGGTGTTGGCGGAGAACATCGAGTTGGCGGTCGCGGAAATCCGCGGACGGCTGGCGAACGTGGTGGAGCGGGAAAGCACGTTGACGGAGGAATTGCGGGAAGCGGAGGCGGAGAGTTTGGAGCTGGACCGGTTGACGATGCGTTACATGGATTTGCAGCGGGAGGCGGAGAGTGCGCGGAAAACGTATGCGCGGATCGAGGAGCGGCTGAACCAGACGATGGTGACGAGCCAGTTGGAAACGACGAATGTGCGGGTGGTGGATCCGGCGGTGGAAGCGAGAATGCCGGTGGAGCCGAACGTGGTGAAGATCGGGGCGCTGTTGCTGGTGTTGGGAGGATTTTGTTTTCTGGGAGCGCCGATCGGTTTGGGGACACTGGACCGGAAATTGAAGGCGGTCGGGGATGTGGAGCAGTTTTTGGGGCAGAAACTGATCGGGGAAATTTCATCGGTGCGCGGGGTGAAGGAACGGGACCGGCCGCACATCGTGGAGAAGGATTTGAACGATCAGGCGTCGGAGGCGTTTCGCGGAGTTTTCAGTCAGATACAGCTGAGTTCGCGGCACGGATTTCCGAAGACGCTGATGGCGACCAGCACGTTGCCGAGCGAGGGGAAATCGTTTTTCGTGAGCAACCTCGGTTTCTGTTTCGCGGCGCATGGGCACCGGGCGTTGATGATCGATTTCGATTTGCGGCGGCCGACGTTGCACCGGATTTACGGTCAGCCGAACGAGGCGGGGGTTTTGCCGTGGCTGGCGGAAGGGCGGGCGCCGGACGCGGATATTTTGACGAACGAAGCGTTGGGAATCGTGGAGGTGGCGCCGGATCTTTTCCTGTTGCGAGCGGGCGGGCAGACGAAGAAGGCGACGGAGACAATTAACAAGCCGGCGGTGGCGGCGTTGGTGGCGGCGTTGAAGAGCAAGTTCGATTTGCTGTTGATCGACAGTCCGCCGCTGGGGGTTTTTCCGGATGGATTGGCGCTGGGGCAATTGGTGGACGAATCGATTTATCTGGTGCGGTTCGGGAAGGTGGACCGGCAGCAGGTGCGGAGTTTCATGGTGCGGCTGGAGGAGGCGAACGCGGGGTTGCTGGGCGTGGTGATGAACGGCATGCCGCGCGGAAGCCGGCACGCGCATTATTGCGGGTATGGGTACGGGAACTACGAATACTCGAAATATTACGCGAAGAAGGCGTGACGGCGGGGGTGGTTCGGGAGGAGCTTAAAAAAAGCGGAAATCGGATACGAAAGAGGGTTGACAGAGTTCGGGTTGTTTGATTTTCTGGACGACGTCCTGATGCGGTTGAGTCATCGGGGCGCTCTAGTTTTTCTTCCTGAACCATCTCCCTCATTATGAAATTGCACCCCTTCTTTATTGGATCCGTTGCGATGATTTCGGCGGCTGGCGCTGTTTTTGGTCAGCATTCTGTTTATCTAACGGCGGAAGAATTCGAGAATCAGCTTGGAACCAACAATTACACGGAAACTTTTGATTCCATCGCGGGCGGTAATCTCGGAGTCAACTCTCTGGAATTTTCGGGTGGCGGTCCGGATTTCACATTTACGGCGTCGGTTCCCGCAGGAGAGGGAAACCTCGGCGGAATGCAGGGGGCGAATATGGAAGATCATGGGTGGGTGGGCGCAGGGATGAGAGCGAGGGATGATCAGGTTCCACTGAATATTACTTTCGCTGAACCGATGGTCTCAGTTGGCGGGTATTTCTTCTCCGCGCTCTCCGGGGGGGCTTTTTCTCCGAACGATTCGGTTCGATTGACGTTTTCGTTTCAATCCTCAGGCGAACTCGTCCAGACGCTTTCCGCGAGCACGCATGCGGGCTCGTTTTTGGGGGTAACGGCGACGGGCGGGGACCGCATAACGGGTTTGACGATCGAGGCCCTTGACGTTGATGGGCATTCGGCAACGTCGGAGATTACGATGGGAACGATTCCAGAGCCGGGTTCGGTGGCGCTGGGGATTTCTTTGGCGGCTTTGGGAGTGGTGGTGGCTGGCCGGAGATTGCGCGGACGGAAGGTTTGAACGCTCGTTTGAGCGGGAGAGCTGGATAGGGGCGGACGGCGGGAATTGTCGCCGCCGCCGAGCTGGAAGGGGAGGGTTTGGGAGTGAGAGGAACGGGCTTGGGATTCAAGTGGATCGCGTTGGGGGCGGCGGCGTTTTTGGGGACGATTGTTCCGTTGCGGGGAGTTTCGGTGGCGGATTTTGGCGCTGTCGGGGATGGGAAAACGGATGCTACGGCGGCGTTTCAGGAAGCGATCGATCGGGCGGGGGAAACGGGGGAGGCGGTTGAGGTGCCGGCGGGAGTTTTTTTGATTGGGGGCGATTTGGAGGTTGGGGTTGGGGTGGAGTTTGTGGGCGAGGGGAATGCGGTTTCGGTGTTGACGGCGGCGGGAGGGGAGGCGCGGATTTTGGTGGCGGCGAGCGGAACCGGTTTTCGGGATATTGGGTTCGAGGAGATGAAGGAACCGATCGCGTTGGTGGCGCGCCGGGATTATGTTTTGGAGGATTTGCGGTTTACGCGTTGCCGGTTCGAGGGGATCGAGGCGTTGGATTCGAATCGCGGGACGATCGGTTTGAGTTCCGGGAAGAGTGGGCAGCGGGGGTTTCGGATTCGGAGGATTACGATTTCGGAGTGTTTGTTTCGGCGGATTCGGGGGAGCGCGGTGAATATCCGGGCGGATCTTTCGGAGGTGGAGATTTTGGGGAGCCGGTTTGAGGAAATCGGGAAAATGGAGGAGGACGATCCGGGGGAGAGCGCATATGCGATTCGGCTGGGCGGGTATGTCGAAAAGGAGGACGGGGTTCACGACAAATCGCCGAACCAGGGAAAGCACCGGATTGTGGGGAACAGGATCAGCGGGATGCGGAAATCGAGCGTGGCCGGGAGTTTGAAAGGGATTCTGATTTACGGGGATGAGTGCGAAATCCGGGCGAATGTTATTGAAGATATCGATGGGGGCGAGGCGGGGGAAGATACGAACGCGATGTATATTCGCGGCGCGTTTAACACGGTGAGCGGGAATGTGGTGAGGAACATTCGGGGGGCGGATGACGACGGTGCGATTTCTTTTAAAGGAGAATGGGCGCGCGGGAGTCGGCGGAATGTGATCGCGGGGAATTTGATCGAGGGGATTCGCGGAATGTCGGCGGTGGAGGTTTCGAGCTCGGATTTACTGTTTGTGAGAAACGTCGTGCGGGGGGCGGAGGCGCGCGGGTTTTATCATCGCTCGGGGGAGAATGCGACGATTCGGGAGAACCGGTTTATCGACGCCGATGTTTTGATCCGATCCAGCGGCGGCGATGTGGAGATCGCGGGAAATGAATTTGTGCGGAGCGGGGTGATTCTGGGGCAGCGGCGGAGTCATCCGTCGGAGCGGGAATCGGTGACGATCGCGGAAAACCGGTTTTTGTTGGAGGGAGAGGAACTGGCGATTTGGCTGGAGAACGATGTGGTAGATCGGCGGGTCGCGATTTGGGGGAACCGGTTTTCTGGAGGTGGCGGGGAATCCGGCGGGGATGGGGCGGGATTTGTGGATCTGGAGGCGAACGGGAGCGTTGGCGAGTTGAAGATGGCGGGGAACCGGGTAGTCGCGGGCGCTGGAAGTGAGTAGATGGGGCGTTTGTTGAGAGCGCGGGGAAGAAGTTGGAAGGCCGAAACCGAAGGAGGAAAAGATGACGAAAGAGAGGAAATGTTTCGTTTACCTGATGTTGGCGGGGATTTTGTGGGGGCATCTGGTTTGTTTGGTTTTGGGGGTGGAGGCCTGGCCGTTTTCGCGGTATCCGATGTACGCGAAAGCGAGCGATACGGCGGAGGGATTCAAGAAATGGCAGATCGTGGGGATTCCGTTGGATAGTCGGATCGATCCGTTTGATTTGCCGACGGAAAGTTTGCCGCAGATCGCGAGTCTCAATTCGGGGATCAACCGGTTGATGCGGGACCGGACGGAAGGGGAGCCGGTGGCGGATGATCGTTTGGAGGCGGGCCTTCGGGGATTGGCGGCGATGTATTATCATCATCAGAGGAAAGAGGGCTTGGAGGAGATTCCGCTTCGGGAGGTTCGGTTGTATCGGCGCACGTGGTTGCCGGAAAGGGAGGCGGGAGAGCGGAAGTGGGTGGAGCAGGAATGGAAGCTGGAGGCGCGGGCGATTTTGGATGGAACGGAATCGCGGAAATTTCCGGATCCTCGCGGGAAGAAAAAGCCGGAAGTTTAAGCTGTTTTTATAACGTTACTTTTAGTGATTTCGCGGAATCTTTAGGAAGCCGCAGCGTCGCGCGTGCCGCATGCAAATGCCCGAACTTTAGGAGTTATCATGCATAACCGAATCGATTCTTTCTTTTTTTCTCCCACAAGCCCTCAGTATCTGGCGTGTTGCCGGATTCTTTTCTTCGGGTATTTGTTTTTATGGTATTGGAATTTTGATTTTCATGCCATACCTCGGCATCCGGAGGAGATGTGGTATCCGATTATTTTGTTTCAGATAATCGGACTGGACGTTATGCCGTCGGGGATAACGGTGGCGGTATTGGCGGGTTTATGGCAGGTGGGTTTGTTTTTGGCATGTATCGGTCTGTTTACGCGCGCCGGAACTTTTGTATCGTTAATTCTCGGATTTTATTTGCTCGGATTGACGCATAGCTTTGCGAAGGTGAATCACAGTGATGCGGGGCTTTTGTTCGCGATCGGGATTTTCTTGTTTTCGCGGTCGGGCGACGCGCTTTCCGTGGACCGGTGGTTGAAGGGTTTGGGGAAGGAGAGGAAACCGGTTCCGGGGCCGAGCGGAGAATATCGATGGCCGGTGCAAATGATTCGGCTGGTGCTGGTGTTGGTTTTCTTTCTGGCGGGAGTGTCGAAACTTTTGGCGTCCGGAACGACTTGGATTTTCTCGGATCATTTAGCGGCGACGTTGGTGCGGGCGCAGTATACGCGGGAGGTGGCGTTGCCGGTTGGGGAGTGGATCGCTTCGCTGCCGTGGCTCGCGTCGCTGTTGGCGGCGGGCGCACTTCTGGGCGAACTGGCGGCTCCGCTGGCGCTCTTCGGCAACTGGGGGCGGCGGTTGATAATTCCGGCGTTGTTCGGGATGCAGCTCGGGATCCGGTTGGTGATGGGGGACAATTTCAGCCAGTTCATGGCGCTGTATATTTTCTGGATTCCGTGGCTGGCGATCGGCGCGGCGGCGACGGTTTTGTGGAGGAAAGCGAAGCCGAGTTTGGCGGTCGATTTTTCGCGGCGGCGAGCCGGAAACACGGCGAGGCGGTTTCCGGGCGGTTCTCGTGCCGGGTCCATTCAAACTCCTGAATCAAGCAACCCTTATAGTAAATGACGGATAATACCTACGATATCGTCGCGGTGGGAACAGGTTTCGCCACGACGTTCTTTCTGCATCGTTACCTGCATAACAAGCCCGAGAATCTGCGGGTTTTGGTATTGGAAGGCGGGGAATATATTTCCCACGCGGATCAGATGAAGAACAGCAAGGATCTTCGGTGGATGATTCGGCGGACTTGGGATCATTTCATTAATAACTCTCCCGAAAAGCTGTGGAATTTTTTTCCGGCGTTTGGGGGTGGTTCGAATTGCTGGGCGGCTTGCACGCCGCGTTTGTTGCCGGAGGATTTTCGGTTGAGATCGATGTACGGTGTCGGGGCGGATTGGCCGATTTCGTATGAGGAGCTGGAGCCGTATTATTGCGACGCGGAGGATTTGATGCAGATTTCGGGGGACAGCGAGGATTCGCCCTATCCGCGGAGCCGACCGTATCCGCAACCGGCGCATCCGTTTACCGCGCCGGACGCGGCGTTGAAGGCGGCGTTTCGGGATCAGGTTTTTTGTCATCCATGTGCGCGGTCGCCGAGGCCGATTCCGGGGCAGCGTCCGGCGTGTTGCAATAACCGGGTTTGCAAGATGTGTCCGAGCGACGCGAAGTTTACGGTGTTGAACGGCATGCGTTCGGTGTACGCGGATCCGCGGGTGAACGTGGTGTATGGGGCGCGGGTGCAGGGGTTGGAGTGGACGGGAAATCGCGCGACGGGCGCGACGTTTCTTCGGGGAGGCGGGGAGGAGACGGTGAAGGGGGATTTGGTGGTGCTGGGGGCGAACGCGTTGTTTAACCCGCATATTTTGCTGCGTTCGGGATTGGATCATCCGGAACTGGGGCGGGGATTGTGCGAGCAGGTTTCGCGGTCGGCGGAGATCGAGCTGGACGGGATGAACAATTACAAAGGGACGACGGTTTCGACGGCGCTCGGTTATATGTGTTATGGCGGGGCGCACCGGAAGGAGAGGGCGGCGGCGCTAATCCAGACGGATAATCGGTCTAAGATTTTGAACGTCCGGGGGCGTTGGCTGCAGACGATGAAGTTGAACTTTATTTATGAGGATTTCCGTTTGCCGGGGAATCGGGTGGAAGTCGCGGCGACGGATGCGACGAAACCGGAGGTGACGTTCGCGGGAAAATCGCCGCAGACGGAACGCGGTTTGGCGAGTATGGAAGAGGAGGTGAACCGGATATTGGCGACTTTGCCGGTGAAGAAAATCGAGATCGGCGAGCCGTGGAAGTCGGATTCGCATATTCTCGGAACGACGGTGATGGGGGACGATAGCGGGACGAGCGTGGTGGACCGGGATTGCGTGCATCATCGGCTGCGGAATCTGGTGGTGTTGGGGAGCGGAGTTTTTCCGACGGCGGCTCCGGCGAATCCGACGTTGACGATTTGCGCGTTGGCGTTGCGGTCGGCGGACCGGTTAGCGGATGGGGGGCAGCGGGAGTTTCACAAGGTTTCCATGGAGGCGCTATGAAGATATCGAGACGGACATTTTTGAAAACGGGATTGGTGGGCGCGGCCGGATTCGCGATGTCGGGATCGCTTGGGTATTTTTATCGGGACGAGATCGGCCATGTGCAGGAGACGGAGATCGCGAAGTTTATCCGAGGCAATTTCGCGTATCTGAAACTGGATGTTCGGGACGAGGAAATCGAAACGTTTTATAAGGAATATCGCGAATGGTATAAGCCGGTGGTTCGCGATCATTGGCAACGAATTATTAAAAAGCGGGGGCCGGATGTATTCGTTGAGGATATGGATGAAGTCGCGACGACGTTTTTGCTTTCGACGGATTTTTTTATCAATGGAGCAGACGAAACGAGGCCGGTGAAGTATGTTCGTCTATATGCACCCTATAAAAACCCCTGCTGGGATCCGGTCGCGGTAATGAATGTCGCTGCGCAATCGGCTGTTTAACCCGAACCATATATAGAACGATGTATTTTAAAAGCGTAAAGGACCTGTCGGATGATATTGAGCAATGGATTCCGCGGATTCCGCGGGAAATTGAATGCGTGGTCGGGATTCCGCGAAGCGGGATGCTGGTGGCGAACTTGCTCGCTTTGAAGCTGAATTTGCCGATAGCGGATTTGGACGGCTTGCTGGCGGGGCGATTGATGGGCTCGGGGCGCAGGCTGGAAGTGGGCAGGGAGAACGATTTCTTGTCGGTGCGCCGGGACGTGCTGGTGGTGGACGACAGCATTTCGAGCGGGAAATCGATGGAGGAGGCGAGAGCGAAGATCGCGTCGGCGAATTTGCCGCATCGTATTCGTTACGGATGCGTGTATGGGAAATCAACCCCGGAAGTTTTGACGGCGGTGAATTTGCCGAAGCCGCGGCGGTTTGAATGGAACATATTATCCACCAAGGAAGTTCGCGATTATTGTTTCGATATGGATGGGGTGCTTTGTTGCGATCCGGAAAAAGTGGATAATGACGATGGGGAGCGTTATCTGAAGTTTATTCGTTCGGCGGTTTCATTGTATGTTCCGAAGTATCCTATTGGGTATATTGTGACGAGCCGGTTGGAGCGTTATCGGGCGGAGACGGAGGAATGGTTGGCCAGGCATGGGATTTCGTATGGGAAATTATTGATGCTTGATTTGGCTTCGCGGGCGGAACGGGTTCGGCTGGGGGCGGCGATTCCTTTTAAAGCGGAAGCTTATCGGGCGACGGGGGCGAGTTTGTTTGTCGAGAGCGATTGGCGGCAGGCGGAGAAGATTGCGGCTTTGAGCGGTGGTTATGTGTATTCGGTGGACCGGAGGGTGATGGTGGCTCCGGGTGGAATGGCGGGGTTTGCGCGGCGGGAGGGGAAGGCGATGGAGAAGATGGTGCGCCGGAAGGTGAGGGCGTGCGCGCGGATGCTGTATTGGCGGCGGAAAGCGGTGGAAGCCTGAGCGGAGTGAGGAATCGCGTATGATGAAATTGGTCAAGAAGCCGTACCGGATTGTTCGGAAGCGGATCGCCTCCGGGCGGTTTGCGAATAGTCCGAGAAATTTGGTGATCAAAGGGCCGAAGTCGATCGCGGGCGCGAACAGGATGACGATCGGCGATCATGTGTTCATTGGCCAAAACAGCAGGTTGCGGGCGGTGACGCGAACGGGTCCGCTTACGCGGAATCCGGATGGAACGCATGTGGAGCAGGTTTTCGATCCGAAGGTTGTTATTGGAAACCGGGTTTCGGCGACGGCGGGTCTGCATTTATGTTGTCATGATAGTATTACGATCGAGGACGATGTGTTGATCGCGGCGAATGTGTTTATTTCGGATGCTTTGCATGCGATCGGGCGGATCGATGTTCCATTTAAGTATCAGGGGTTTTCGAGGATCGCGCCGATACGGATTAAGCGGGGAAGTTGGATCGGGCAGAATGTGGTTGTGATGCCGGGGGTGACGATTGGCGAGATGTCGATTATCGGAGCGAACAGCGTGGTGACGCGGGATGTTCCGGACCGGTGTATCGCGGTCGGCGCGCCGGCGAGGGTGATCAAGTGCTGGAGCGAGCGGGCTGGCGGTTGGGTGAGCGCGGGTTCGGGAAATGGCGTTCGGGAAGAGAGCGAGAGTGTTGCGATGCGGAATGCGGAAACCGATGTTTGATATGAAGATTTTCCGGAAGAATTTTTTGGGTTTGGGAATCGCGGGCGCGTTTTGCCTGTCGGGCGGAATCGCGGCGGCGGATGTTTTTACGAATGTGCCGGAGGTGACGGACGAAGGGTATCAGGTTTTATATGAACTGAATTTGCCGGCGGACGCGGAATTTCGCGATGGAAATGAGGTTTCGTATTCCTTCGACATTAGTGAAACATTTTCTACGACGTTCGATCGGGTAGGCTATTACTTGGAGCTTACGAAGGATGGTGTTACGACGTGGGTTTATGTTTCGATGGATGCGTTTACGGACGATCCGGTTGCGTTGGGAATTCCGCATAATGTGGATAATCCGGTGGTGCATCAGAGAACGGTTCGAAATCTGAATGTGTTTTCGAATGTGGATCGGGTGACGACCGGGACGTTTCTTGGAGAGGGACATGTGGAGATGTGGCCGGGAGATGCGAGCAGGGCAGATACTTTCGGGGTTTTGGGCGCGGATGATGATTTCTTCGATTGGGGCGATGGGAATCCGAGCGGGGACGCGGGTTACGGATCGTTTCAGGTGCACAATCCTTTGCTGGGCGAAACGATCTTCGCCTACAACCGCTGGGGGCGGGACAAGAATTCAGATGATGTGGGGATTGGGACGCAGCCGTTGACGGTTGAGAATCAGGATGATTATCACCCGGATTGGACGAACGCGAAGAACGCGAACCAGTTCGACGGCCGGAAGCTGATGATCCTGGTGCGTCCGAAGGAATACGAGGTGGAGCTTTCGGAGTTTCCGCGGGACCGGCAGCTGTTTTCGCGGGAGGTGGCGACGGGGAAAGCGGTGGTTCCGGTTGCGGGGAAAGAGGTTTTTGGGGGATACGATTCGGCGCGATTGGAGGTTTGGCGGGAAGGGGTTTTGGCGGAGACGATGACGGAGGATTTGGTTTATGTGGAAGGGGAAGCGGCGTTTTCTTTTTCGCCGGAGATCGTGGCGGAGTTGGCGGAATACCGGTTTGATCTTTATTTGGAGAAGGGCGGGGAAAGCCGGTTGGTTGAGCGGGCTCAGCGGGTGGTGGCGGGGGATGCGTTCTTGTTTTACGGGCAGTCGAACGCGGAGGCGCGGGCGCGGGAAATGGGGGCGACGGCGAATGTTTACGCGAGTCCGTGGATCCGGACTTTTGGGCAGAACGGGGATTCGGGGGCGGACGCGGAGAATATTCTGATTTGGGCGGAGGCGGAGGGGGACGGCTCGCGGGAGGATCCGGCTTCGATCGGACAATGGGCGATGGTTTTGGCGCGGATGGTGGTCGACGAGTATGGGATTCCGGTGGCGGTAATCAACGGATCGCGCGGCGCGGCGAGCATGTTGGATCTGCAGAAGGACGCGGTGGAGCCGGATAATTTATACGACGGCGAGTTGGTGATTCGGACTTATAACCGGATGTTTTATCGGGCGAAGAAGGCGGGAATCGCGGAGACGGCGCGGGCGATGTTTTTTTATCAGGGCGAGGCGGACCGGGACGACGCGGTGCAGCACGTCAATGGATTCGCGAATCTTTGGGCGGATTGGGAGATCGATTATCCGGGGTTGGAGCATGTTTATCTGACGCAAGTGCGGCCGGGGTGCGGGCCGGTGAACCGGCATCTGGTCGCGCTTCGGGAGGCGCAGCGGAGTTTCGCGGATGTTTATCCGAACACGTCGATTATCGCGAGCAACGGGTTGGATCATTATAGCGACGATTGTCATTTTCCGTTTGTTGGCGGGTATGAGGAGTTGGGGATTCAGCATTTTCGGCAGGTGTCGCGGGATTTGTACGCGGGGCCGGACGGGACGGATATCGACGCGTTGAATCCGGCGTATGCGGAGTTTACGGATTCGACGCGGCGGACGATTCGGCTGGTGCTGCGGAATGTGGGAGCGACGGTGAATTTTCCGGTATCGGCGCTTTCGGATTTTCGGGTGAGGAATCCGTCGGTGGGGATTGAGGAGCGGACGGTTTCGGGGCACGTGATTTTACTGGAACTGGAGGACCCGGCTCCGGTGGGCGCGACGCTGGAATACTGGTCGCACGAGGAGGACGATCCTTTCGAATGGGTGACGAACGGGACGGGGATGGGGTTGTTGAGTTTTCGGGTTCCGGTGGGGGCGGCGGTGAGCGTTTCGGAGACGGGGACGGTTTTGGAGGCGGATAACGTGGAGGTGGCGGCGGACGGGGCGGAGGTGGCGACGGTTTCGGTGCGACTGCGGGACGAGGCGGGGATTCAGATCGAGCGGGCGGGGGTCGAGGTGACTTTTACGACGACGCTCGGGAGTTTCGCGGACGGGAGTGCGACGGCGGTGGCGGTGACGGATGAGAACGGGCGGGCGTCGGCGGCGCTGGTTTCGGGGAGCGCGGGGACGGCCGAAGTGACGGCGAGCGTTTTCGGGGCGGGGGAGATTTTGAACGGGAGTCCGTTGGTGGTGAATTTTGTTTCGGCGGCGGGATTGGCGGTGGAAGTGGAAGCGGATGGCGGGGAGGGAATTTATGTGGGCGAGCCGTTCAGCGTGCGGGTGATTCATGTGGACGGTTTGGGGGATCCGGTCGCGGTGGAGAGTGAGACGGGATTTTCCGTTAGCGTTTCGGCGGGAGACGGTATTTTGAGCGGCGAATTGGAAGGGGTGATCGCGGCGGGGGAATCGGAGACGGTTTTTGTGGGATTGGTTTATTCGGAGGCGGAGGAGGCGTTGGCGTTGGCGGTTTCGGAAACGGGCGAGCCGGGGACGGGGTTGAGCGGGGGCGCGGGTTTTCCGGTTTTCGGGGTGGAGATCGCGGTGGGCGCGGAGCCGAATCCGGCGGCGGCGGGGACGGAAGTGGCGTTGGGAGCGAGTGTGGTTGGCGCGGTCGATACGCCGCGGGCCGGGGAAGGATTGGCGGGGGTGGAGTTGGTTTTGGAAACGGATAGCGCTTCGGGCGGGAGTTTCGGCGGGGAGGCGGAGGTTTCGGGAACGACGGATGCGGAGGGGGGATTGGCGGTTTCGTATTCGGCGGGGACGGGCGTGGGGAGCGTCGAGAATTTGCGGGCGGCGTTGGCGGTGAACGACGGGATTTCCGCGAGTGTGGAGTTGGCAGTGGAGCGGGGGGCGGCGTTGCTGGCGTTTCAACAACAACCGGCGGATGCGCGGGTGGGGGCGGTTCTGGCGCCGGCGGTGACGGTGGCGGTGGTGGATGAACTGGGGAATGTTTTGACGGATTTCGCGGATCGGATTTCGTTGGCGTTGGGCGAGAATCCGGGCGGGGCGACGTTGGGCGGGACGGTGGAGGCGGTCGAGGTGAGCGGCGGGGTGGCGACGTTTGCGGATTTGAGCATCGATGTGGTGGCGGCGGGGTATACGCTGGTGGCGACGAGCGAGGAGGGGTTGGCGAGCGCGGTTTCGGAGCCGTTCGCGATCACGGTGCCGCCTCCGATTTCGAATCCGGGAACGGGCGAGGAATACGCGTCGCTGCAGGAAGCGTTCGACGCGGCGGCGGATGGGGATGTCGTGGAAATTTGGGGAGGTTTGCACGGAGGGGATTTGACGATCGACAAGGATCTGGTTTTGGCGGGGGATTTTTCGCTGTTTCACAGTTTCGGGTCGGTGACGATCGGCGGGGAGGTGACGCTGGCGGGGAGAATCGTCTTGCGGGCGGTGGATGTGCATGTCGCGGACGGGGGCGGGATTTTGGTGCCGGATGGGGCGGAAGTGGTTTTTGATGGGACGACGGTGGGATCGGACGGGCGGTTCGGTTTTGCGGTGCAGGCGGGGGCGGATTTCGCGATGGCGCGATCGCTGGTGGAGAACGCGGATTTCGTGGTGGATTCGGGGGAGGTGGAAATTTACGACAATGTGTTTGCGGGTTCGACGATGGCTGTCGGCGGGAATTCCGGGGGCGCGAGGATTTTCCATAATTTGGTCGATGCGGCGGGATGGATGTCGGTCGCGGCGGGAGTGGAGGTTACGGAAGTGGTGGACGGTTGGGGGAATGTTACGGATGTGGCGGATTCGCGGAATTTTATGACCTTCGATTTGGAGGTTCCGGAAGGGGGGCGGACGAAGGATGAGGGCGGGAATTTGTTCGTGCAGCCGGGGGATTCGATTGCGGGAAGTATCCGGATCGGGCGGTTGAGCGCGGATGTGGGTCGGGTGGAATTGATGGCGGGATGGGCGGACGGGTTTCTTTCGGTGGAGGAAGTAGAGGCGGTGGGTGTTTGGAGTTTGGGCGGGAATTGGCCATCGTCGGAGGCGGGCGAGGGAAGGCTGGATTTGGTTTTTGAGGCGGCGGGCGCGGAGTTGGTTGATCAGGCGGTGGGGGATGTGAGTTTGCTGGCGGGAGCGGAGGAGGGGCATGCGCTGTTTTTCTTTCGGATTCCGGATGGCGGGTCTTCGTCGGGGTTGACGAGGGAGGCGCGGTTTTTGGAGCCGGGGAGCGATGGGGAGGAGTTTTTGACGCCGTTTACCGTGAATTCCGGATTGGTGACGATCGATGGGACGGCACCGGAAATTTTGTTCGATGCGGGGACGGCGGTGACGCAGTCGGGGGAAGATATGACGCTGGAGGGAGCGGTGGTGGAGCAGGGGATTTTGACGGTGGAATTTTCGGGGTCGGACGCGTTGGCGGGATTGGAGGCGGACGGAGCGAGCGTGAGGCTGGTTTCGCAGGAGAATCCGGAGACGGCGATCAAGGGAGTTTTGGCGGACGCGTTGGAAACGGAGGCGGGGAATTTCGGGTTTGTCTTTGAGTTCGAGATTACGGCGGAGACGCCGAACGGGATTTATAACGTGGTGGCGGAGGTGGCGGACCGGTCGGGGAACTTGGCTTCGGCGACGTTGGGCGCGGTGGAGATTAACAAGAATCAGGTGGCGGTGGAGATCGCGTTGCAGGGGGTGACGGGCGGGGTGGAACGGGAGGTGACGGTGGTTTTTACGAATTCGGCGTCGGAGGTGTTGGGGACGCGGACGGTGACGGCGACCTTCTCGGGAAATGTGCAATTCGTGATTTCGAAGGTTCCGGAAGGGGCGACTTCGATCAGCGCCAAGAGCAGTAAGCATCTGCGGAAACGTATTCCGCTTGCTCTTGATGCAAACGGTCAGGGAGCGGTCGCTTTTACGAATGAGCACATGCTGCTGGGCGGCGATTTATTCGGGAATAACGTGGTTGGAGCGCAAGCACTGGTCGCTTTTCGAGCTTATTGGGGTGAGCTGGTCTCTGTTAATCCCGCTGCGGAAGCGGCCGATATCACTGGAGATGGCGTGGTGGGAACTCAGGATTTGGTCATTTTCCGCGCGAACTTTGGAAAGTTGGGGGACCCCGAATAATCGATTATTGACCTGCCAGAATAATCTGGGTACAATGAAGGGGAATCAACATTCCCTTTCATGAAGACCCTAAGCTGTGCCTCAAGTTCATGTGTTCGTAGCGGATTGCGCTATCTTTTCGTGGGATCGCTACTGAAGAAAATATTGCTCTGCGGATTTACCGCGGCGATCTCAACCGTTCCCTTGGAAGGGCAACCGGCTCCTAGTTGGGCGGACGATCCAGGAAGCACTTGGCAGCGTTATATTTTTCCGGACGATTTAATGGGGGCGGAACAATTCGACAACGAGTTCGGTACGCCCGTGCTGCAAGTGGTTTTGGACAATAGTACTGGATTCGGCTCGGGATGGCACCACCCCGATGACCCTGGGTCATTAACGCGGGACGATAACGAGGGGGCATTCGAATTGGGGCCGGACGGAAGCATTACGGTCAGCGTTCCGTTCGCAGGGATTTCGGGAGGAAGCTACACGGTCGAGTATTTCGTGAACTTGGTTTACGATGTAGAATCGTTCCTTGCGCCTACGTTGACCGTCTCCGGATCGATTGCTGATGATGTTACTTTGGAAAATGGGATTGAAGAAAGTTTTCTCCTTTCTTGGACCAGAGCGACGTATACCGGCACGCTAGGCGATGTTTCAGAGGATACTCTCCATTTTGTGGCCTCCACGCCGGGATCCACGGAGAATTACGGCGCATTGGTCGATACCTTCGAGGTTTATACTCGGGTGGTGATTCCGGAGCCGAGTACTTATGCGGCGATTTTTGGGGCGGGGGTTTTGGCGGTGGCGGTTGTTTTGCGGAGGCGGAGGGGGATTAGCTGAATTTGTGCCAGGAGAAGTTGTTGAAGAAAAAGGGGCAACCGCGTGATGCGGTTGCCCCTTTTTGTTTTTGAATTCTTCGAATCCCGGCGGAATCAGCCTTCGGCGGAGATTACGCGGAGGCGGTAGAAGGTGGCTCCGTTTTCGAAGCCGGGGAGGTCGCTTACGTTG
Organism: uncultured Opitutales bacterium; assembly: GCA_964544025.1. Taxonomy (GTDB): domain Bacteria; phylum Verrucomicrobiota; class Verrucomicrobiia; order Opitutales; family T3Sed10-336; genus CAZJCL01. The sequence continues at coordinate 7,059 of CAZJCL010000002.1, read as the reverse complement.
ACTTCTTCGCCTTCGCCGATGATCGGGTCGCCGACTTCATCCCAGGTTTCCAGATCGGAGGAGGATTCGACTTGGTAGGTGAGGCCTTCTTCGGCGGTCCAGGTGAGCGCGAGTTCGTTTTGATCGCGTTGGAGTTTCAGGTCGGCCGGGGAGACCGCGGGAGCCGGTTCCGAGGGATCCGGGAAATACGCGGGATCGTCGATGGAGCCGAAGGTGTTGCCGGAAACGGTTTCGTCCGGGGAATCGACGCTGAATTTGAGATCGTGCGAACCGTTTTTGAGGACGAGGTTGTTGACGATTTCGACGCGTTCCACGGTGCCGTTTCCGGTGAAATCGACGACGCTGCCGTTGGGCATGTCGTCGTTCGGGTATTCGAAGCGGTTGTCGCGGATCGAGACGAACCTTTCCTCAACACCGTTGCCGAGAATGATCGCGCGAACATCGTCGCCTTCGGTGCGGCGGAAAAGGTTTTCGTGGATGAAGACGTAATCGCGGTCGGCGGGATAGCCGCGGCGTTCCTCGATAATCACCTTGGAGTTGATGTATTGGTTGCCGTTGATGTTCACTTCGCCGGATTCGGTCCGGAGGGAAGTGTCGGCGTCGCGGAAGATGTTATCGATGACGGTCATGGTCGATCCGGAGCGCTGTTGGAGACCGCGGGTTCGGGAATTGACGACTTCGTTTCCGGTGAAGGTGAAGTAGGAACTGGAGGCTTCCACGGCGGATAGACCGTAGATGTTTTCAATGTAATTGCCGGTCATGGAATTGTGTTGGGTGCCTAAATCGAGCCCGCCTTTGAAGGAAATCGCACCGTCGTCGTCGGCCGCCAAGATATTGCGAATCGTATTGTTTACCACCTGATGATACGCGCCGCGAATATACATAGCGCTGACATCTTCGCCTTCCGGATCATCTCCGATGTCCTCGATCAGGTTGTTACGTATCATGTTATAATTTCCGTAAAGAAGCATCGCCTTGAGGTTTCCGAACAAGGTCTTTTTGCGCATGTTGCGGATGGTGTTTCCTTCGATGAGGTGATGGCCTTGTTGGGCAAAAAGCTCAAGGGTTCCGCGGTCGTCGGAGGATTCGCCGAGCCGGATCGCGTAACCACCTTCGCCTTCGACGTCTTCGCCGCGCGGATTGATCAGGTTGATGAACTGGTTGTTGAGGATTTTGGCCTCAACGAGGTTGGCGCGGATGTTGATCGCGTGGGCGTTGATGTCGCGGAAAATGCTGTCGCGGATGACGAGATTCCGGATGATGTGCGGGCGCTCGCTGGATTTCGCCGTTTCGAGTCCGATGACGCCTCGGTTGCTGTGGGTGACGAATTGATCCTGAAAGCGGCAACGTTCGAAGAGGACGTCCTCCAGTTCGTAATCCTTGCGGCTTTTCAGGACGATCGGTTCGACCATGTCTTCAAAACCGATGTCGCGGAAGCTGGTGCCGCTCGCGTGGATGAACAGGCGGTGATGATCGCCATCGGTGGTGATGATCGATTTCTCGTGGCCGACGCCGACGAACTCGACGCGGTCGCGGATTTGCAGATCGTCCTGGATGAGATAACGGCCTGCCGGAATTTCGAGCGGCTCGTTGTGTTGGGCGGCATACTCGATTCCTTCTTCGAAGGCCTCGGTGTCGTCGGAGCGTCCGTTTCCGGCGGCTCCGAAGTCTTTGACGGACGCGGCTTCCGCCCCTGTCGCGAAAACGGCGGCGAGCAAGCAGAGGGAGCCGAAGGTCCGGATTTTGGTGGAATGGAGGGGAGAACGGTTTGGCCGGAGAACCGGGAGGCCGGGTTTTTCTTCGGTCAGAAAGGTCGTGATCGGTTTGCTATTCATTAAGAGATTTAAGAGCAAGAATATAGGAATGTGGTAGGCAAAACCCTGAGTTTTATCTACGCCTTTACCTGATGCGGTCTCTTCTATTTCGCAAGGAGACGGTGCGGAAAAAACTGAAAGTAAACTTCGTGGTTTGTATTATATAAACATGCGGTAAAAGATTATGCGGGGTCAGGGTTTTGGGAGCGGGAGCGCGGGATGGAGAGGGTGGAGAAGGGAAAGAGCGGGAGCGGGTGGCGGCGTGCGCGATGGGGTCAGCCGTCCCTTCGGGACTTGTGGTGGTTTCACGATCGACACCCAGCGTTGAAACGCTGGGCTATTTTCGGGAGTCCCTCCGGGACAGAGATCGGGAGTTTTTGGGAAAGCTTCGGGGGAGGGAGGTGCGAATTTTGGCGTGATCAGACGGTCATCAGACAAGGTCTGATGCTACGAGTGCGGTTTCGATTCATTTCGGGAGAGTTCGGGGCTTCTTTTGTCGGAAATGAAAAAGCCGAATCCCAGGGTTGGATTCGGCTTTTTAAGCGAAGATGACTTGCTGGATGGTTTATTGCTTCTTCATCCGGCTGACGCGCTCGGTGGAGGGGGCGCCTTGGGCGGCGAAGCGGGCGCGGAGGCGGAGGCCTTGGAGGCGGATGAAGCCGGTGGCGTCGTTTTGGTTGTAGCTGCTCTTGACGCCTTCCATCGAGGCGATGTGCGGATCGTACATCGAGAGCGGCGATTTGCGGCCGCAGGTGATGATGTTGCCCTTGTAGAGTTTCAACTTCACGGTGCCGGTGACGCTCTTCTGGCTCTCGTCCATGAGGGCTTGGAGCGCTTCGCGTTCGGGGGCGTACCAGAAGCCGTAGTAGACGAGTTCGGCGTATTTCGGGATGAGTGAATCGCGCAAGTGCATGAGGTCGCGATCCATGGTGAGGCTTTCGACTTGGCGGTGGGCGTGGATGAGGATGGTGCCGCCGGGGGTTTCGTAGACGCCGCGGCTCTTCATGCCGACGAAGCGGTTTTCGACCATGTCGACGCGGCCGATGCCGTGTTTGCCGCCGAGTTTGTTGAGTTTTTTGAGGACTCCGGCGGGGCTGAGGCGTTCGCCGTTGACCGCGACGCAATCGCCGGCTTCAAAATCGAGTTCCACGTATTCCGGCTCGTTCGGAGCGTCTTCGGGCGAGACGGAGAGTTTGAACATGCCCTTGTTGTCCTCGGTGGTCGGGTCGAACCACGGATCTTCCAGGATTCCCGCTTCGTAGGAAATGTGGAGGAGGTTGCGATCCATCGAGTAAGGCTTTTTCGCGCTGGCTTCGACGTTGATGTTGTGCGCGCGGCAATACTCGATCATCTCGGTGCGGCCGGGGAATTTCTCGCGGAAATTGTCGAGGCGCCAGGGGGAAATGATTTCCAGATCGGGCGCGAGGGCGGCGTAGGTGAGTTCGAAGCGGCATTGGTCGTTGCCTTTGCCGGTGGCGCCGTGGGAGACGGTGGTGGCGTTTTCCTTGCGGGCGACGTCGATCTGCGCTTTGGCGATCAACGGGCGGGCGATGGAGGTGCCGAGGTAGTATTGGCCTTCGTAAATCGCGTTGGCGCGAATCATCGGGTAGATGAAATCGGAGGCGAATTCCTCGACCAGATCGAGCGTGTAGTGGCTGACCGCGCCGGTTTGTTTCGCTTTTTCGGCGAGACCGTCGAGTTCCTCCTCCTGGCCGACATCGGCCGCAAAGGTAACGACTTCCGCGCCGTAAGTTTCTTTGATCCAGCTGACGATGACGGAGGTGTCGAGGCCTCCGGAATATGCGAGTACTACTTTCATTTTGTGTGGTGGGAAATGGTTAATTTATGTGTGGCGGCGGCCGAGGACTGAGAGAATCGCTTTCTGGACGTGCATGCGGTTTTCGGCTTGGTCCCAGACGACGGACGCCGGTCCTTCCATGATTTCTTCCGTCACCTCTTTTCCGAGATAAGCGGGAAGGCAGTGCATGAAAATTGCGTCGGATTTCGCGTGCCGCATCAGTTCCGCGTTTACCTGGAATGGCATCATCGAATCTATCCGTTCCTGCGCTTCGTCTTCTTTGCCCATGCTGACCCAAACATCGGTGTAAACCACATCGGCGTTTTGGACCGCCCGGACGGGATCGTGAGTGAACTCGAAGGTTTCCGCGATATTTTCCTGTTGGAGCAATCCGCGGATTTCGGGTCCGGGTTCGTAGCCTTCGGGGCCGGCGAGCGAGAGTTTCATGCCGAAAAGATGCGCGCCGAGGATCCAGGAGTTGGCCACGTTGCAGGCGGTGTCGCCGAGGAACGCGATTTTCCGTCCTTTAAGGGAGGCGAGCAAATCGTCGCCGGTGGCCCATTTTTCCGCGAGGGTGAAACCGTCGGCGTAGATTTGGCAGGGGTGGAGGAAATCGGTGAGGGCGTTGACGACCGGAATGCTGCCGTAGCGGGCGAGGTCGACGACGTCTTGGTGCGCGTAGGTGCGGACGATGAGGCCGTGGAGGTAGCGGGAGAGGACGCGGGCGGTGTCGCGGATGGATTCTCCGCGGCCGAGCTGGATGTCGTTTTTGCTGAGATAAAGCGCGTGGCCACCTTGTTCCCGAACGGCGACTTCGAAGGAAACGCGGGTGCGGGTGCTCGATTTGGAGAAGATCATTCCCCAGGTTTGGCGGTCGAGAGTCGGCGGCGTGTGGCGCAACCGGTTCTTTTTCAGGGCGCGGGCGATCGAGAAGATTTCCGCGATCTCGTGGGGTTTGAAATCCGTTTCCTTGAGAAAGTGCTTCATGTGCAAAGGGAGATGGAAGGAGCCGGAAGCCGGCGATTGCGAAGCCGGGGGCGGCGATGTGATTCTGAGCTATTCCGCGAAGAAAAAAGGGAAGAGAGTAAATTGCGCCGCGGCCGTTGGCAATGGTTTTCGCGGATTTTGAAATGCGGCTGAAATTGGATCGCCGGAGCGCCCGCCGAGTCAGCGGGCGCGCTTTTGGCGGATTTTGTCAGGAAGATTTTTCGGCCGGGCGGGAAGTTTCGGCGACCGACGCGAGGGCGTCGCGGAGAGTTTCCGTGGCGCGGTCGAGATCGGCGGCGGAAGTGTTCAGCGGCGGGAGGAAACGGACGACATTTCCGCCCGCGCTCACGGCCAGGACGCCCCGGGCGCGCATTTCCGCCAGAACCGGAGCGGGATCGATGGCGAGTTGCACGCCGACCATGAATCCGCGGCCGCGCACGGCGAGAACGAGTTCCGGAAATTCGTCGCGGAGTTTCGCCAATTCTTTCATCCACGGCTCCGATGTTTTCCGGACGTGGGCCAAGAGGTTTTCGCTTTCGATGACACTGATCGTCGCCAGCGCGGCGGCGGAGCCGAGGGGGGAGCCGCCGAAGGTGGTGCCGTGGGAGCCGGGCGGGAGAAGGTCGGCGTTTTTGTCGCGGACCCACATCGCGCCGATCGGGAATCCGCCGCCGAGACCTTTGGCGATGGCGACGGCGTCGGGAACGATTCCGGATTCCTGGAAGGCGAAAAATTGACCGGTTCGTCCGAGACCGCTCTGCACCTCGTCGAGGAGGAGGAGCAATTCGTGGCGGTCGCAGAGCTCGCGGAGGCCGCGCAGAAATTCGGGCGTGCAGGCGTGAACTCCGCCTTCGCCCTGGACCGGTTCGATCAGGATCGCCGCGGTTTCTTCGTCGATCAACGCTTCGAAGCTGGCGAGGTTGTTGAGTTCGGCGTAGGAGAAGCCGGGAAGGAGCGGGGCGAAACCTTTTTGGATTTTTTCCTGCGGCGTGGCGGTCATGGTGCCGAAGGAGCGGCCGTGGAAGGCTTGTTTGGCGGTGATGACCTTGTGGCATTTCCCTTCGACGCCAGCTTTGCGGATGCCGTGGCGGCGGGAGAGTTTGAGGAGGGCTTCGTTGGCCTCCATGCCGCTGTTGCAGAAAAAGACTTTTCCCGGTCCGGTTTTTTCAACGAGTGCGGCGGCGAGGCGGCCTTGGAGTTCGTTGCGGAAGAGATTGCTCGTGTGGACGAGGGTGGTGGCTTGTTGGGAGACCTGTTGCACCCAGGCGGGGTGACAGTGGCCGAGCGCGTTGACGCCGATGCCGCCGGTTAGGTCGAGATACTCGTTGCCCTGGTCGTCCCACACGCGCGTCCCGAGACCGCGGACCAAGGTGAGCGGCGCTTTAGGATAATTGCCGAGGACGAAGCGATCGTAGAGTTCTTCAGTGGTGTGGGAGTTCATGGCAGACGGCTAAAGCGGGACGATTATTGCCGGAGGCGAGCGGACAGCAAGGGGATTTGTGGGGGTCAACGATGAGAGCGGATTTGCGCTTGTCGCGAGGGGGCGGAGGATCAAGCATTGTGGTTTCACGGAGGCGTCCGCGGGGGCGCGCTTTTTGCCGTTAGAACCAACTACTGAATTATGAAGAAAATCATCCACGTTTTCACCCTTCTGACCATGGCCGCCAGCATCGGCGCTTCCGCTGGCGCGAAAGAGAAAAAACTTTTCAATGGCGAAAATCTCGACGGCTGGGTGCAGCGGGGCGGGACGGCGGTTTACACGGTCGAGGACGGGGCGATTGTCGGGACGACGGTTTTGGGCACGCCGAACAGTTTTCTTTGCACCGAGCAAACGTATGGGGATTTTGTTCTCGAACTGGATTTCAAGGTCGACCCAAAGCTGAATTCGGGGGTGCAGATTCGGAGCGAATATTTCGAAGAAGCGAGAAAGGCGACGGACGCGGAAGGAAATCCGGTTTTGAAGGCGAACGGCGATCCGATCACCATTCCGGCGAAACGGGTGCATGGCTATCAGGTGGAGATCGATCCAACGGACCGTTCCTACAGCGGCGGGATTTATGACGAATCGCGTCGCGGCTGGCTTTTCACGTTGGCGGAGAACGAGGCGGCGCGGAAGGCGTTTAAGCAGAACGAGTGGAATACGTTCCGGATCGAGGCGCGCGGAGATTCGATCAAGACGTGGATCAACGGAGTGCCGGCGGCGGATTTGACCGATGATGTGACGCCGGAAGGGTTCATCGGACTGCAAGTGCATGGGGTCGGCAACGACAAGGATAAAGAGGGCATCCAGGTGCGCTGGCGGAATATCCGGTTGCAGGAGCTGAGCGAGAACGGGAAGAGCGGAAACGGGCAGAACGCAGGGGCACCTCGGATGAAGGGGCGGCGGTAGTTTTTCGCGGGGAGGATTAAATTTAATGTGATGAGAAAGGAGACTTCCGGACACGGGGGTCTCCTTTTTTC
>CAZJCL010000001.1:95422-123576 GCA_964544025.1 uncultured Opitutales bacterium | reverse complement strand
TATCAACTTCATGGAGCCCAGTCTGCCTCCCCACCAATTCGAGGCAACGAAAAGAGGGCTGCCGTCATGAAGATAGTCCCTCCCCGGCAATGATCATTGTGGATGATCGCCGATGGCTTCCAGCTTTCCCGATGTTCGATCCGACTGCTCCAAGGTCCTTAAAAGACGCCGGGCTTCCATGGCGAACTGGCGATCCGGACTTTCTTGATTTTTGATCGCCAGTTCTTTCAGAAACAGAAAATGATCATCCGATAAGGAAGGATTGCGCCCCAGCTGCCCCAAAAAATGATATTCGCCGGGATCTTGAAAATCTACGGTCTGAAGGCTGGCTGAAAGAAGATCCGGCGGAACCGAGGCGTTCACAGCCAGCCAAAGATCGCGGTCCTCAGGACGATAAATTTCTCGAACAACCCATAAAGGGAGCCGGATATCCCGGAAATCCTTATCTAGAAGATTTCTATCGATAAGCATTCTCCACGTTTCCTCCAAAAGTTCGACATCGCGAACCTGCATTATGCCAATCAATCCTTGCCTTGCGTAATAGTCTGTTTTGGTAAGGAGGGCCTTTTCAATGCTTCGAGTCAAACGCATCACTTCCGAGCCGGGAGTTAATGGGTTGCGAGCCAAATGAACCACTAGGTAATGCTGTCCATCGAACTCTAATCCTTCGGCCATTTTCCGGATAAGCTCAGGTGGAGCCGAAACATTTCCAGCCAAGTCAATATCACGATCGTTGACCTCGAAAATTGCCCAAGCAACAGCAGGAGGCATGGGTTTCAGATCGCCATCGATAACCCGGAGATTGTATAGCGTTTGAATGGAAACTGGAGGCAACGCTTCCAAGGGATAATCCGTGGAAAACTGCTTTAATCGCTGCCTTTGCCCACCCGTCAGGCGACTTCGCGCTTTCGATATATCAACCGGCTGCCGCCCCTCAACAATCATCTCCTCCCACACCTGATACTCGGCATCCTCTAAACGAGGAACAACTAACGCACACAACCCGATAAACAGAAGCGGAAGCGCGGCCAAAGCACTCGCAACAAATGAACTTCCACGCCCCCCATTAATCAAAAAGGCGACCGCAAGTCCAAGGACGGACCCGATACAAGCCGCCCAGATGCCTACGAGTATGGCGGCAAAATTTCCAAATACCCATCCAGAGCTTTGATTGAGCCCGCCCGCAGCTGAAACGCCGATCATACATCCCAGAACCGCCCCCAAAAATGCCATTCCGAGACATGCGGCCCGGTCCCGGTGAAACAACGTGTAAACCAAAAAGGATGCCGCGACAAAGGGAGGGCATAAAGCGGCAATCGGAAGAAGGGATTCGAGCAGCTGTCGCATGATCCTCGGAGCTAACACCTGACCTGTTTAAGAGCCGACGAAAATCTTTCTGTTGTGCTTCTCCCGCCGACAGTCGTCGAGCAGCTTTCACAACTGACATATGGTTGCAATCGCGCTCACCTCAATCCCTCACAATCCGGACCCGAAAAAACTGCGCGTCTTCCCGTCCGCATTGTGCAGAAAGAGCTGCGATATCCCGCAACCCCCTCCGCAATCCGAGCAGACGAGCTTCGCTGGCGGCGTCCGGAGGCAGGTGCCCGGAAAGCGCTTCCTGAAAAGAAGGCGTCTCCCATAGATTCTGGATCGACCTAATAACATAGCGACGCAAATCCCGCGGAGTCTCCTCAATCTCCTTCACAATACCTGATCACCCGTCAATCACGGTGATCAAATTCCAGATCGTGACTGGCATAATGGACGATTGGCCTCGTTATCTCAACCAGACGGCGTCGCCACCAACGCCCCGCGTCCTCACCCCGCGCTCTTCTCCGGCCGCGTCTTTCCTTTTCCGAAAATCCGGTTCACGCCGACGTAAAACAGCGGCACGAAAAAGATTCCCAAAAACGTCCCGACGATCATCCCGCCCAGCACGCCGGTGCCGATCGCGTTTTGCGCACCCGAACCCGCACCCGAAGCGATCGCCAGCGGCACCACGCCTAAGCCGAACGCCAGCGACGTCATCAAAATCGGACGCAACCGGTCCCGCGCCGCCGCCAACGTCGCCTCCACCAGGCTCATGCCTTCCTCGAAATTGGCTTTCGCGAACTCCACGATCAAAATCGCGTTCTTACTCGTCAACCCGACCGTCGTCAGCATCGCCACCTGAAAATAAACATCGCGCTCCATCCCGCGCATCGTGTTCGCCAGCACCGCCCCCAAAACCCCGAGAGGAGCCGCCAGCAATACCGCCGTCGGCACGCTCCAGCTTTCATAAAGCGCCGCCAAACAAAGAAAAACCACCACCAGCGAAAGCGAGTAAAGCATCGGCGTTTGCGCTCCCGCCTGCCGCTCCTGATAGGATGTTCCGGTCCACTCAATTCCGAATCCTTCCGGCAAATTCGCCACCATCCGCTCGATCTCCAGCATCGCGTCTCCGGAACTCACGCCCGGCACGCCTTCTCCATTGATCTGCACCGCCGAAACCCCGTTGTACCGCTCCAGGCGCGGCGAACCATAATCCCAAACCGTCGTCGCGAAGGACGAAAACGGCACCATTTCCCCCGCCGAGTTTTGCACCGACCAAAGCCGAAAATCCTCCGGCAACATCCGGAACGGCGCGTCCGCCTGCACGTAAACCCGCTTCACCCGGCCGCGATCAATAAAGTCGTCGATGTAACGTCCGCCCCACGCCACCGCCAGCGTCGAATTGATTTCCGCCACCGAAAGTCCCAGCGCCGAAGCCCGCTCGTTGTCGATCTCCACCCGCAACTGCGGCGTGTCTTCCTGCCCGTTCGGACGCACGTTCACCAACATCGGATTCTCTGTCGCCGCCTGCAGCAACTGATTCCGCGCATTCATCAACGCGTCGTGTCCGTTCCCGCCATTATCCTTCAAATAGAACACAAATCCTGCCGAGGTGCCCAACTCCGTGATCGGCGGCGGCTCGATCGCGTAAACCAGCGCCTCCTTGATCTGCGAAAATCTCGCCATCGCTCTCCCCGCGATCGCCGAAACACTCAGCTCCGGCGAAGACCGCTCCCCCCAATCCTTCAAACTGATAAACGCCATCCCGTTGTTCTGACCGATCCCGCTGAAGCTGAATCCTTGCACGGTAAAAATGTCCGAAACCGTCTCCGCCTCGCTCTCCAGGAAATGCTCCTCCACATCGTAGATCACTTCCATCATCCGCTCTTGCGTCGCCCCGACCGGCCCCTGAATCAGCGTGAAAAGCATGCCCTGGTCCTCATCCGGCAAAAACGCGCTCGGCAGCCGGATAAACATCAAAACCATTAATCCCACGATCAAAACAAAGACCGCCGTCCACCGCTTCGTCCGGGAAAGAATCCCGCGCACCGATCCCAGATAACGCTTGTTGCTCCGGTCGAAGGTCCGGTTAAACCAGCCGAAAAACCCCTTGTTGTTGAAATGCTCCCCCTTCTTCACCGGCTTCAGCATCGTCGCGCACAGCGCCGGCGTCAGCACGATCGCCACCAGCACCGACAACCCCATCGCCGAAACGATCGTCGCCGAAAACTGCCGGTAAATCACCCCGGTCGATCCGCCCAAAAACGCCATCGGCACAAACACCGCCGACAACACCACCCCGATCCCGATCAGCGCGCCGGTGATCTGGTCCATCGACTTCCGCGACGCCTCCAACGGCGAAAGCCCTTCCTCCGACATCAACCGCTCCACGTTCTCCACCACCACGATCGCGTCGTCCACCAGCAATCCGATCGCCAGCACCATCGCGAACATCGTCAACATGTTGATCGAAAAACCGAGCGCCGCCAAAATCGCAAAAGTTCCCAGCAAAACCACCGGCACCGCGATCGTCGGAATCAACGTCGCCCGGAAATTCTGCAAAAACAAAAACATCACCAAAAACACCAGCACGATCGCCTCGATCAACGTATGCACCACCCCCTCGATCGCCACCGCCACAAACGGCGTGTTGTCGAACGGAATCACCGCCGTCAGCCCTTGCGGGAAAAACGGCTCGAGTTCATCGATAAGCGCCTTCACATTCGCCGCCGTCTCCAGCGCGTTCGCTCCCGTCGCCAGCGAAATCGCCACCCCGGCCGCCGTCCGTCCATTGTGACGGCTGATAAACCCGTATTCCTCCGCCCCCAATTCCACCCGCGCGATATCTCCCAGCCGCAAAATCGAACCATCCGTGTTCGCGCGGATCACGATCGCCCGAAACTCCTCCGCCGTTTCCAGCCGCCCCCGGGCGTTGATCGTAAAATTGATTTCCTGCCCCTCCACCGCCGGAGTTCCGCCCACTTGCCCGACCGAAACCTGCTGGTTCTGGCCCTGAATCGCCGCAATCACCTGATCGACCGCGATCCGGTACGTATCCAATTTGTTCGGATCCAGCCAAACCCGCATCGCGTACTGCGAACCGAAAACCTGCGTGCTGCCCACCCCCTGCACCCGCGACAACGGATCAACGATCGTCGCCGAAATGTAGTCCGAAATATCCGTTCGGTCCATGCTTCCGTCCTCGGAAACGAAACCGACCACCATCAAAAAACCTTCCCCGGCCTTCGAAACCGAAATCCCCTGCTGCTGCACGATCGAGGGCAAAAGCGCCGTCGCCAGCTGCAATTTATTCTGCACCTGCACCTGCGCGATATCCGGATCCGTCCCGCTCTCAAAGGTCAGCGTCAACGTCGCCCGCCCGCTCGCGTCACTGTTCGCCGACATATAAATCAGGCCGTCGAGGCCCGTCATGTTCTGCTCGATGATCTGCGTCACCGATTCCTCCACCACCTGCGCGGAAGCTCCGGGATAAACCGCGTTGATCGTCACCGTCGGCGGCGCGATCGTCGGATAACGGGTAATCGGAAGCTGCGTGATGGAAAGCGCGCCCGCGAGCATGATGATGATCGCGATAACCCACGCGAAGATAGGACGGTCGATAAAAAAACGTGCCATGGCCGGATGTCTTTAGTTACGGGACGAGTTGGTTTCGGAAGCGCCCGATTCAGCCGCTTCAGTTTCCGCAACTGCTCCGCCACTCTTTGTCCCCCCGCTTTCGACGATCTCCACCGGCATCCCCGGCTGCACCATCTGTATCCCTTCCACAATCACGCGATCCCCCGGAAGCAATCCCGCTTCCACAAGCCATTTGTTTCCGATCGCCTGCCCCACCAGCACCGCCCGCGATTCCACTCTTCCATCGTCGCGAACAAGAAACGCAGAAGTCGCGCCCGTCGCATCCCGCATAATCCCCCGCTGCGGCACCAAAAGCGCCTCGCGCCGCACGCCCAGCTGCAAATTCGCCCGCACATACATTCCCGGCAACAAAATGTGATCCGGATTCGGCACCAAAATCCGCAACCCGAAACTACCCGTCGTCGGATCCACCGTCACTTCCGTCGACGAAAGCCGCCCCTCGTGTGCATATTCCGTCCCGTCCTCCAGCAAAATCCTCACCGGCATTTCGTCATTCTGCTGCAACGTCCCCGCTTCCAAATCCTTCCGAAGCTGCAACCACTCCCGGCTCGACTGCGTCAGATCCACGTAAATCGGATCCAGTTGCTGCACCGTCGCCAACGCCTGCGGCTGATTCGCCGTCACCAGCGCTCCTTGCGTCACCGCGGAAGTTCCGATCCGGCCCCCAATCGGCGAATCGATTTCGCAATAATCCAGCAAAACCGCGCTCCCCGCCACTTCCGCCTTCGCCAAAGCCACATTCGCCTCCGCTTGCGCCAATTCCGCCTCCGCCGATTCCGCCTCTTGCGTGCTCACCGCGTTCTGCCGGGCCAATCCCTCGACCCGCCGCGCGTTCAACTCCGCCAGTTTCAACGCCGATTCCGCCCGCGCCAACGCCGCCGAATCCCGCTCGTATTGCGCCCGATACGTCGCGTCGTCCAACTGGTAAAGCGGTTGCCCCGCCTCGACGAGCGCGCCTTCCTCGAAAAGCCGCTCCTCCACGATTCCCGTCACCTGCGGACGCACTTCCGCCACCAAAAACGCGTTCGTCCGCCCCGGCAATTCCCGCGTCAAAGTCACCGGCTCGGATCGAATAACAGCGACTTCGACCTGAGGCGGGGGCGGCGGAGGCGGTGCCTCCTGCTGGCGGTTGCACGCCGGCAAGACAGCGATCGAAAGGAGAAAAGGCAGGCGTCTTAAAAATCCGTTTTCCATAAATGCAAGCTTCACCCTCGCCATCAGCGGCCTATCGGTGAGGCTCCGAAAAAATAAATCGGTCCGCTAAAACTAAGAGTGAAATTGCAACGCGCAACACTCTTCCGGAAAAGAGAATCCCACCCGCTACGGCAACTTGTCCAAAGGAACGTTCATCAACTCGAACTTCTCCCACCCGCGAAAATCGAAATGCCACCACTCCGAAGGAAGCATTTCAAAACCGTGCCGATCCATCGCTTTTCGTAAAACCTCCCGGTTCTTGATCACCTCCTCCGGCAAATCCGCGAAATCCGCCGCCGCCGCCTTTGTGAACTCGTCGTAACCGGTCGGCATCGGCAACGCTTCCCCCGTCTTCAGCGAAATCAGCGTCACATCGACCGCGCAACCCCGGTTGTGGCGTGACCCGGATTTCGGATCCGCGACAAAATCCGGATCCCCATAACGCTCCCACATTTTCTCCGTCACCCGATACGGCCGGTATCCATCAAAAACTTTCAACCCCAGCCCCTCTTCCGCCAATTCCTTCTGCACCGCTCGAAGCGCCTCCGCCGCCGGCCGCCGCAAATACACCTTCGCCACCGGATACAATTTCTCCCCCATGAAATTCTCCCGCGTCGCATACCGCACATCCACCGCGAGCCCCGGAATAAACGACTCCAGATCCACCAGCGCCTTCGCCGGATCCTCCGCCACGAGCGCCTCGTAAATCGATAAATCCTCCACGACTTTCAAGCCATACCTGTTCGGCGAAATCTCCACGGAAAATGCGAAAACGGGAAACAGAAACATACAAGCGACAAAAAAACGAATACGTTGAAGCACCTTTCCTTTGCTGCCCACGCCGGACGATTTGTCAATTTCCCAATCCGATCCAGCGCACGCGAATCAACCCCGGTTGTTCAATCGCAAAATCGTCGACACCATCAGATCCGCGTTCCCCGATTTCGACAGAAATTCCTGCGCGCCGGAAACAAACATCGAAGCCCGCGTCGCCTCGTCGTCCTGCACCGACAGCCCGATAATGATCTTCTCCGGCCAACGCCGGTGAATCTCCCGCGTCGCCTCGATTCCGTTCATCCGCGGCATATTGATATCCATCAAAACCACTTCCGGACACATTTCCTCCACCGCCTCGATCGCCGCCACCCCGTCCCCCGCCTCGCCGACCACCCGAATCCGCTTTTCCCTCCGCAGAACGTTCGCGATTCCCTGCCGAACGAGCGCGTGATCGTCGACCACCAAAACCCGAATATCGCCCCCGCCGGAAGCAAATGCCTTCTCGCCGGAATTCCCGTTTGCCACCACCGGCGGCACCCGTTCCGCGTCTTCCCGTTTCACCGCCACGTTCAGCGGAACCGACAACAAAATCCGCGTTCCCCGCCCTTCCCGGGAAACCACCGAAACCTCGCCGCCCAAACCCTTCAACCGTTCCCGGATCGAAAACAACCCGAAGCCGCCATCGCGTCCGCCCCGTCCTCGCTTCCCCGAAAACCCTTTCCCCTCATCCTCCACGATCAAAGTGATCCGCTGCTCGTCTGCCGAAATCGCCACGCTCGCCCGGTCGACGTCCGCGTATTTCACCACGTTGAACAACAGCTCCCGCGTGCTATCGAACAACAGCGCGTTGATATCGTCCGTCAAAACCGGCAATCCCTGCCCCGCCCGAATCGCGATTCCCAGTTGGTGACGTTCCCGCATCCTTCCCGCCAGCCACCGCAGCGCCGGAATCAGACCGTCCTCATACAGCGCGGGCGGCCGCAACTCATGCGCCAGATCCCGCGCCGCCGTCCCCGCCTGGCTCACCCACGCCGCCACCCGCGCGATATCCTTCCGGTCCCGCTCCTCCGTCAACCGCCGCTCCAACGACATCAACCCCATGTTCGCCGCCGCCAAAAGCTGCTGAAGATCGTCGTGCAAAACCGCCGCCAGCCGTTTCCGCTCCCGGTGCTCCGTCGACGCCAATTCCGACGCGAGATGACGCAGCCGCGCCGTCTGTTCCTCCAATTCCCGCGTCCGCTCCTCCACCCGTTGCTCCAGCCCCCGGCTCAGCTGACGCAATTGCCGCTCCGTTTCCAGCTGCTCCGTCACATCACGAAACGTCCAAAGCCAGCCAATATGCTTCCCGCCTTCCTCCACCGGTTTCCCGAACCGGCTGAGCGTCCTACCGCTCTTCAAAATAACCGTGTCCTCCACGATCGTCTTCATCGGTTGCAAATAGACTTGCTCCATCTGCCTCAGAAACCATTCCGGATTGTCCGTCTGTTCCGCCGCCCATTTCACCCCCTCGCCATCCTTCGCGTTTTCCAGCAACGCCGGCGGCACTTTCCAAATATCGAGAAAGTGCTGATTCCAATAAGCCAACCGTCCATCCGGAGCGACGATAGCAACTCCTTCCGGAACGTTTTCGACCAACGCCTTCAACAATGCCCTCTCGCGGCGGAGACTCTCGTCGACCGAGCGTTCTTCTTCAGCACCCATGTTTTGCAAAATCCTTCATTTCCGGAAGCGGGGCGAAATCCGATTAATTCTAACGCGTTCAACTTATCCGGAACCGGCCACTGTCGCTCAGAAACTTGCGAATTTCACCTGCCGCGCCCAACACCGGAATTTCCCCGATCACCCGCCGCGGGGACCGCTCTTACCGCTCCCCTAGGCTTCCGTCCCTGAGCCTCATCGGAAACACGCTTGCGCCTTCGTCGGGTTTCGCCCGGTCGACCCGCCTCGCCAAAACCATTATACTTTCCCCATTCTCGGAGAAAACCACTGGCCCTCCGGCCGCAACATTCCGTCTTCAAGTCATGCCCAATATCGACCACCATCCCGCGTCTTCCTCTCCTTTTCCCGGAGACGAATTCCCGCCCGAACCACTCCTCCCGCGGCTTTCGCCCGGCCTGCTTTTCGAAAACTTCAAGCAAAGCCTGCCGATCCTCGCAGCAGTTTTCGCCGTCGCCTCCGTGCTGCTTGGCATGGTGTTCGTTTTTCACCACACGCTCGGAATCGCGTTCGGTGATCTCACCCGCGATCCGTCCGCCGTCTACGAATTCTCCTTCTACATCGGCTTCCTTTCCCAAACCGGTATCTTCTTCTGGGCGGCTGCGGCCACCGCCTGCCTGCTCGCCGGAGCGATTTTCCTCCGGCTCCCGGATCGTCGCCAGATGGCCGCCTTCTTCTTCGCCTCCGCATTTCTCTCGCTCATGCTCGGGCTGGACGACGTTTTCCTGTTTCACGAAGTCGTTTATCCGCATTTCGGGATTCCGGAGAAAGTCGTCTACGGAATCTACGCCGCGCTCGTCCTCGGCTACCTTTGGTTTTTCCGGTCCATTCTTCTGAACACGCGATTCATCATTCTCGCAATGGGCTTCGGTTTCTTCGCGATGTCCGTCGGAATGGACATCGTCGATCCGCAAGGAATCGATCCGTTTCTCCTCGAAGATGGAGCCAAAATGATCGGTATCGTCTGCTGGCTCGGTTACTTCAGCTCCACCGCCTTTACCGCGCTGGCCCGCGCCACCGATCAAGCCTGGAACTCCCGGCTCTTCAACCCGCTTCCCGCTGCGGAAAACGTCAATCCCACTCCCGCCAATCTCGTCCCGTCTCCGGCCCGCAAACGCTTCCGCCCCGCCCGCCGCGTGCAAGGAGTTTCCAAAACCTCCCTCACCCGCCGCTCATAAAAAAAGAACGCCCTCCCGAAGGAGAGCGTTCTCTTTTGAATGTTTGGACTCGGTGAGTCGCGGCCGACTTACATCATGCCGCCCATGCCACCCATTCCGCCCATGCCGCCCATGTCATGTCCGCCACCGCCGCCACCGGACGAATTCTTTTCAGGAATGTCGGTGATCATGCACTCGGTGGTCAGGAGCAGACCGGCGACGGACGCGGCGTTCTGCAACGCGGTCCGAGTCACCTTGGTCGGATCGACAACGCCCGCTTTCACGAGGTCTTCGTATTCGCCGGTGGCCACGTTGTAGCCGGTGTTTCCGGAGCCCTTGAGGACTTCCTGGACAACCAACGAACCTTCCACGCCCGCGTTCTGGCAGAGCTGGCGGAGAGGAGCTTCGATCGCGCGGCGAACAATCGCGGCGCCAACCTTCTCGTCACCTTCCAAGCTCAAGGTTTCGAGAACCTTGGCGGTGCGAAGAAGAGCCACGCTTCCGCCAGGGACGATACCTTCTTCCACAGCGGCGCGGGTCGCGTGCAACGCGTCTTCCACGCGAGCCTTCTTTTCCTTCATTTCCGGCTCGGTCGCGGCACCCACGTTGATGACCGCGATTCCGCCAGCCAACTTCGCGAGACGCTCCTGGAGCTTTTCGCGATCGTAATCCGAGGTGGTTTCTTCGATCTGACGACGGATCTGCTTCACGCGGCCCTGGATGTCGGCCGAGGAACCAGCGCCTTCGACGATCGTGGTGTTTTCCTTGTCGACCGTGATCCGCTTCGCCTTCCCGAGATCGCTGACCTGGACGCTCTCGAGCTTGATGCCCAGATCTTCCGTCAGGCAACGGCCGCCGGTGAGAACCGCGATATCTTCGAGCATCGCTTTCCGGCGATCGCCGAATCCTGGAGCCTTCACCGCGCAAACGTTCAACGTGCCGCGGAGCTTGTTGACCACGAGAGCGGCCAACGCTTCGCCTTCCACGTCCTCAGCGATCACGAGCAACGGCTTGCCCTGCTTCGCAACGGCCTGGAGCAGCGGGAGGAGGTCCTGAAGATTGCTGATCTTCTTCTCGTGAATGAGAACGAACGCATCTTCGAGGATCACTTCCATCGTCTCGGTGTTGGTGGCGAAGTACGGGCTCAGGTAGCCCTTGTCGAACTGCATCCCTTCGACCACGTCCAGCGTCGTCTCGATCGACTTCGCTTCCTCGACGGTGATCGTTCCGTCCTTGCCGACCCGGTCCATCGCGTCGGCGATGATTTCACCGATCGTGTTGTCCCAGTTGGCGGAAACGGTGGCAACCTGACGAACTTCTTCGCGGGTTTCGACCTTCTTGGAGATCTTGGCGAGCTCAGCCACAGCGGCGGCCACAGCCTTCTCAATCCCGCGCTGCAGGTAAACCGGGTTGCAGCCCGAAGTCACGTTCTTCAAACCTTCGCGATAAATCGCTTCGGCCAGAACGGTCGCAGTCGTGGTGCCGTCTCCAGCGCTGTCGGAAGTCTTCGAAGCGACTTCGCGAACCAGCTGCGCGCCCATGTTTTCGTAAGGATCGCTCAACTCGATCTCCTTCGCGACGGTCACGCCGTCCTTGGTGATCGTCGGCGAACCGAACTTCTTGTCGATAACGACATTCCGACCCCGAGGCCCGAGCGTTACCTTAACGGCGCGGGAGAGAGCTTCCACTCCCTTGAGAACTTTGCCGCGCGCTGCTTCGTCGAACAGTAATTGTTTAGCCATAAGTTTTTAGTTTCCTTGGAAATGAATTAGGACTGGATGATGCCGAGGATGTCGTCCTCGCGAAGGAGCAGGTACTTCTTGTCTTCGATCTTCACTTCGGTTCCGCCGTATTTGCTGATCAAAACGCGGTCGCCGACCTTGACCTCAAAGCCCTGAGCCTTGCCGTTCTCGTCCTTCTTGCCGCTGCCGAGCGCGATCACTTCGGCTTCCTGCGGCTTTTCCTTGGCGGAATCGGGAATGATGATCCCGCCGCGGACCTGCTCATTCTCTTCGATGTGCTTAACGAGAACACGATCTCCGAGTGGTTTAATTTTCGTACTAGCTGTTGTGCTCATATTATCAGTTACTGTTCAGTTAGGGGAAATACTCGCCCCCGAACGGCGAAGAATGCCATTCGAAGGCGAAAAATCGGTTTGCTTTATTTGTTGTCCTTCTTGTCGTCGTCCACGACTTCGAAGTCGGCGTCGACCACGTCGTCGCCACCTTTGCTCGAGCTTCCGCCCGCGGATTGACCCGCTTCAGGACCAGCTCCCGGCTGCCCTTCCGCGCCGGCCCCGGCCTGGCTATACAGATCGCTCGCCACCGCCGACATCGCCTGCGTCAGTTTTTCCAACGCCGACTTCATCTGTTCGGTATCGTCGGATTCCAACGCCTTGCGCGAATCGCCGAGGACAGTTTCCAGCTCCGTCTTCTTATCGGCCGGAATCTTGTCGCCCAACTCCTTGAGCTGCTTCTCGACCTGATAGACCATGCTGTCGAGCTGGTTCTTCGTCTCCACAGCTTCCTTCTTCTTCCGGTCTTCCTCCGCGTGAAGTTCCGCTTCCTTGGTCAGACGCTCGACCTCTTCCTTGGAAAGTCCCGACGATCCGGTGATCGTAATCTTCTGGTCCTTTCCGGTGCCCAGATCCTTGGCCGAAACATGCAAAATCCCGTTCGCGTCGATGTCGAAAGTCACTTCAACCTGCGGAACACCTCGCGGCGCCGGCGGAATTCCATCGAGATGGAACGTGCCCAAAACCTTGTTATCCCGCGCCATCGGACGCTCGCCCTGAAGCACCTTGATCTCCACCGAAGGCTGGTTGTCGCTGAAGGTCGAGAAAACCTGGGACTTCTTCGTCGGAATCGTCGTGTTGCGATCGATCATCGCCGTCGAAACTCCGCCCGCCGTCTCGATCCCCAACGTCAACGGCGTCACGTCGAGCAACAGCACATCGCGCACGTCACCCTTCAACACCGCCCCTTGAATCGCCGCGCCGATCGCCACGACTTCATCGGGATTGACGCCTTTGTGCGGTTCCTTGCCAGCGAGACCGCGGGAAATTTCCACCACTTTCGGCATCCGGGTCATCCCGCCGACGAGAACAAGCTCGTCGATCTCGCTTGAGCCAAGACCCGCGTCCTTCATGCAATTCTTGAACGGCGGAATCGTCCGCTGGAAAAGATTATCGCAAATCTGCTCGAGCTTGGCCCGCGTCAGTTGCACGTTCAAGTGCTTCGGACCGCTGGCGTCGGCGGTGATAAACGGCAAATTGATGTCCACGGTCTGCGCCGACGAAAGCGCGATCTTCGCCTTCTCCGCCTCCTCCTTCAAACGCTGAAGCGCCATCGGATCCTTGCGCAGGTCAATCCCCTGCTCTTTTTTGAATCCTTCCACCAGCCAATCGATGATCGCCTCATCCCAGTTGTCGCCGCCGAGATGCGTGTCGCCGTTGGTCGCCTTGACCTCGAAAACGCCGTCGCCGATTTCCAGGATCGAAACGTCAAACGTCCCTCCACCCAAGTCGTAAACCGCGATCTTCTCCTCGCTCTTCTTGTCGAGACCGTAAGCCAGCGAAGCCGCGGTCGGCTCGTTGATGATCCGCAAAACCTCCAACCCCGCGATCGCGCCGGCATCCTTGGTCGCTTGCCGTTGCGAGTCGTTGAAATAAGCCGGAACGGTGACCACCGCCTGCGTGATCTTCTCGCCGAGATAAGCTTCCGCGTCCGCCTTCAACTTGGCCAAAACGAAAGAAGAAATCTGCTCCGGCGCGAAACGCTCGGTCTTGTCCCCCACCTTGACCTCGATCGCGGCGTCGCCATTTTTCCCGTCGACAACCTTGTAAGGCAAACCGGCGGCCTCCTGCTGAACTTCGCCCAGCTTCCGTCCGATCAGCCGCTTCGCGGAGAAAATCGTATTCTGGGGATTCGTCACCGCCTGGCGCTTCGCCGCCTGGCCCACGAGCCGTTCCCCGTTTTTCGTGAAAGCCACCACGGAAGGAGTCGTGCGCGCTCCCTCGGCATTCGGGATGACCACTGGTTCACCCCCCTCCATGATCGCCATACACGAGTTCGTCGTTCCTAAATCTATTCCAAGTACCTTGCTCACGAGAAACCCGTAAGCACCCCGCATGCCAAGCGAAACAACACCCCACAAACACCTCACTTCAAATGCTTTACGGTTCCCCAAGCCTCAAACCCACTTAATACCAGCCCGTAAAACCGAGACACAATTACCCAACTGTCACACCAAAACCCCACCCGTGAGACACCGGTGTCGCACACTCCGGCACGCCTCGAAAGCCGACCGAATTCCTAAAACTGCCGCGGTCCGCCCCCGATCACCGACTTCGCCATTTCGGCATCCTGACGCATCACGAGGAAACGTTGCCGTTGCGCCTTCCGCTCCGCCCGCCACTGTGCGAAACGCGCCGCCCCGCGCAGCACCAATCCGCACCCCGGCAATCCCGCCCGGCACCAGATCCGAACCATCCCCGCCGAAGCCGGTCCGAGAAACCGCTGCAACAACTCGTCGTCGAAACTCGCGTACAACCGCGAACTCCCCGCGTCCCCCTGTCGCCCCGCCCGTCCCCGCAGCTGCCGGTCGATCCGGCCCGATTCATGCGCCTCGGTCAAAATCACGTGCAAGCCCCCCGCCTCCGCCACCTTCCCGCGGATCACGATATCCGTTCCCCGCCCCGCCATGTTCGTGGCGATCGTAATGGCCCGTTTCTCCCCCGCCTGACCAATAATCGTCGCCTCCTGATCGTTTCGCACCGCATTCAGCAACGAAAACAGCAGCCCCCGCTCCTGCAAAATCCCCGCCAGACGCTCGCTCGCCGCCACACTTCTCGTTCCGATCAAAATCGGACGCTCCTCCGCGTGAATCGCCTCGATCTCATCAACGATCGCCTCCCACTTTTCCTCCTCCCGAAAAAAGAAACGCGAAGCCTCGTCCCGGCGAATATTCGGCCGGTGACGCGGCACCTCCACCAGCGGCAACCGATAAATCCGCCAAAACTCCCGCGCCGATTCCCTCGCCGTTCCGGTAATCCCCGCCAAATGCGGAAACAGCCGGTAAAATTTCTGAAAACTCAACCGCGCCAGCGTCTCCGACGGCGACGAAAGCTCCACCGCCTCCTTCGCCTCCACCGCCTGATGCAATCCCAACCGCCAACTCCTCCCCGGCATCAAGCGCCCGGTAAATTCATCGACGATCACCACCTTCCCGTCCACCATCACATACTGCTTGTCCCGCAGAAAAAAATGGCGCGCCTGCAACGATTGCGTCGCCAAATCCGCCACCCAATCCGTCGCCGACAAAAACCCTTCCTTCGTCGAACACCATTCGCGAATCCGGTCCCGGCCCGCCGGAAGCAACCGCACTTCCTTCACCCGCTCGTTCAACTCGTAATGCTCCCCCGGCAAAAGCGAAGCCGCGCACTTCTCCGCCTGCGAACACGCCTCCCGCAAAACCGGATTCTCCTCCTTCCGGCTGATGATCAACGGCGTCACCGCCTCGTCGATCAACTGGTTGTCCGCCTCGTCCACGATCGCCGTGTGCAATCCCCGCAACATCGTCGGCACCCGCTGCTGCACCCGCCCCGACAAACGCAACGCCGCCCGCCGCGCCGAATCCGCCAACGGCCCCAGCACAATCTGATCCCGTAAAAAATCCGCGACCAATTCCTTCCCGGTGCAATAAACGATATCCGCCAAATACCGCTCCCGCCGCTCCGCCCCCTCCACCGCCGCCGTCACCGAAGCGGTCGTCAAACCGCACAATCCGAAAAACAGCTCGAACTGCTTCGAATCCCGTTCCGCGAGATAATCGTTCGCCGTGATCACATGCGTCGGCCGCCCCGTCCACCCGGAAACCGCCGCCGCCAAAGCAATCGTCAACGTCTTCCCCTCCCCCGTCGCCATTTCCGCCAAAAACCCTTCACCGATCGCCAGCGCCCCCATGATCTGCGTCCGGTAGGCCCGCAACCCCGTCGTTCGCCGCGCCGCTTCCACCACCAACGGCAAACTCGCCGCCAGTTCCTCCGCCCATTTCGCCCCCCGCCGCCTCACGTTCTCGCGCTGCTTGTGCATCAACGAACGGAGATGCCGCTCCGAGCGATGGCTCAACTCGTCGATCTCCGCCTCCACTTCGCCCGACAACTGCCAAAGCCGGCGGCTCTCCGACGCCCGCGACCGCCAGCGCCCCACGCAATCATGTACCCAGCCGTCCAGCCCCTGCGGCACTTCCTCGACGACGGGAACGTCCGTCTGCCGGGCTTCGATGCGAGGCGGAATAAACTTGCGGGATGCAACGAAAGACATGTCAGGCTCCAAAAATTTTCAACCGCATCGGAAGCGTCGGAATCATCCTCACAATTGGAAACGCTTTTGCAGAAGTTGACGCAAACTCCGGTACCACTGGTTCAACAACGGTTCCGAATCCAGCTTGAAACGCGCCTCCCCGACCCGCCCGTGATACAACGGCGGCCCATGCCGGTCGATTTCCAGAATCACGAGAAAAAATGGTTCCGCCGTCCGAACGCCTTTGGCATCGTCGGGCCGCGTCCGCACTTTCCCCTTCGCCGCCCAACCCAGCGCCGGACTCGGCAACTGCTCCTGCCGCCCCGGCACCACATGCGTCGCCCGCGCTACCACCCGCTCTCCCGCGCTTCCCCGAAAACGAACTTCCGAACGGTGAACCCCTTGCTCGAACAACGGCCCCGCGTGCTGCTGCGCCACCACCGCGAAAAACCGCCAGTCGCCCTCCGGCACGATCTCGCCAATCGTTTCCCCCCGCCCCAGCCAGCGATTCCGCATTCCATCCGGCTGCGGTCCGCCCCAACGTCCGGTCGCCGGCGCCCGCAAAATCAGCGCCTCCTCCTCCTGCGCCAACTCCGCCAGCCGAAGCTCATTCACCCGCCAACGTTCCGCCAAAGCTTCCCGCCCCGCTCCCCCCGTCGCCATCAACCGCCGCTCCATCGCCGCCAGCCGCACCGATTCCGCCTCGTGATGCGCCCGCATCAGCGCCAGCTCCGGATTCGCCAGCCGCATGATCGGCATTCCCGCCTCGACCTTCTCCGCCGGATTGTATTCCTCCACCCGGCCATTCGTCCCCGCCACCACAAAAGTCGCCTCCTCCGCAAACGCGATTCCCGGAGCCCGGAAATGACGCGGTGCCGGAATCACTCCGAGCAACACAAACAACACCGCGACCGTCCCCGCCGTCACCAGCCACGCCCGCGTCCGCACCCGCTCGATCCGCGCTTCGGAAACCAGGTATTTCAGCCCCTTGAATAACGGAACCACGAAAAACCCGATGATCGTCAACACCGTCGCCAAAAACCCGAGACCGAGATACCGGTCCGCCACGAACATGATAATCGTGAACGTAATGAAAACCCGGTAACAAAAACTCGCCACCCCGAAACTCGCCAGCCAAACCGCGTCCCCCCGGCTCTCCGCCGGACTTTGCGAATGCCTTCCGCCGAAAGCGTATTTCTCCACCCAATGCTTGATCTGCTTCCCCGATCTCGGCTGCAAGTTCGGCGAATCCGTCAAATCCGACAAAATATAATAACCGTCGAAACGCAGCAGCGGATTGATATTGAAAAGGATCGTCGAAACCGACGCCACGATCATCAAATTGAAACACCACGCGTTCACCAACCCCGGCCCGGTCGCCGCCCAAATAAACGTCGCCACCGCCGCCAGCGCCAGTTCCACGATCATCCCCGCCGATCCCACCCAAACCCGCTTCCACCGCTCCCGAAACGCCCACGCCGCCGTCGCGTCCACATACGGAATCGGCGTGAAAACGAGAAACGTGATCCCCATCGCATGCACCTCGCCGCCCAACCGCTTCACCGCGTAACCGTGCCCGAATTCATGCACCAGTTTCGCGATAATGAACGCCAGCAACAGCAGCGGCAGATTCCCCGGATCCAGCACTCCTTGCGACCGGCTGAAAAGCGACTCCCAATTCGAAACCACCACCCCGACCGCGCTCCCGACCAGCGCCAGCCATAACAACGCCCCGAAACGCGACAGCAACGGACGGATCCACCCGATCGTCCGATTGAGAAACGCGTCCGGATCCCACAGCCGGATTCGCAGGAAAAAGATGCCGAACAACCGCGCCTTCCACTCCCGCGCATGCCGTTTCTTCTGACGCTCGAAAAGCCGCGCCACATCCGCCGGAAAATCCGAAATGATCAAATTCCCGGCGTACAATTCCGCCAGCATCTGAATCACCTCATTCTGGCTCGGCGCCTCATCCTTCTTCCGGTCCAGACAACTCTGCCAAACCTCGTCGACCGTCCGCGTTCCATCCAGCCGGGCGATGAAATCCCACGACTCCGGCCGAAACCGGAAAAACTGGTCCCCATAAAGATCCGTCGCGACATACCAGTGCTGCCCCCGGAAAAACTGCTTCCGCACCCGCACCGAAGGACGCAGCCGGATCTTCTGCCCCGCCACCCGATGCCACGACTCGCTGAATAATTGACGTTCGGCGGCCATAACTCAGATCCAAAGTTTGATGCGGAGGAAATCCACAATCCGGTGCGTCGCCCGCCACCACAAAGTCCGTTTCCCTCCGTCGATTTTCGCCACGCCGCTCATCCCCGGCCGCAACCAATCCGCGTCCCCCTCCAGATTCGCCCGCAGGAAAAACGCGTTTCCATCCTCGTCCGGCAAAGCCATCGGCGCGATCGTTTCCACCGCCATCGGAAAACGCAAGTCCGGGCGGCTCGCGAAAGTCGCCGCACCCGAACGCCGGTCCCCGATCAAATCGATGTCCCGCTCCGGCAGCCGGATTTCCACGTAAAGCCCCTCCGTCTTCGACACCTGCAACAACACTTCCCCCTGCCGCACCGGTGCCCCCAAGCGGTCCCGCAAATCTCCCTGCACCACCACGCCATCGAAAGGCGCGCGCACCTGCACCCGCTCCAACCGATGCCGGATCAACTCATACCGCGCCTCCGCCTGCTGCCGCGTAGCCCGCGCCACCCGCAATTCCGCCAATCGCCCTTCCGCCTCCGCCAACTCCGCCTCCGCCGCGAATCGCCGGATCTCCGACAACACCTCGGCCTCCTCGATCAACAGATCCCGGTCCTGCAACTGCATCAAAAGATCCCCCTCCTTCACCACATCGCCCGGCCGCACAAACACCGCGTCGATATAGCCGTCGAACGGCGCCGGCATATGCGCGAGACTGTCCGAACGAACGATGAACGTCGAATCCACCCGATAATTCAACGGTACCAGCAACGCGAACAACACCGCCGCCGAACCCAGCGCCACGCCGAGCTTCAACCACGTGTGACGCGGTCCCAAAACCTTCGCCAATCCCGCCCGCCACGCCTGCGCCCACCGGTAACCGAACCACCGGCTATGCTTCCGCGCCGTCGCCAAAATCGGTGCCGTCTGGTCCGCGATCACCCGCAAACCCCGCGCCTCCATATCGTCGAAAACCTCCGCCTCCCTCTCCAGCGTCAGCACCGCCACCACCTCGCCGTCGTAACGCAGCGGAACCGACAGCAACGCGTGCGATCCGCACTGTTTCGCGTAAGCCTGATGATCGCGCACCACCGCGTCGATCCCCGGAACCGCCGGCCAAAGCAACTCCTCGTCCTGGTCGCGACACTCCTCCATCGCCGCCTCCAGAAGCTGCACCACCTGCATCTTCCGCTCGAATTTCTCCGTCCCGCTCACCGCCACCACTTTGATGTACGGCCGCGAAAGCCACCCCAGCGTCACCCGCGAAGCCCGGAAACGCGCCGCCGCCTCATTGACCAATGCCATCGAAGCCGGCGCGAACTTCTTGTGACTGTTCACCACCGCCAGAAGGTCCAGAGCCCGCGCGTAATGATCGAACCGCTCCTGCAACCGCACCACTTCGCGATTGCGCAAATACATCTTCGGCGTATCCGCCACCAGCGACAAAAGGCCCTTGAAATCGCTCGTCGACTGCGCCGGATCCTCCTCCGACACCACCTCGACAAAACAAACCCGGTCCTTGTCGTCGGTCTTCAACGGCATCATCCCGAGAAAACGGCCAAGCCCGCCGCCGATCTCGATTTGCGCCCAACCTTCCGCCAGCGCCGTCTCGCTCAGATTCTGAAACGCCGCCTCCGGAATCGGCAACGGTGCCGGACGCGATTCCGGATACACCGCCAATACCTTCCAGCCGTCCGGCGCGCGCAAAACCATCCGCACCCGCCGCGCCCGCAAAAGATCGCAAAATGCTTTCGAAAACTTCTGCCAAAACTCCGGTGCCGGTCCGCTGAAAAGGCGGCACGATTCGAGCAACTCGATTGCCGACGACGAAGGCGACCTGAATGATTCCAATGACATATTTGGGGGATCTAAAAGTTAAATTTCAAAACGCTCTTTCCCGGTTCCATCGTCCGGCCGTTCATCCCGAAAACGCACTAGTCGCTCGCCGGAACCGCGGAAAGTCCGGTCATCGAAAACTCCGCGACTCCGCGAACTCCGACCTTGATCGCCCCGTCCGGATTCGGGACCAAAACCTTCACCCGCAAAAGCCCGCTCGCCGGATCGACGCGCGGATCGATGAAATCGATCATTCCTTCCCGCGCCTCCAAAATTCCGATTTCCGGAAAACGGACCTTCACAAGACCGCCGTGACGCAGCACACGAAGCCGCTCCGCCTCGACGAACAATTGCACAAAAACCTGATCGATATCCACGATCGTAAACATCGGATCCGACGCCTTCACCGTTTCCCCGATCTCCGCAATCCGCTCCACCACGATTCCGCGAATCGGACTCCGGATCTGCCGCAAATCGAAATTCTCCTTCGCGATCTCGTATTGCAGCCGCGCCAAATCCAGCTCGATCCGGCTCGCCAGCGCCTCGTCCTCGCTGATCAACTTGTCCTTGAAAAGATTCTGCGCCGCCCGGTGATCGAATTCCCGTTTCTCCAAAGCCGCCTTCGTCCGCTCCATATTCAGTTCCTCAATACGTGCGAACAAGTGCGTCAAAACCGCCCCCTCCTCCACCAAATCCCCCTGGCGCGCCAGATGCTCCTCCACGTGACTTTGCACCGGACTGCTCACTGTCACCTCCAAAAACGGAAGCACCAAACCGCTCGCGGTGAAAGTCTCTCCCCGCGCGCCCGCCGCCGCCAAAGCCACGAAACCAAGAACCAGAAAACAGCGTCTCATCGTAAATTTCCTCTCTATTCGAAGTTAAGCGCGAACCCAAGTGATTCCGCCAAAGATCCCTGCACCAACAGAAGCTGCGTTGTCGCCCGGCGCACCTCCGCGTCAGCCGCCAAAGCTCGCGACCGCGCGTCCGACAATTCGCGCTGCTGCGTCAACACGTTGTAACTGGTCGTCACCCCGGAAACCAAACGCCGCTCCTCCGAGTTCAAAGCGCTCTCCGCCAACCGCACCACATCCTCGATCAACGTCCGCCGCTCCAATCCCGCCTCCACTTCCCGCAACGCGTTATCCAGCGCCGCCAACAGTTGCACCTCCGCCTGCTTCACCCGCAACAACGCCTGCGTGCGCCGCCGCTTCTGCTCGCTCATCCGCGCCCGCGCCGAACGCTCGCCGATCGGAAACGATACCTCGATACCCACTCCCCAGTCAGGATGATCCCGCTCGTTGTAATCCTTGAAAGACTGCTCGAACGAACTTTCCAAACCGTTATAACCGGCGGTCAAAATGAGGTCGACTTGCGGATGAATCTGGTCTTCCGCGAACAAAAGCCGGATCCGTTCCGCTTCCGCCGTTTCCATCGCCGCGTGATAAATCGGACTCCGCGCGAACATCTCCGCAACCAGCGCGTCCCGGTCCAGTTCCACCTTCGGCAACGCCGATTCCACTCCCGCCACCGTCACATACGGCTCGTCGAAATCGTAATCCGCCTTCGTCAATTCCCGCAAAAGATTCTGCCGCTGCGCATGAAAATTCCGCGCCTGGATCAACTCCTCCCGCGCCTCCGCGACCCGCGCCTCCGCCTGCGTGACATCCAGCGGAGACATCCGCCCTTCCTCGACGCGACGCGTGTTTTCCTGCAACAAACTTTCGGCCAACTCCACCGCCTGCTCTTTCACGCGAATGTTTTCCACCGCGAATTCCAGCTCGAAACAAACCGACAACACCTGCGCCATCACCGTCTCGATCCCCAAACGGGTTTGATGCAGCGTCGACACCCCCTCCGCCTCCAGCACGTGAATCTGCGCCATGTTCACGTCGCGACCGGCGTTCCGCAACAACGGCTGAACGAGAGTCAACCGCGTCGTCGCCTGATACTCCGGATCGAACGGCGAACTGTCCGAACGCGTGTAATAATTGCGCGTCCGTGTCAACCCGGTCGTCAGATCGTAACGCGTTCCCGTATGAAGACGCCCGCCAATGCCCACTGAACCACGATGGATCGTCTCATTGAATATCCGCGTCCGGTCAGTCGGAATATTGAGATTCAATTCGGGAATCGTCACGAAATCCCGCGAGTTCATCCGCCGCGTCGTATCGTCGCGCCCGATGTTGATGCTTATGATCGGGTCGAATTCCCCTCGCGCGCCTTCCACCCGGTCGGCCGCGATGGCGACGTCGATCTCCTGGATCTTGACGTCGTAATTATTCTTCAAAGCCCGCGCGATCATTTCCACCGGCGTCACGGCGGTTTCGTCTGTCGCGGCCTGGCCAAACGATACGCTGGCCGGCATCGCGCAAGAGATTGCGGATAGTAGGAAAAAAGGAACGGTGATCTTCACAGGATAGGAAAAAAAGCGAATTCAATTACGCTGTTTCCCCATAGCCATAGAAGCTTCCTGCAAACCTTCGAGAAAAAAAACCACTTATCCCAAAAAGAATACTCAATAAGTCAGTTTCGTCGGCGGTCGCCGGATCTAACTTGTTCTCACTGCCGCGCTTTTTTTCACACTCCCTCCCGGGCTGGCTACCTATCCCCGCTCAAAGCTCCCGCCGCACCGCGATTCCGAAACTCCACCGGGTATCGTCATCTCCACCGATAAACCGCACAAACGGATCCGCCGCCCAATGATCGGCGAAACCCGCGCTCGCTCCGATTTCAGCCACGAACAAATCCGTAAAAGGCGTCGTCACCGGAATCACCTCGTCCGGAATTCCACCGCCCCCGACACGCTCGAACTCGATGTCGGAAGAGGAAAGCTTCCGGACCCACGCCACCGATACATACGGAGCGATCCGCCCAAAGTCCTTATCGACCGTCACTCCCGCATAAGCCAAACTCTCCGAAAACGAATCGCCCGACACCACCCGCGCGTCGGCCCCCGCGGATTCGTTAAATCCGTCCACCTTCACCCGCGAAGCCGAAGCCGCCACGAACGGCCGCACCCCGATTCCCTCTCCCACCGCGAACCCGCGCTCCAGACGAACGATCCCGAAATAATCGTCCCCATCAAACGACGCCTCCTTCCTCCCCGGTACCGCGCTCACCCGATGCGCGTCATGATCCGACCACCCCGCTCCCCCCTGCAAAAAGAACGACCAATCCCCGAAATCATACCGCGCCGACGCCGCCGCCGTCACCGTATCCGAATCCACCCGCCCATGATTCACATTCGCCGTCCGCTCGTCGAAATCGCTTTCCACCGTTTCGTAATCCACCGAAATCCCGAAAACGAAATCGCGCCAAGGCCGCTGATACGCCGCCCGCGCCCCGAAACCTTCCGCGTCGCGCGCCACCGCGTAAGTCCCGCCCACTCCCCGCAGTTTCTGGCGAATCGACCGGTCAAGATATCGCCCACCCACCGAAACCGCTTGCCCATCCGGTTGTATCGTCGCGTCGAAAACGCGATCCGTCACATGCGCCCGCCGCGTTTCGACGCTGGTCGCGTAACCCATCATCGGTTCAATCTGCCCAAAGGCGGCGCAGGAAAAAACGAGAAACGAAGAGAGGGGAATCAGTTTTGTTTTCATAATCGGGATCCGGTTAAAAAATGATCAATCCATGCGAACGCGCCAAAAACGCCCCGTCTCACCCGGCGGAGCCGCGAAAGTCCATTCCAATGTCTCCCCGCCCGCCGTTCGAACGCTCCCCGGCACAATCTGCCAATTCCGCAAATCGACCGACGTCTCCAACGCGTAAACCCGCCCCGCCGCCGTCCCGGTCGCCCTAATCCTCAACTCCCCGCCCGCCGCCGCGATCCGCGCTTTCGGCGGAGAAACCACCGGAATCGCAATATCCGGCAAACCGCCCGCCACCAGCAGCGTTTCCGGCCCGCTCAAAACCAGCGACCGTATCGCCTCCCCGCCCGGAACCGGCACCCCCGCCACCCGCGCCCCCGCCGCCGTCAACTCCACCAAAACCGTATCGTCCCCGCCCACAAACCAATGCCCCGCTCCCGCCGCGATCCCGCTCCGAAGCGTTTCGCTGAAATAACTCCCGCCCACCATCGAAAACGCCGGAGCCGCCCCGCCCGACAAAAGCAAGCTGCCCTCAAACCCCGATTCCCCTCCCGCCAAAAGTCCGCCGTTCCCATCCGACGAAACAAACAAAAGCGGCGCCGTCCCCGCCGGCAACGAAACCGGATTCCACGCCGACCCATTCACCGACGAAAAAGCCAATCCGTTAAAAACCCCGTCCCCGCCAACCGCCACAAACCGGCTCCCCGCCCCATGCCAAACCACCCCTTCCAAAGCGCCGAACGGATTCGTCCCCGTCGCCGATGCCGCCCAATCCACCCCGCCATTCGTCGAAACCGCCCACGCGATCCGGCTCGAACTAAACCCGACCGCCACCCAAAGTTGCCCCCCGTTGTTCGCCACCCCGTTCCAATCCCCGTTGATCGCCGAAGCCGCCCCGTGCCGCGCCGTCCAGCTGGCCCCGCCGTTCGTCGACCTGAAAATCGCCCCGCTCCGCCCGACCGCCACCACCACCGACCCCGACCGCTGGAACGCCAGCACCGCGTCGTTCGGATTCCCGCTTTTCACCACCGAAAATCCCGCTCCCCCGTCCGTTGACCGCAAAATCCGCCCTTCCACGTCCGCCGCCAAAATCGCCGTCCCCGCATCGAAAACCACCCGCACCCCCTCCGGCGCCAAGCTCGCCTCCAACGCCTCCGCCCGCGATGCTCCCAAAAAAACCGCCGCCAAAATCCCCGCGAAAACAACAATCCCCGTCCCCCGGAAAATCCCGCGCAAACGCTCCCCTCCGCCTTCGTTCCTGTGCCGGCAAATTCTCATGTGCTAAAATTCAAATTGATCGGAATCGCCGGACGCCCGACCCGGAAGAAATTCGAACCGTTCACCGTCACCATATCCGAATACACCGTCAGAATCGCCCGGCTCGCCACCTGCAAAATTGGAGCCGGTGCCAACCCGCTGACAACAATATTCGCCCCCGCGAAATCCGGAATGTTCGCCATCCCCTGGACCGACCGCGAAGCGCTCGAAACCCGCACCAGCCCCGAAGCCGTCTGCACCCGCGACAACCAGACATCGTCCCGCGCCGCCAAAGTCAACGCCCCGCCGACCGTCGAGATCCGGCTCGCCGCCGTCATCGAAATTCCTCCAAACGCCACGTTCACCGCCACCGAACCGCTCCCCAAATGCCGGATGTTCCCCACCGTCGTCAAACTTCCCGCCGCCACGTTCAACCGCAACAACCCCGATCCCGAATTCACCACCAAACCGGCGCCCCCCACCGTCGTTCCGCTCAGACTGTTCAAATGCAACGGACCGCTCCCCGTCGTCGCCGAAACTTGCGGCGCATGGAAATGAACCGCCTCATTCGCCCCGGCGCCCCCGATTCCCTCTTCCGCCTCGAACCGCACCGATCCATTCGGCGCTTCCACCCGCCCGTCCGCCGCCGTCGATTCCGAAACGATCTTCCGCGCCTCGATCCGGATATGGCCGTTCTCCGACCGGACGACCGCGTCCAACCCGAACTCGTTTTCACTCCGCAAAACCAGCGTCCCGTTCCCCTTGTCGACCAACTGCCCGCCCTCCGAACGAATCTTCCCTCCCTCGATCCAAATAACCAACTCCTGCCCCGGAGCCGTCGTCGCCGCCATTCCGAAACGCCCCAAAACCATCTCCCCCAAACTCCGCACATACGCCATTCCACCCGCATCCACATCGACCCGCTCCGCATCGAAAAACACCGGCGCCGCCGCCGTCCCGATCGTTCCGCCCGCGTGCAAACGCAAATGCCCCGCCTCCAACGCGCCCGCGGAATTCCCCGGCAACGAACTCACGATCGTCCCCGCCGCCACGATTTCCAAAACCCCGCCCGCCACCGCGCGCCCCACCGATACATCCGCCCCCGACCGCAACCAAATCCCGCCTTCGCTCGCCGTCAGCGGCGAAACGCCATCAAACTGAATCGCCTCCACCGCGCGAATCCGGATATCCCCCGCCGCGCTCTTGATCGCCGCGCCAGCCGCCGTGAACCGCTGCGCCGCGATATCAATATTTCCGAAAACCGAAACCTCCCGCGCCACCGTCACAGTTCCGCGCGAAACGATATTCAAATGCCCATCCGCGACGACCACCGGCTCCACAACCGAAAGATCTCCGCCCGTCTGATTCAGGAAAAAGCTGCCGCTCCCCAAAAGCTCCACCCCATGCAACGGCGTCGTCTCGTCCAGCCGGATGTAAACCGAACCATTCTGCCGGTTCGAAACGCTAAGACGAATCGACTTCGTAAACAGCGACCCGCGTCCGCTCTGGCCGATTCCCGATTCCGCCCGCAGCGAAATCGCCCCGCCCGTCCGCACCACCGGACCAACGCCTCCAAAATCATGCCGAATATTCCCCACCGAAAGAATGGATATCGCCCCCGTCCCCGACCGCACCGCCGCCAGCAACTCCACATTTCCTCCCGCCCCCGTAGAAAGCGTCACTGCGCCGCCGCCATGCGCCACGATTCCCGCCCCTTCCAAATCGCCCCCGCCGCCCGCCACCACCAGATTCCCGCTCAAGGCCCGCAAAACGATCACCCCGTTTCCGCCGGTCGTCCGCACTCCCGATTGCGTCGCGTCGACAATCGGGAAAACCGACGAACTCGGATTCACCCGCTGAATCGCGACCGCCACATCCCCCACCCGGAATCCGCCTGTTCCCGTAACATAAATACCGCCGCCCGACGCCCGCGCCGACAAGGTCAGAATCGCCGTTTCCAGCGCGTTCGCCGCCGTCCCGATTCCAACGCCCGCCACCAAACGCAATCCCGACGCAACCACATCGATATCCGCGCCGCCGCCGCCGAAAATGGATCCCGCCGTCGCGGTAATCGAAACATTCCCCAGCGTCCGAACTCCCGCCAACCGAACATCCGCCGCCGCCAGCAACCGCGCATCTCCCGCGCCGCCATCGATCCGGCTCCCGTCCGCCATCGCGATCGAACCCAAAACCGCCTCGACGCTCAACGTTCCCGCCCCGCCGCTCACCACGTTCGCTCCCGCGCCGAAAGTTACCGAACGCCCCGCCAGCAACCGCACATGCCCCCGCCCCGAAACGACATCTCCGTTCACCGTCAAATCCGCCGACGCTCCCCCCGCCTCCACCAAAATCACCCCCGCGCCATGAGCCGA
The DNA here is from genome assembly GCA_964544025.1 of uncultured Opitutales bacterium. GTDB lineage: Bacteria > Verrucomicrobiota > Verrucomicrobiia > Opitutales > T3Sed10-336 > CAZJCL01. The sequence continues at coordinate 96,211 of CAZJCL010000001.1, read as the reverse complement.
AACTCCAGTTCCCTCACCAACCGTCACACTTCCATTCTCCGTCCGAACCACAATCGATCCATTATTCGACGACGTAACCACGCCGGACTGCGGCGCTTCACCAACGGCGAAATCCAATCCGTCCGCACCCACTCTTCGCACCGCCGCCGCCACATCGCCGATCAACAGCGCATCCGCCTCCAAAATGTTAACTCCGCCGCCCCCGGCGCGCGCGCTCATCGTCGCCACCTTCGTCGTAAGCCGCATTCCCTCGCCAAATCCGCCCACCGCGTTCCCCGCCGTCAACCGCAACCCATTCGCGACAACATCGAACTCTCCACCGCCATTCCCCCAAACCGATCCCGCCTCCGCCGTGATCGAAACGTTGCCCGTCGTCGCCAATCTTCCCAACGAAACATTCCCCGCCGCTTCCATTCGAATATCTCCGCCCCCGGTCTCGATCCGGCTCGCGCCCGCCATCGAAATCGAGCCGCCACCCGCTTGCACAAAAACCGTTCCCGCGCCCCCGCTGAAAACATCGGCGCCCGCCGCGAAAGTTACCGACCGCCCCGCGAACAACGTAACATGCCCCGTCCCCGAAACCACGTCGCCATGTGCCACGAGGTCGGAAACCGATCCGCCCGCCAGCAAAAGAACGTTTCCGCCGCCATGAGCCGAAACCGCCGCCGAATCGCCCGGCAAAGTCAGACCGCCATTCACCGTCCGCACGACAACCGACCCATTTCCGCCCACGCTCGCCACACCCGCCTGTTCGCCATCCGAAACCGCCGAAACCGAACCGTCCGCCAA
>CAZJCL010000001.1:55823-95322 GCA_964544025.1 uncultured Opitutales bacterium | reverse complement strand
ACGTTCCCCGTCGTCAAAATTCCGCCCAACGTCACATCGCCCGCCGCGCTCAACCGCACATTCCCCGCCCCCGCGTCGATCCGGCTCGCGTCCGCCATCCAAATCGCCCCGCCGCCCGCCGCGATATCCACCGTTCCCGCTCCGCCGCTCACGATATCCGCGCCCGCGCCAAACGTCACCGACAGCCCCGCCAAAACCGAAATATGTCCGCTCCCCGACGTCACACTCGCCCGAAGCGAAATTTCCGCATCCACAGCGCCCGCCTCCAGCAGAACATTCCCGCTCCCATGCGCCGCGACACCCGCGTTAACTGTCAAACCCACGCCCGCCCGAATCACAACCGATCCATTCCCCCCCAACGTCGCCACTCCCGCCAAAGCCGCATCCGAAACCTCCGACACCCCGCCGGATTCCCCCACTCGTTGCACCGCCACCGCCACCGATCCAACAACAATCGCCGAACCCGCCCGCAAATAAATCCCGCCATTCTCCGCCCGCGCGCTCACCGTCCCCACATCGATCTCCAGCGGATTCGCTCCCGTTCCAATCGCGCCGCCCGCAACCATCCGCAACGCCGAAGCCGTCACAACCGGTTCCTCATTCCCGGCACCCAAAATCGATCCTCCCGCCGCCAAAATCGAAACCGCGCGCGTGGTAACCAAACGTCCCAAAACGACATCCCCCGCCGCCGCCAACCGCACATTCCCCGAGCCCGAATCCACGCGACTCCCCACGCCCATCGCAATAGCACCTCCACGCGCCACGATCTCCACCGTCCCCGACGCGCCGCTAAACACCGTCACGCCATCCGCCACCGAAACGGAATCGCCGATCAACGTCACATGCCCAATCCCGGATCGCACCCCCGCATTCACCGCCAAAACAGCGTCCACGCCGATCGCCTCCACCAAAATCGTCCCCACTCCATCCGCCATGATTTCGTCGTCCACGACAACTCCGCCCAAACTCCGAACAACGACCGTGCCATCGCCCGCCGTTGCGCGAATTCCCGACAACGCCGCCTCCGTCACCACCGACACCCCGCCATCCGCCTCGACCTTCCACACCGCGACTTCCACCTCGCCAACCGTCAGCGCGATTCCGTTAAACAGATGAACTCCTCCGCCGCCCGCTAGAGCACTCACCACCGAAACCTCCATCCCAATCGCGCGACCCGCCCCCCTTGAAACTCCGATACTTCCGCCCGCCTCCAATCGCGCCCGGTGCGCGACCAAATTGAAATCCGAAATCCCGAAAATATTTCCGCCCGCCCGAATCGACACATCTCCCGCCGTCGCCACATGTCCGATCGCCGCGTCCGTCGCCGCCACCAACCGGACATTCCCGGTTCCGCTGAAAATATTGCTCGTGGCCGACATCCAAACCACTCCCGCCAGCGCTTCCACGCTCACCGTTCCCGCGCCGCCCGTCATCACTCCCGCCCCGCCCTGAAGAATCACGGATCGACCAGCCAGCAGAGAAACGTGACCCGAACCCGACTGCACATACGAAACGTTCGCCACAATATCCGCTCCCGCGCCGCTCGCCTCGATTAAAACATTTCCACTGCCGTGAGCGCGAACCGCGACCGCATCTACCGGCACGGAACCGTCGTCCAGAGTAATCCCGCCACCAATCACACGGATAACAATCGACCCGTTTCCGCCCACCGTCGCCACATCCGACTGCATCGCGTCCGCCAACCGCATTGTGGTTCCGGAAATCCCTACCCGGCGAACCGAGACCGATACATCTCCGATCGCGAGCGCTCCTTCTTGACGGATGTTAATTCCCCCGCCGCCAGCCCGCGCCGAAAGCCGCTCCACCTTCGTCTCGATCGCATCGGCCTCCGCGCCCAGCGTGCCGATTCCCGACCCCGCCACCAATCGCAAACGGCGCGCCGTCACATTCGCGAAATCCCCATTCCGGTCCAAAATCGAGCCGCCTTCCGCGATGATCGAAACATCGCCACCGGTGCGCACCTCTCCCAAAATCACATCACCCGCCGCGCGCAAACGTATCGCTCCGGTTCCGCTCGCAACCCTCGCCCCATCCGCCATCACGATCGAACCCGAGACCGCCTCCAGATCCAGATCGCCAACGTTCGTTCCCGAAATCTCCACCCCAACTCCGACAAAAATCGACCGCCCCGCGTGAAGGCTCGCCGCCCCGGCTCCAAACGAAACCGAAGAATTAACCACCAAATCCGAACCGGCTCCCCCCGCGCTCAAAAGAAGATTCGCCTCACCCGAAACCGCGACACCCCCATCCAAAACAATGCTTCCGCCGATCGTGCGAAAAACCAGATTCCCGTCGCTCCCTCCCGTCGCGAGACCCGTTTGCAAACCGGCACCCACGGAAGTCGTCCGGCCATTGTCCCCCACGCGTTCCACCGAAACATCAACCCACCCAACGATCACCGAATCCGTTTCCTCCACATAAATCCCTCCCGTTCCCGACCGGGCCGTCAAAGTCGCGACGGAAGTCCGCAAGTGCGCCGTCGGCTCTCCGATTGCACCGCCCGCGAAAAGCCGCAACCCGCCCGCCGCCACGTCAACATCGCCCGAACCCGCTCCCGTAATCGATCCGCTCAACGCGGTAATCGAAACATCTCCTAAATTACTCACGCCACCGAGCGCCACATCGTTCGCCGCGTGCAGCCGAATATCCCCCGCGCCCCCCTCAATCCGACTTCCGCCCCCCATCCGAATCGATCCGCCCGCCGCTTCGATATCGATCGTTCCGCTCCCACTGCTCACATCGGCTCCCGAGGAAAAAACAATCTCCCCGCCCGCCAAAATCGAGATATTCCCATTCGCCGAGACCACGCCCGCATTGACCCGGATCAACCTCCCCGCGTCGGTCGCCAGCAAAATATTCCCCGCGCCGTGCGCCGAAACCGCCACCCCCGCTTCCCCGCCCGGGCCATCCGTCAAAACTAAATCCCCGTCGAATACCCGCACCACGATCGAACCATCTCCGCCCGCCGTCACCAAATCCGCCTGGGGCCCATCCTCGACCATTTCCGTTCCGCCGTCCGCCAAAACCTTCGACACCGCCACCCGAACCAGGCCGACCGTCAAACTGCCCGTATTGAACAAATTAATTCCGCCGTTCCCCGCCCGCGCCGAAACCCTCGTCACCGACGTCAACAACGGATAAGCTCCCTCACCCAAAATCCCGATTCCCGCCCCCGCGTTCAACCGCAACATCCGCGCAACCAACGCACCCGTTTCCTCCGCGTTCCGCAAAATCGAACCCGCCACCGCGGTAATCGAAACATCCCCACCCGTCTCCAAAACGCCCAAAACAACATCCGTCGCCGCCGCCATCCGGACATTCCCCGCCGTTTCCACCCGGCTTCCCGCCCCCATCAAAATCGATCCGGTGCCCGCTTCCACGTTGGCCGTTCCCGCGCCCGAAATCGTCACTCCCGACGCCACCGTCACCGATCGCCCCGCCAGCAACGTCAAATGCCCTCCGGAAACCACGCCGCCCCCGACCGTCAAATCCGCCCTGATTCCGCCCGCCGCCAATAGAACGTTCCCGGCCGCTTCCACCGCGCGCTCCCCTCCGCTCCCCGCCGTCAAAACCAGATCCCCCTCAACCGTCCGCACCACCGTCGCGCCGCCGCTCGTCAACCCGAACAAAGCCTCTGCCGTAAATTCCGCGTCCGTTCCATCCGCATCCACCCGCCGCACCGAAACCGCCACCGCGCCGACCACGAGCCCATCCGTCTCCAAAAGATTAACCCCGCCGCCGCTCCAAGCCGAAACCACGCCCACCCGCGTTTCGATCGCGTCCGCCTCCTCGCCCAATTCCCCGATTCCCGCCGCCGCCCACAGCGAAAGCTCCTTCGCCACCACATCGATATGCGCGTCGCCCCCGTCCAAAATCGATCCGCTCGCGGAAACAACCGCCACTTTCCCGACCGTTTCCCAAACCCGCAACCCGCCCAAAACCACATCTCCGTGCGCATGAAGCCGAATCCCCAACGCCGTGTCGATCAACGCGCCATCCGCCATCGCGATTCCGCCACCCGCCGCCTCCACATTCACCGTCCCCTGCCCCAACGCGACCACCCGCGCGCCGGAATCAAAAATCACCGATCTCCCCGCCCGCAAATCGACCGCCCGGGTCGCCGACCGGATTTCCCCGTTCACCACAAGATCCGACTCCGCCCCGGCCGCTTCGAGCCGCACGTTCAAACCGGCCGAAACTGCGATCCCGTCACCGGGAGCCGAACCGTCGTTCAACGTCAGCGTCCCGTTCACCGTTCCGAGAATTACGTCCCCCCCGGAAACCACGTCCGACTGCAACACGTCCATCACCGGAGCGGTCGAACCATCCGCCCCGACCTTGTGAACCATCACCGCAACCCCGTCGATTGTGAGATCGTCCATTTCCAAAATCGTGATACGTCCGTCTTCTACACGGGCGCTCAGAACGGAAACATCCGTAACAAACGGCGCAAATCCCATCCCGCCGATTCCCGCCCGCGAATCCAAACGCAAACCGGCCGCTTCGACATGAACCGAACTTCCCGCCGCCCCTCGGATCGCCCTGCCGGCCACCATCGAAACATCCCCCGCCGTCGCGATTCGTCCAACCGTAACGGACAAATCGGCGACAAGCCGGATATTCCCGCTCTCCGCCACGATTTCGTGAACCGCCGCCATCGAAATTCCGCGCCCCGATTCCACCGTCACCGTCCCCGCCCCGCCCGTCGCGATCCGCGCACCAATACCGCTAAACGTAACGCCGCTTTCCCCCGTCACCGTCACATGTCCCGCTCCAGACAAAACCGCCCCGCCAATAACAACCGCGCTTTCCGATCCCGTCGCTTCCAAAAGAACATTCCCCTCTCCGTGAGCCGACACGCTTCGCCCTTCGTCAAACGCGATTCCGCCATCCACCGTCCGCAAAACGATCGAACCATTCCCCGCCGTCGCCAAATCCGACTGCTCGGGAACCGTCACCGTCGTCACCAAAGCATCGATGCCGACCCGCCCGGTCACCACGCCGACCGTGCTCACCGTCACCGATCCCGTATTGAAAATATTAATCCCGCCGGATCCCGCCCGCGCCGTCAACGCGTTCACCCTGGTCGTCAGCGCATTCGCCCCCGCACCCAACGTCCCGATTCCCGCTCCGGCGAACAACCGCAACCGGTCGGCCACGATATTCACCCCGCCGGTTCCCCCATTCAGAATCGATCCATTCGCCGACGAAACCGAAACGTCGCCGGAACTCAAAATGCTCCCCAGAACAATATCGTCCCCGGCATGCAACCGGATATTCCCGCCCGAAATCCGCAAAGCCCCTCCGGTAACAATACTTCCCGCGATCGCCTCCAAATCGACAAACCCGTCTGTCGAAATCCCCGCCTCATCCGCGAAAATCAGCGAACCGCCCGCCAACAGCGTCACGTTCCCCGAATCCGACCGCACATCCGCGTTCACCAACAAATCCGAAGTCGCCCCTCCCGATTCCAACCGGATGTTCCCGCTGCCATGACTCCAAACGGAAACCCCGTCCTCCGGAGCCGAACCGTCGTTCAACACCAAATCCCCGCCCAGCGTCCGCACCACGATCGAACCGTTCCCCGCGATCGTCGCCACATCCGACTGCGCTTCATCCGTCACCGCCGTCACCGACCCATCCGCGCCCACCCGCTGCGTCACCACCGCAACGTCTCCAATCACCAGTCCATACGTCGCCAAAACATTAATACCGCCCGCACCCGCCCGCGCCGACAACCTCCCCACCGCCGCTTCGATCGCGTTCGCTCCCGCTCCCAGCCTCCCGATTCCCTCGCCCGCCACCAACCGCAATCCCGGCGCGACCACATCCTCCAACACGTCGCCGCCATCCAAAATCGATCCGCCCACGGCCGTGATCGCGACATTTCCACCCGCCAAAATACCGCCCAAAACGATATCCAGCGCGGCATGCAAACGAACGCTGCCGGAAGCCGTGGAGATCAGGCTCGCGTCGGCCATCGTGATCGAACCCGATCCGGCTTCCAAAATCACCGTCCCCGCCTCCCCGGTTCCGATTCCCGTCGAAACCTCGGCAAAAAGTTCGATATTCCGCCCGGCCAACAACGTCACATGCCCTCCTCCCGACATCACACTCACATGCGCCGACAAATCCGAGTTCGCGCCGCCCGCCTCCAGCAAAATATTCCCGCTACTATGCGCCGCCACTCCCCGCCATTCGCCGTCGGCGGAATCCAAACGAATACTCCCGTTCGTCGTGCGAATCACGATATCTCCATTCCCGGAAGTAGTGGTCAAGACACGGTGATAAAGTTCAATGAACCCCATCGTACCTCCCGTTTCCAGCACCCGCCGCACAATGAACACAACCGGGTCTCCGATAACAATCTCCAGCGAATCCGCCTCCAGAATATTGATACCACCCGCTCCAGCCTCCGCGTTCAAAGTGGCCACCGCGGTCCTGATCGGGTTGCTCTCCGCCCCCAGCGTTCCGATTCCCGCGCCCGCCATCAAACGCAATCCGCTCGCTTCCACATTCACCGAAGTGCCGCCGCTATCGAGAACCGAACCCGAAACCGCCGTGATGGAAACACCTCCCGAAGTCCGCACTCCCCCCAGCCAAACATCGCGCGCCGCAGCCAATTGAATGTTTCCGGCCCCTCCATCGATCCGGCTATCCTCCGACATCGTGATCGAACCCCCGGTTCTAATCACCACCGTCCCCAAACCGCCGCTCAACACCTGCGCGCCCGACAAAACCGCATCCCGCCCCGAAAAAAGCGTAATATGGCCGCTGCCGCTCACCACGTCGGCATTCACGTTCAACAACGATTCGCTTCCTCCCGCCTCCAGGAAAACGTTCCCCGAACCGTGCGCCGAAACCGCCACTCCATCCGCCGCCGCCGTCCCGTCGTTGAGCGTCAAACCGCCCGCCACCGTCCGAATCACGATCGAGCCGTTCCCCGAAATCGTTCTCACATCCGACTGAACCGCATCCTGAACCGATTCCACCGTCGCATCCGCGCGAACCTTCCGCACCGTCACCGCGACATCGCCCACCGTCAACGCATCCGCCTCCAAAATATTAACTCCGCCCGATCCCGCCCGCGCGCTCACCGTCGCAACCGCCGTCTCGATCCCGTTCGCTCCCGTCCCCAGCGTCCCAATTCCCACACCCGCCACGATCCGCAAACCGTTCGCGGCCACATCCAGATGCGCGTCGCCGTTATCGAGAATGGAGCCCGCCACCGCGGATATCGACACGTCTCCGGTCGTCGCGATCCCACCCAACGCGACGTCCTCCGCCGCGTGCAGCCGAATATTTCCCGCACCGCTCAAGATCCGGCTTCCGTTCACCATGAATATTGTGCCTTGGGACGCTTCCACATTAACCGAACCGCTTCCGGTAGCTACCTCCCGCGGCTGCGCGATTACCACGGAACGATTCGCGATCAACGAAATATGCCCCTCACCGGAAACAACGCCCCCGTTCAGCGTAAGATTCGATCCCGCGCCGCCCGCGTGAAGCAAGATATTCCCGCTCCCGTGCGCGATTGCCGCGCGATAATCGTTTGCGACCACCGAATTGAGTTCAAGACTTCCTGCCAGTGTTCGAATTACAACCGAGCCGTCACCCCCAATAGTTTGGATCCCGGTGGCCACGCCAGCCGCCCGCAAAAAGAGCGTCGCGGAGGGCAAAACCCGGAAAACATGCATGCTCATGGAAACCCCGGTTCTCAATCCATCGGCCTCAACCACGTTGATGCCACCCGAACCCGCTCGCGCGTTTAAAATGACCGCTTGCGTCTCGATTGCATTCGCCCCGGCACCAAGTCGCCCCACTCCAACTCCCGCAACAAGGTTCAACCCCTGGGCGATCACGTCGGTATACGTGTCCCCGCCGTCGAGAATCCAGCCTTGGATAGCCTCAACGGAAACGTTCCCTTTCGCCTCCACCCCGCCCAGCGTAACGTCCGTTCCCGCCCGCAGCCGAATCGTTCCGATTTCCGAAGCAACGCGACTGGTATCGGCCATCATGATCGATCCCGCGGTCGCTTCGATATCCACCGTTCCGGTTCCGCCACTCGACACAAGCGTCCCCGCCGAGAGAGTGACGTTGCGGCCGGCGATCAGCGACAGATGCCCGGTTCCCGACGTCACGCTCGCATGGATTAAAATATCCGAAGAACTCCCGCCCGCTTGCAACAACACGTTTCCGCTCCCGTGCGCCGCAACCGAAACCCCGTCTCCCGCCCCCATTCCATCCGTCAGCGTCAAACTCCCCTTCACCGCCCGAATCACAACAGAACCGTTCCCGCCCGTCGTCCGCACATCCGAAAGCGCCGCGTCCGTCACCGTCGAAACCGATCCATCCGCCGCCACCCGCTCCACCGTCACACTCACCGTTCCCACGACCAGCGAATCCGTCTCCAACAAATTAATCCCGCCGCTCCCCGCCCGCGCCGAAACTGTCCCGCCGCTCATACCGACCGGATTCACCACCGCGCCCAAAGTCCCTATCCCCACTCCCGCCACCAACCGAATTCCCTCGCCCGCCAACGCAACCCGCCCGTCGCCATTGCCCAAAATGGAACCCGAAACCGCCGTCACCGAAACATCCCCGCCCGTCGAAACCACCTCGCTCAGCCGGACGCTTTCCGCCGCATACAGCCGAATCGATCCCGCTCCGTCCACGCGGCTACCAACGCTCATCGAAATCGAACCCGTCGCCGCCTCCACCGAAATCGTCCCCCCGGTTCCCGTAGCCACCGACGAAGCCGCGAAAATCGCCGACCGCCGCGCGAAAAGCGTCACATGACCAGAACCCGACACCACCGCCGCGTTCACCGCCAAATCCGCCCCCGCTCCACCCGCCTCAACCAAAACATTCCCCGCCCCGTGCGCCGAAACCGCCACGCCATCCGCCAAACCCGTCCCATCCGTCAGCGTCAAACTCCCCGCCACCGTCCGCAAAACAATCGAGCCATCCCCGCCCGTCGTCACAACATCCGACTGCGCCTCATCCGTCACCAACGTCACCGACCCATCCGCCGTCACCCGCCGCACCGCCACGCCCACCGTCCCCACGATCAACGCGTCCGCCTCCAAAACATGAATCCCCCCGCCGCCAGCCCGAGCGCTCAACCTCGCCACCACCGTCTCGATTCCATTCGCTCCCGCCCCCAGCGTTCCGATTCCCGCCCCGGCCGACAAACGCAAACCGTTCGCCGCCACATCCGCGAAAGTATCCCCTCCGTCCAAAATCCACCCCGAAACCGACGTCACCGAAACGTCCCCGCCCGTAGCGATTCCGCTCAAAACCACGTCCCCCGCCGCCCGCAAACGCACGTTCCCGTCGCCCGCCGAAACCGCCCCTCCATCCGCCACCGAAATCGATCCCGCTCCCGCCTCCACATCGACCGTCCCCGCCCCGCCCGTCGTCACCGCGACTTCTCCGATCCTCACGCTCCGCCCCGCCAGCAACGTGATATTTCCCGAACCCGAACGCACCTCCGCGTTCACCGCCAAATCCGAAACCGCCCCGCCCGCCTCCAGCAAAACATTCCCCGCTCCGTGCGCCGAAACCGCCACGCCATCCGCAAAAGCCGTCCCATCGGTCAGCGTCAAATTCCCCGCCAAAGTCCGCAAAACAACCGAACCGTCCCCGCCCGTCGTCCGCACATCCGAAAGCGCCGCGTCCGTCACCGGCGTCACCGATCCGTCCGCCGCCACCCGCTGCACCGTCACGCTCACCGTCCCCACCGTCAACGCGTTCGTCGCCACCACATGGACACCGCTCGATCCGCCGCGCGCGCTCAGCGTTCCCGCCGCCACGTCGATTCCATTCGCCCCGCCCCCGAGCGTTCCGATTCCCACGCCCGCAACCAGACGCAATCCACTCGCCACCACATCCGTATATGAATCGCCTCCGTCCAAAATCGAACCGTTCGCCGCAATGATCGAAACATGCCCGCCCGTCCAAACACCACCCAGCGTCACGCTCCCGGCCGCCCGCAATCGCACATTCCCGCTCTCCGCGAAAATCAAACTCGCGTCCCCCATCCCGATCGAACCGCCCGCCGCCTCGACAAAAACCGTTCCCATTCCACCCGTAAGCACGCCGGTCCCGGCAAACGTCACATTCCTCCCCGCCCGCAAAGTCACGTTCCCCGATCCCGAACGCACATCCGCGTTCACCGCCAAATCCGAAACCGCTCCCCCGGCCTCCAGCAAAACGTTCCCGGTTCCGTGCGCCGAAACCGCCACGCCATCCGCCGGACCGACTCCATCCGTCAACCCCAAGCTCCCGACAACCGTCCGCAACACAATCGATCCGTTCCCGCCCGTCGTCGCCGCATCCGATTGCCCCGCGTCCGTCAAAGCCGTCAACGAACCATCCGCCATCACCCGCTGCACCGTCACGCTCACCGTCCCCACCACCAACGCGTTCGCTTCCAAAACATTAACACCGCCACCGCCCGCACGAGCGCTCAAAATCATCGCATTCGTTCGCAACGGCATCGCGCCCGCTCCCAACGTCCCGATTCCCGTTCCGGCCGACAAACGCAAACCGCCCGCCGTCACATCGATCCCACCCGCCGATCCCCGCGAAATTGAACCGTCCACCGCCGTGATCGAAGCATTCCCGGCGGCAAACGCCGACCCCAAAACCACATCCTCCGCCGCCCGCAAACGAAGATGATTACCTCCCACCCACGCCAACGGACTCATCTCGATCGATCCACCGCGCGCCTCCACATCTGTCGTCCCCGTCCCCGACCAAATCCAGAAGTCTCCCAAAATCGACACCGACCGCGCCGCCGCCACCGTAATCGACCCCGAAACCGCTTCCACACGCCCGCCCACGATCACATCCGATCCCGCGCCGTTCGCCTCCAGCAAAATCGAACCCGAACCATCCGCCGAAACCGTCGCCGGAACCGCCCAAACCCCATCCCCCAAAACCAAACTCCCCGCCACCGTCCGCACAACAATCGATCCGTCCCCATCCGTCGTAGCGACCCGCCCGTCCTCCGCCGCCGCGCGAAGCGGAACTTCCCCGCCAATCGTTCCGTCCCTCTCCACCCGCCTAACCGAAACCGCGAACGCCCCTATCTCCAGATCGTCCGCCTCCAAAATATTAATACCACCCGAACCCGCCCGGGCGTTCAAAACCGACACCCGCGTTTCAATCGCATCCGCCCCCGCTCCCAACGTCCCGATTCCCACGCCCGCAACCATACGGAGATTCCTCGCCGCCACGTTCACCGAATCGACGCCATTGTCCGATATCGACCCCGCCAAAGCCACGATCCACACATCCCGCGTCGTCGAAACCTCGCCCAACGAAACATCCACCGCCGCCCACAAATGAACCGTTCCGCTTCCACCGCTGATCGAACTCCCCTCCGACATCGTGATCGACCCGCCCGAAGCCTCCACCTCAATGCTGCCTCTCCCCCCATTCGCGATCCTCACGCCCGCTCCCAATGTCACCGAACCGCCCGCCACCAAACTCGCCGCGCCCAATTCCAGGCGCACATCCGCATTCACCAAAAGATCGGAATCCGCCCCGCCCGCCTCCAGCAAAACATTCACGCGCGCTGAAACCGCCACGCCATCCGCCGGACCCGTTCCATCCGTCAGTGTCAAATCCCCCGAAATTGTTCGCAAAACAATCGAACCATCCCCCGTCGTTCTCACATCCGATTGCCCTAGATACGTTACCCAAGTCAGCAACCCGTTTGCCATCACCCGCCGCACCGCCACGCCCACCGTCCCCACCACCAGCGCGTCCGCTTCCACGATGTGAATACCACCGTCGTCCGCTCGTGCGCTCAGCGTCGCCACCGCCGTTTCGATCCCGTTTGCTCCCGTCCCCAACGTCCCAATTCCCCCGCGTGACAACAATCGCAATCCATTCGCTGCCACATCGACGTAAGTATCGCCTCCATCCAAAATCGACCCCCAATTCGCAGTCACCGCGACATCGCCGCTCGTCCGGATGCCGCTCAAAATCACATCCCCCGCCGCATGCAATCGCACGTTCCCATCCGCCGCCGAAATCGATCCCCCGTCCGCCATCGAAATCGAACCCGCTTCCGCCTCCACATCGATCGTTCCCGCCCCGCCCGTCGTCACCGAAACTGCCCCGATCCCCACGTTCCGCCCCGCCAGCAACGTGATATTCCCCGAACCCGAACGCACCTCCGCGTTCACCGCCAAATCCGAAACCGCCCCGCCCGCCTCGAGCAAAATATTCCCCGTTCCATGCGCCGAAACCGCCACGCCATCCGCCGAAGCCGTCCCATCATTCAACGTCAAATTCCCCGCCACCGTCCGCAAAATAATCGACCCGTTCCCGCCGAATGTCCGCACATCCGATTGCGCCGCGTCCGTCACCACATCCGCGACACCGTCGATTCCCACCCGGAAAACCGAAACCGCGACATCGTCGACCGCGAGCATTCCCGTATTCAAAATATTAATGCTCCCCGTTTCGCTCCGCGCGCTCAACGTCGCCACCGCCGTCCGCAACGCCTTCGCCCCCACCCCCAGCGTTCCCACTCCGGTCCCCGCCGCCAACCGCAATCCGTTCGCCGCCACATCCACTTCCGCCTTCCCTCCGCTCAAAACCGAACCCGCGACCGACGTGATCGAAACATTCCCGCTCGTCGCGATTCCCCCCACCACAACATCCAGCCCGGCCCGCAAACGAATATCCGCCGCTCCCCCGTCAAAAACCGTTCCATCGCCCATCACAATCGATCCGGAACCCGCCTCCAGATCCAGCGTCTTCCCGCTGCCCGAAACCCGCACTCCCGCCGCGAAACGAATATCCCGCCCGCCGAGCATCGAGATATAACCGCCCCCCGATTCCACGTTCGCGTTCACCAACAAATCCGATTCCGCACCAGCCGCCTCCAACCGAATGTTTCCGGTTCCATGCGCCGAAACCGCGATCCCGTCCGCCGGAGCCGTTCCGTCGTTCAACGTCAAATCTCCCCCCAGTGTCCGCAGCACGATCGAGCCGTTCCCCGAAACCGTCCGCACATCCGACAACACCGCTTCCGCCAACGCCGTCACCGACCCGTCCTCATTCACCCGGTTCACCTTCGACGCGACACCCTCGACCGCCAAATCCCCGCGATTCAAAATATTAATCCCGCCGCCCCCAGCCCGAACCGCGACCGAACCCACCTGCGTTTCAACAGCCTTAGCCAACTCCCCCAAAACCCCAACACCGATCCCCGCCACCAAACGCAACCGGTCCGCCGCCACGTTCAGCGACATTTCCGGCGCGTTATTCAAAATCGACCCGCTAGTCGCCGTCACCGAAATCGTCGTCCCCCCGCCGTAAACCCCCGCGCGAAGCTGCCCCAACCGCACATCCTCGAAAGCCTCCAACCGCATATCCCCCCCCGCACTCCGGAAAATGCTCTCCCCCTCCATCACGATCGATCCCGCGCCCGCGCGCACAAAAATCGTCCCGCTGAAGATCACGTTCAACGAAATCCCCGCGTCCGCAAAAACCACCGATCGATCCGCGATCACCGAAACATCCCCGCGATACCCGGCGATCTCCCCGTTCACAAAAACGCTCGTCCCCGCCCCCGCCGCCTCGACAAGAATCGTCCCCGCCCCCGTCTTCTCAATCGCGATTCCGTTCGCCGGAGCCGAACCCGCGTTCAACGTCAAATCCCCCCCCAGCGTCCGCAACAAAACCGATCCACCCGAAACAATCCCCGATTGCACCGCGTCCACCGCGGCGGTCGTCGAAGCATCGAAATTCACCCGCTCCACCGCGACCCGCACGTCGTCGACAACCAGCGCGTCCGCCTCGACCAAATTAATTCCGCCGGAACCCGTCCGAGCCGACAAAACCGCAACCGACGTCCTGATCGGATCGTTCTCCGCTCCCGATTTCCCGATTCCGCCCCCCGCGACCAATCGCAACCCATCCGCCACGACATCCAAATAACTATCGCCCGCGCTGCGAATGGACCCGCCAACCGCCGAAATCGAAACATCCCCACCCGTCGAAACACCGCCCACTATCACATCGACCGCCGCGTAAACCCGAACGCTTCCGGTCTCCGCGCCAAAACGCGTTTCGTCATCCATCACGACCGATCCCGTCGCCGCCTCGATGTTCAACGTCCCCGCTCCCCCCGTCCAAATATCCGCACCCGCCCCAAAAAGCACATTTCTCCCGGCGAGCACGCTCACATGCCCGCTCCCCGAAACGATATCGGCGCTCACCCCGACATCCCCGCCGCCACCAATCGTTTCCACCAAAACATTACCGCCGCCCGCCGCCGAAACCGAAACCCCGTCCGCCAACGCCGTCCCGTCGTTCAACGTAATCGAACCGCCGGCGCTCCGAATCACGATCGACCCGCCATCCGCCGTCCGCACATCGCTCTGCGCCGAATCCAGAGTCCCGACCGTTCCCCCGTCCGCCAAAACCCGCAAGACGCTCGCCCACGTATCGTCGATCGTCAGCGCATCCGTTTCCCGAATGAAAATCCCGCCCGCGCCCGCCCGCGCGCTCAACCGCGAAACCCGCGTCTCGATCGCGTTCCCGGTTCCGATTCCCGCGCCCGCCGTCATCCGCAACCGGTTCGCGATCACATCCTCCCCGCCAAACGCGTCTCCCCCGTCCAAAATCGATCCGCTCTCCGCGATCAGCGAAACATTCCCGCCCGTCGTAATTCCCCCGATCCGGAAATCGCCCGCCGCGATCACCCGCACATCGCCATTCTCCGCCACGAAACGGCTAGCATCCGCCTGCGAAACATTGCCCGAAATCGAAGCCATGAAAATCGTCCCACTACCGCCCGTCGCGATTCCTGCCGATCCCGCAAACGAAACCGATCGCGCGGCCACCACCGAAACATGCCCCGAACCAGCCACGATTCCCGCGTTCGCCAAAACAATCGCCCCGACGCCCCCCGCCTCCACCAAAACATTCCCCGACCCGTCCGCCGAAACCGCCCAACCATCCGCGCCCGCCGCCCCGTCGTTCAACGTCAAGCTCCCCGCCAACGTCCGAATCACAATCCCTCCGTTCTCCGAAACCGTCGCGACATCCGCTTGCGCCGCGTCCGTAAAGTCCGTGACCGTCGCGTCCTGGTTCACCCGCTTCACCGTCACCGCGACATCATCCACAACCAACGCGTCCGTCTCCAAAAGATTGATCCCACCGCCTCCAGCGCGCGCCGTCACCGTCGCCACGGTTGTCCGGAATGGAACCGCGCCGACTCCCAACTTCCCGACTCCCACGCCCGCCACCAAGCGCAATCCCGAAGCCACCACCTCAATCTGCGCATCGCCATTCCCCAAAATCGACCCCGTCGCCGCGAGAATGGAAACGTTTCCACCCGTCGCCAAACCGCCGACCCAAACACTCCCCGCCGCATGCAAACGCAAATCCCCGCTCCCGCTGGAAAAACGAACACCATCCGCCATCGTGATCGACCCGTCGCGGGCCGCGATTTCGATCGTCCCCGCCCCGCCCGTCGCCACATCGGCCCCGGTGGAAAAATAAACCGCCCGCGCCGCCAGCAATGTCACATGACCCGAACCCGAACGAATCGCCGCGCCCGCCAAAATATCCGTTCCCGCGCCCGCCGCTTCCAGCAGAATATTTCCCGAACCGTGCGCCGAAATCGCATCGCCATCCCCCGCGACGCCGTCGTCCAACGTCAGGTTTCCACCCAGCGTCCGGATCACGATCGATCCGTTGCCCGCGACCGTCGCCACGCCGCTCTGCTCCGCGTCGCTCACCGTCGTCAACGTGTTGTCTGCGTTCACTCGCGAAACGGTCGCGCCCGTCGCGTCCACGGTCAGCCCGTCCGTTTCCCAGAGAAAAATTCCGTCCGAGCCCGCCCGAGCCGAAAGAACCTCCACCCGCGTTTCGAAATGGTTCCCCGGCGTCCCGATTCCGCTGCCCGCCACCAAACGCAAATCTCGCGCGACCACATTCTCGCGCCCCACCACGTTCCCGCTGTCCAAAATCGACCCGCGCCCGGCAATCAACGAAACATCGCCATTCGTCGTCACCCCACCGAGCAAAATGGAATTCCCCGCCGCGATCCGCACATCGCCCTGATCCGCGACGAAACGGCTGTCGCCCGCTTGCTCCACGTTCCCCGTCACCGCCTCCAGATAAAGCGTTCCCCCGCCGCCGGTGAAAACTTCGGTATCGCCGCCAAACTCCAGCGACCGCGCCCCGATCAAAGTGATATGCCCCGTTCCCGAACGAATATCCGCGGTCGCCGAGACATCCGTCCCCGCCCCCATCGCCTCGATCAAAATCGATCCCGATCCATGCGCCGATACCGCGATCCCGTCTTCCCCGGCGCTCCCATCGACAAGCATCGCCCCGTCGCTCAGGAAAATATCTCCGCCCTCGCTCCGCAGCACGATCGACCCGTTTTCCCCCAGCGTGAGAATATCCGCCTGCGCTTCGTCGCGAACCTCCGCCGTCGATCCATCCGGATTCACCCGGTTCACCATCGCGGCGACATCGGCCACCGTCACCGATCTCCGCTCCAAAATGTTAATATCCCCCGCCTGCGAACGCGCCGTGAGAATCGCAACATCCGTATCGATCGGATTCGGACCCGAACCCACCCCGATCGGCACCAAAATGCCAATGTCAGCCAACGCGAAAAGCCGCGCCCCGCGAGCCTCGATGTTCACGCCCCCGTTCCCGTTGTCGAGAATCGAGGCCAGCTGCGAAATCACCGAAACATTTCCTCCAGTTCGCAAACTGCCCAACAAAATCTCCGCCGGAGCCATCAACCGGATGTCGCCTTCCTCCGCCGAGAAAACGCTATCGCCATCCATCGAAATAAAACCCGTTCGCGCCACCACATCGATGGTCCCGTCAGAACCCGTCCGAATATCCGCGCCCGCGCCAAACCCGGCCCGGATCGCGCTCGTCACGGAAATATTTCCCGACCCGGAACCGATTCCCGCGTCGGCGAAAATCTCCGTAAACGCCCCGATCGTATCCAACAAAACATTCCCCGCGCCATGCGCGCTCACCGCCAGATTTCCGCTCGTCGTCGCTCCCGCCGTCAAGCGCAGCGACCCGTTCGTCAAACGAAGCACGATCGATCCGTCCCCGCTCACCGTCGCGACATCCGATTGCGCTCCCTCGACAACCGCCGCGACCGTTCCGTCCGCCGAAACCTTCCTCACCGTCACCGTCACATCGCCGACAACCAAGTCGCCGCTTTCCCGCACATGGATTCCTCCCGCGCCGCCCCTCGCCGTCAAAACGCTCACGCTCGTTTCGATCGCGTTCGCTCCCGCTCCGAGCGTTCCCACTCCCACACCCGCGTTCATCAGCAACCCGTTCGCGCTCACATCGACCCGCGTATCGCCATTGTCCAAAATCGACCCGCCCGCGATGATCGCCACATTCCCCCCGGTGCTGATTCCACCCAGCAAAACATCGCCGCCAGCCACCACGCGAATCCCGCCCGACACGCTGCTAAACCGGCTCGCATCGTCCATCGCAACCGAACCCGCAACCGCCTCCACATAAATCGTTCCCGCCAAACCGGTCAAAATATCCGCCCCGGCCGAAAACGCGACCGACCCCGCCGCCACCACCGAGACATGCCCCGAAACGCTCCGCACATCGGCTCCGGCCAAAATCTCCGCCCCCGAGCCTCCCGCTTCCAGCAAAACATTGCCGCTCCCATGAGCCTGCACCGCGACACCATTCGCCACGTCTCCATCAAGCAACCGGATTCCTCCATCCAAAGTCCGCAAAACGATCGACCCGTTTCCGCCCGTCGTCGCCAAATCCGAAACCGCCGCCCCCGTCTCCTCCGTGAACGAACCATCCGCGTTCACTCGTCGCGTCAAAACCGAAACGCTCCCCACCGAAACCGACGTCGATTCGAGAAGATTGATCCCGCCGGAAGTCGCCCGCGCCGCCACTGTTCCCGCGTCGATCGTCACCGGACGGGCCGACGCGCCCAAAACCCCGACGCCCGTCCCCGCCTCAAGACGCACACCGCTCGCAACGATGTTCACATAAGTGTCGCTGTTATTGAAAATCGACCCCGACCCCGCCTGGACAAAAACTTTCCCGCTCGTCGAAACCCCGCCCAGCGAAACATCCGCCGCCGCCGTCAATCGCGCATCTCCACTCGTGGAACCAACCAACACTCCGCTCCCGAAACTCACCGACCTCGCTCCCGCCGAAACCGTCAACGAACCCGCTCCTCCCGCCATAATCCTCGCGGATCCGCTCCATTGAATCGCGCGCGGCGAAAAAATCGTAATATGTCCGGAATCCGTCGAAACATTCGCCGTCCCCGAAATCGCGCCGCTCCCCGCCGTCGTCCGAAGAAGAACATTGCCCGCTCCACCCGCCGACACATCGCCGCCGACCACAAGATTTCCCGCAACGACCGTAACCAAAATATCGCCGCCCAAATTCGAAATTCCCGAACCCGAAACCACCAAACCGTCCGCTTCCTCGATCACGATTCGCCCGCCAATCCGGTTGACCGCGACCAACGAGCCGGCTTCCGTGTCGATATCCGCCACTCCCACGTCCCCGATTCCGTTCCGCGCATCCAACGAAACCAAACCCGACGTGATCAAATTCGGCGTTTCCGCGACCGTGTTATCCAAAATCCGGCTCCCCGCCGTCAGACTCAAATCACCACTCGCGGTTTCGATACGCGAAACCCAAATATCCCCACCCGCCGAATACACGATCGACCCGGCGACACCAACCGCCGCCGCCCCATCGCTCATCAAAATCGAGCCACTTTCCGCCCCCAACGCGATCGTCCCCGAACCCGCCGTCACAACGTTGGCGAACTGCGCAATCTCCGTCGCCGCGAAAATCGAAATCGACCCGCCTCCCGCATCCACCGCGACCAGATCGTTATCAAATCCATCGCGCAACGTGATCGCTCCCGTTTCGCTTACTAGCCGGATATTCCCACCCGTCGTCGTCAAATCGCTGACCCGCCCCGCGTCCCCAACCATCGCGACCGTATTATCGCGCAAAACCCGCTCGACCGAAACCGCCGAAACCGTATCCACCGCCACATCCCCGAAATTCGACAAATCGATTCCGCCATTCGCCGCCGCCGCCAAATTCCGCACGTCGATATCCAGCGCGTTCCCCGCGCCGATCCCGCCGAAAGCGGACAACCGCAAACTCCCCGCCGCCATATCGCGGTTCGCGTCGCCACCGTCGATGATCGCGCCGGTCCCGGAAACCACGGAAACACCGCCCGTCCCCGCGTCGATTCCGGTAACAATCGCGTTTCCATGAGCGCGGATAAAAATGGATTCATCCGCCGTTGTCACCGTCGCCCCCGGCGAAAGCGTCAACCCCCCGTTTTCCGCCCAAAGAAAAATCGTTCCCCCCGCGACCGCCGCCACCGCCGCGTCGATCGAAAACGCTTCCCGCGCGTGCAAAGTGATCGCTCCCCGAACCGCCGTCACCGGCGCGTCGATCCGCAAATTCCCGCCGCCAACTCCCGACGTTTCCAAAAGAATGTTCCCGCCTTCCGCGAATATTTCCCCCGCAACCGCAATCGATCCGTTCCGCGTATCGATCAAAACCGAACCGCCAACCCCTTCATTCCGCACTCCGCCCGACGTGATTTCCGCCGCGCTCGAAATCGTCAAATTCCGTGCCGCATGAATCGCGATATCTCCCGAAGTCGTGTTCCGCGCCGTCAGAAACGAAACTCCCGAATCCAGATCGCCATCCCCCGCCACGCCAATCCCGGTTGCCGCCAAAAGATGCGCCGTCCCGAGCGTCGCCAAATTCGGAGTCTCGGCCGCCGTGTTATCGAAAATCGCCCCTTCCTCGCTCGCGACAAACAAATCCCCCGTTTCCGAAATTATCGCCGAAACCAGAACATCCCCTTTCGCGAACAAAGTCACCCGCCCGGCCGCCGTCGCCACCGTCGCGCCATCCGCCATCGTCAACGTCCCGCCCTCGGCCCGAATCGCGACCGCCTTATTCCCCGCCGCCACCACCGCGCTCCCCACAACAAGCTCCACGCTTCCGCCCGCGAAAAGATCGACCGCCCCGTTTTCCGCCCGAACATCCCCCGAAACCGTCAGATCGCTCCCCACTCCCTGCGCGCGAACCTCAACGAAACCGCCCGCCAAAACCGCGTTCCCGCTCCCCGTCCCGGCAATCAAATCCACCGATCCGTCCGCGACAATCCGCACATCGCCGCCATTCTCCGCCACCACCGGCAACATCCCGTCCGACCACGGCACCTCGCTCCCATCCGCCGAAACGGCAAACCCGTCGATCCGAAGCGGCGTCACCGAAACATCCCCATACTGCCGCACAAAAATCCCGCGACCGCCGCCGTTCCCGCGGGCCACCGCCGCCAACAGCGTCACGCTCGTCACCAGTGGCGCCGCCTCCGTTCCCGCCGAACCGTCCGCCTCCAAACGAAGCCGCGACGCCGCAACGTTCATCGTCGATCCCGTCGCCGCCAAAATCGACCCTCCTTCCGCCTCCACCGAAACATCCGCTCCGGCGATTTCGCCGAGATAAATATCGGACAAAGCGGAAACCCGCACCGCCGAATTCGCGGCCACCGCCCGTGCGTCGCCCGCCATCGTCACGCTTCCGCCCTCGGCCCGAATAAAAATCGTCCCCGCCCCCGCCGTCGCCACTGAAACTCCGCTTCCGAGAGAAACCGCCCCGGCCGCGACCATCGTCACATGACCGGTCGCGCTCCGGACATCGCCCAACGCGATAACATCGCTCCCCGCCCCCGCCGCCTCGATCCGAACCCGCCCCGAACCGTCCGCCGATACCGCGATTCCATCCCCCGCTCCATCGTCGAGGCGAGCCTCGCCCGCCGCGACCAACACGATATTGCCGTTGTTCCCCGTCCGAAGTCCGCTCAACCCTCCAACATCCGCAACCGTGCTCGAACCACCCTCCGCCGAAACCGCCTCAACCGAGACCGGCCCGATTTCCGAAACCGAAACCGCGCCGTCTTGCGCAAGATAAATCCCCTTCGACACCCCATCCGCGCTTCCCGCAAAAGCCGCGATTCGCGCAACATCCGTCGTCAACGCAACCGCCGCCGAACCGACCGCTTTCGCCGCTTCAAGCCGCAACTCGTCCGCCGTCACATTCGCCGCCGATCCGCTGGAATTGAAAATCGATCCTCCCGCCGAAACCACCGCCACCCGCTCCGCCGAAAGATTTCCCAACCCGATATCCCCGCCGCCCTCGACCCGCAAATTCGATCCCGTCGCCGCGACCGCCGAAGTTCCGCTCATCGAAATCGCCCCCGTCGCCGTCCGCAGCAAAATCGTCCCAGGAGCACCCGTCCAGACGGAAGCGGAACCCGCCAACGCGAGATTGTTCTCCGCCCGGATCGTCAAATGTCCTTCCGCCGACCTCACCGCCGCATCCAAAACAAGGTCCCCCGCCGGCGCATCGAGCAAAACGTCCCCTCCGCCATGCGCCGAAACCGTCGCGTTCACCGTGAAAACCGCGCCCTCCGCCACGAGAATAATCGATCCGTCCCCGGCCAGCGTCTCAACCGCGCCATCGATCACCAGATTCCCGCGGTCGTGAATGTAAATCCCCCCGGTCGCCAAATTCGTCGCGGCCAAACCTCCAACACGCGTATCGATATCCGCGCTCCCCGAACCGCCGATTCCCAAGCTCGCGATCAACGCGACCCGACCGCTCGTGGCAAGATTCACAATACCCGCCCCCGCCAAACCATCCACAATGGATCCGTCGGCGCTCAACGAAATATTTCCGCTCCCGGACGCAATTCGGCCAAGCGTCAAATCCGCTCCGATCACCGCCCTCGTGATCAACGTTATGTCGCCGCCATCGGTGGTCACACGATCAACAACCAAAGATTGCAATCCGGCAAAATTCAACGAGCCCGGCCCCGCGATCACAATACCGTCGATCGAATCCGCAACTCCGGAAAACA
Organism: uncultured Opitutales bacterium; assembly: GCA_964544025.1. Taxonomy (GTDB): domain Bacteria; phylum Verrucomicrobiota; class Verrucomicrobiia; order Opitutales; family T3Sed10-336; genus CAZJCL01. The sequence goes on along the minus strand of CAZJCL010000001.1, from coordinate 73,337 downwards.
ACGCCGCGCCCGAAAACTCCACCAGCCCGATCCGGTCCACCTCCGCCGACACAATGGAAACATCTCCAAACGACCGAACCGCCAGCACTTCGGCGCGAATCACGCCGCCGTTTTGCCTGATCGCCCCCGCCGGCGCCCGCATCGCAATCGCCCCGCCCGAACCCGCCGCCCAAAAAGTCACCGCCCCGGAACCGTCCGTCCAAACAATATCTCCTCCACCCTCGCCCGCGCTTATTTCAATCCTCCGCTCCGAAAAAGCCGGACCCGTTCCCGTGGTCCACAACTGCCCGGAATCCGCTCCCGTCGAATGGACGATCACGCTCCCGTTTCCACCAAAATAACCCGCCGTCAGCGAAATCCGGTCCAGCGCGAAAACCGGCCGGTTCACGACGATATCCCGCGCCGCCTCGATCCGCACCCATCCATTCCGCTCCGTCGCGGATTGGTTGATCGCCTCGTCGACCACCACATCCCCCGTCCGCGCCACCAAACGAAGATAATCCGCGAGACCATCCACATCCACGCGTCCTTCCACAATCACCGATCCGCCCGCGAATGTCGCCGCGTTCTGGATCTGCGCGATTGCCACCGTTTGCGCCAAACCGATATTCGCGATCCGGACTTCCCCCGTCCCCGCCACCAAATCTCCGATGATCAACTCCCGAAATCCGTTGTTGATCGCGTTCAACTCCACATGCGAAATCTGCAACCGGTTGAAAGTCCCGCCCGAAGGATCCCCGATCCCGATCGCCCGCGACGCCGTGAAAGGCCGGATCGTCAACGTCGACGCCGCGCCCGTCGATTGCAACGACCCGTAACCGCCCGTGAAACCGACCCGGTTCGCCGTCAGTACCGCGTCCCCGTTTCCAATCTCGAATACGTTCCCAATCGTCAGCAAATCCGCCGCCGTGATCGACGCTTCGTCCACGCGCACCGCCCGCTCGAAATTCACATTCGCCCCGGAAACCGCCGCCGTTCCCGCCGTCAGTTCGTGAAAGAAATTGACCGTCCCGCCCGCGACAACTTCCACCAAATCGGGAACCATCGTCGCGCCCACGCTGTTGCGAAACTCCACTCCACCGCTCGTATGAATACGAATTTCGCCCCCGGCGTTGACGATGCTGTTCGCGTTGAAGGTCACGCCTCCCACATCCCCTGGCGCCGATTCGTCTCCGATAATGATGTTCCCCTCCACCGTCACGTCGCGGTCGAACGTCACCTGCGCCCCCCGCTCCACGATCAAATCGCCGGTGATGTGAATGCTCCCGCCGAAAAAAATGTTCGATCCGGCCGAAACGATCAAATCGTGAATCGGACTCGCTCCGCCGATCGGAACGTCGATGGAAATCGCCGTCGCCGAAATAAAACGCACGTTCTCCTCCGTCGCTCCCGGCGTTCCGTCAATCGATCCCGGACCCGAGAAAAAAATGCCGCCCGTCGTCGAACGAAACGTATGCGTCGTTCCCGGATCGATAATCGTAAAACCGCTTTGAAAAATCGCCGGAGCGCTCGTCTCCACTTCAGAGAAAGGCTGCATAGCCATTTCCCCCGGTTCCTCCAAGGGAGACGCCGTCGACTCCAAATCCGCCGCCCCGTCGAAGAGCTCCTCGCTCCCCTCCTCCATCTCCATCGCCGCCGCGCCACAAACCGTCTCCTCCACCTCGATCGCCGAAACGTAAACCGCCTCCGGCGCTGCCTCCTCACCAGCCAACATGGAATCGAGAGGCGCCGCCGACAGCAATATGCGAGACTCCAGGGCCTCCACAGCAAAGCTGACGATTCGGGCTTTTGACATGCAGGTGATGGTGCTAGACGGTGGAGGTAAAATTAACAACTAATATTCGAAAAAATCACTCTGGCATGGCCACGACCCGATAAAAACGCGCCGGATCGCTGAGCGCGACAGTCCAGATCAGATCCCGACCGGTCCCCAAACGCCTCTCCTCCAAATCAAACCACTCGCGAAGATCGACCGAGGTCTGCAACTGGTAATAGCTCCCGCTTTCCCCGCCCGTCAGCGTCAACCGCAATTCGGAAGACGAAACCGCCAAAATCCCCAGCGAAAGCGCCTCGGCGGCCGCCGGAGCCGGAACCTCGACAACCCGGAAAAACCGCCGCGACCCATCATCCGCGATACTCCAAACCAGATCTCCGCCCGCCCCCGATTTCGGAGCTTCGATATCCGACCAAACCGCCAGATCCATCGTCGTTTGCAATTGATAGAAAACGCCCGCCACCGCGTTCGATAATGTCAAACGCAACTTCCCACCCGTTTCCGGAACTATCGTCAAACGCGGCTGCGACGGCGAGGAAGGCTCGATCACAAAAGTCGCCGACGAAACCGAACTCAAAATCCCGCCGGAAACCGACACCGCCCGAACCGTTCCGGAAACCGCCATTTCAAACGGTCCCGCATAAAGGGTCGAATCCGTCGTCGGCACCGACCCGTCCAATGTGTAAAACACCTGCGCTCCCGCTCCGCCATCGATCGTCACGGTAACCGGACCGGCAAACATTCCCCCGTCCGGAGAGATAACCGGCGCGGCGACGAGCGCCGTCGTCGTGGAAACCCGGAAAAACGCCCGCTCCCCTTCCGCCGCCACTTCCCAAATCAAAGCCGCCCCCGTGCCCGCAATTGGAGCCCCGGAATTCGACCAGTTCTTGAGATCCTCGGAAGTCTGCAACTGATAATGCTTCCCTTCCTCCGAACCCGAAAGCGTCAAACGCAAAAACCCGTTCGGAAGCGGATCAATCGCCAACCGATACGGCTGTTCCGTCTCGCCTTCCGATTCGATGACAAAATGTGCCGACGACACCGGCCCGTTGACTCCGCTCAACCGCGCCATCGCCCGAACCGTCGTCGATTCCGAAATCTCAACCGGCGAAGAATAAACCGGCGAGGAGGTCGTCGGATTGCTCCCGTCCAAAGTGTAATGGATCGCCGCCCCGAAAGGTGCCGTCAACACCACCGAAACCGGCCCGGAATACGTTCCCGAGCCCGGCGAAATCCCGACAACCAGCGGCGAAAATGTGTAACTGGCCGAAGCGATCTCGCTGTTCAATTCGCCAAGCCGCGCCATCGCCTTCACCGTCAGCGCGGTCGAAATCGAAAAAGGTCCCGTATAAACCGGCGAAGATGTCGTCGGCTCGGAACCGTCCAGCGTGTAATAAATCGTCGATCCGGCCTGCGCGGAAATCGTCACCGAAACCGCCCCCGCATATGGCCCCGAACCCGGCGAAATGACCGGTGCCAGCGGAACGATCGCGTAATCCGCCGACGCCACCGGACCGTTCACCCCGTTCAAACGCGCCATCGCCCGAATCGTGGTCGAATTCGACACCAGCACCGGCACCGTATAAACGTTCGAATCCACCGAAGGCTGCGTTCCGTCGGTCGTGTAATAAATCAACGCCCCTTCCCGCGCCGACAAAGTGACCGAAACCGATCCCTCATAAGTCCCGGAACTTGGCGAAAACTCAGGAGCCGGCGGCGCGATCGTGTAGTTGGCCGATGCTGTCGGCCCATTCACACCGTCCAAACGCGCCATCGCCTTCAACGTCGTCGAGGTCGAAATCGTGATCGGCCCCGAATACACCGCAGAACCCGCCGTCGGTTCCGTCCCATCCAAAGTGTAATGAATCGCCGCCCCCTCCTGCGCCCCGAGAGTCACCACAGCCTGCCCCACGTAAGTTCCCGTTCCCGGCGCAATGGTCGGCGCGCCCGGAGCGATCCGATAAACCGCCGTCGTCACCGGCCCCGCGACATCGTTTAAATGCGCCACCGCCTTCACCGTCGTCGATACCGAAATCTTGATCGGCCCGGAATAAACAGCCGACGCCGTCGTCGGCTCGCTTCCATCCACCGTGTAATAAATCTCCGCTCCCGCCGGTCCGCTCATCTCCACCGAAACCGGTTCCGGATATGTTCCGGCTGGCGGCGAAACCTCGACGGCCAAAGGCGAAATCGTGTAAACCGCCGAACTCACCGCGCTGTTCAAGCCGTCCAACCTCGCCATCGCTTTCACCGTCGCCGAATCTGAAACCGGAATCGGAGAACTATAAACCGGCGATCCCGTCGTCGGTTCGCTTCCGTTCAAGGTATAATAAACCGTCGCCCCCGCCTGCGTCGAAATCGTCACCGAAACCGATCCGACATATGCTCCCGACGCCGGCGAGATCAAGGGAGCCGCCGGAGCGATGTTATAACGGGCCGACGCCACCGGACCGTTCACCCCGTTCAAACGCGCCATCGCTTTCACCGTCGTCGAAACGGATATTTCGATCGGAAACAAATAAACCGGCGAAGCAGTCGTCGGATCGCTTCCATCGAGCGTATAATAAATTTCCGCTCCTCCCGGCGCGCTCAATTCCACCGCCACCGGCTCCGCATACGATCCGCCCGCCGGAGTGAAATCGACCGTCAAAGGCAGCACCGAATACGCCGCCGAAGCGACCGCGCTGTTCAACCCGTCCCGCCGCGCGATCGCTTTTACCGTCGCCCCGTTCGAAACCCGGATCGGCGAAGTGTAAACCGGCGAGGAAACGGTCGGATCCTCTCCGTTGATCGTATAATGAATCGCCGCGCCTTCCGGAGCGCTGATCGAAACATTCACCGCTCCATAATACGTCCCTGCTTCCGGAGAAATAACCGGCGCAAGAGGAACGATGGCATACGCTGCCGACGCGACAGGACCATTCACCTCATGCAACCGCGCCATCGCCTTCACCGTCGCCGAACGCGATACCGTCAGCGGTTCCGAATACACGGCCGAAGACGCCGTTGGCTCCGATCCGTCGACCGTGTAAAAAATCGTGGCCCCCGCTTGCGCCGACAACGTCACCGAAGTCGGTCCCGTGTAAGTTCCCGGCGCGGGAGAAAACACCGGAGCCAACGGCGCGATCGTGTAACTCGCCGACGCCCCCGGACCGTTCACGCCATTCAATCGCGCCATCGCTTTCACCGTCGCCGATTCGGAAACCGTGAACGGCCCCGAATAAACTAGCGATTCCGGCGTCGGTTCGCTGCCGTCCAATGTGTAGAAAATCGAAGCATCCGGATGCGCACTCAAGGTAACCAGCGTCGAACCAACATACGTTCCCGAAGCCGGCGAAATCGTCGGTGCCAGCGGCGCGATCACATAACTCGCCGACGCCACCGGACCGTTCACTCCGTTCAATCGCGCCATCGCCTTCACCGTCGCCGACTCGGAAACCGTGAACGGTGCGCCATACACCGCAGACCCCGTCGTCGGATCGCTTCCATCCACCGTATAATAAATCGTCGCCCCGCCCTGCGCGCTCAACGTCACCGAAATCGGCCCGACATAAGTCCCCACGGCCGGTGAAATTTCCACGGCGAACGGAGCGATCGTGTAACTCGCCGATGCCGTCGGACCGTTCACCCCGTTCACGCGCGCCATCGCTATCACGGTCGACGAAGACGACACCGTGAACGGCGCGACATACAAACTCGAACCCGTCGTCGGCTGCGTTCCATCGATCGTATAATAAATCTCCGCCCCCGGTTGCGCCGACAGCATTACCGAAACCGAACCCACATACGTGCCGCCCGCCGGCGAAATCTCCGGCGCGAATGGCGCGATCGTATAAGCCGCCGAAGCCACCGGCCCGTTCACGTTGTTCAAACGCGCCATCGCTTTCACCGTCGCCGATTGCGCCAAAGTGAAACTCCCGGAATAAACCGAAGAAGCCGTCGTCGGTTCCGCTCCGTTCGTCGTATAAAAAATCGTCGCTCCAGCCTGCGCGCTCAACGAAATCGTAATCGGCCCAACATAAGTTCCCGACGCCGGCGCGATCACCGGAGCGAAAGGCGCGATGAAATATTCCGCCGACGCCACCGGACCGTTCACTCCGTTCGCCCGCGCCATCGCTTTCACCGTCGACGACTTCAAGATCGTAAACGGCGTCGCGTAAATCGCTGAAGTCGTCGTCGGATTGCTTCCATCCGTCGTGTAATAAATCGTCGCGCCCGGTGGCGCCGCGAGAGTCACCGAAAGCGGCCCGACGTAAGTCCCCGGTTCCGGAGCGATCTCCGGCGCGAAAGGCGCGATCGTGTACGCCGCCGTGGCAACCGGTCCGTCGACCCCGTTCAATCTCGCCCTCGCTTTCACCGTCGCGGAAGCCGACACGGTGAAAGGACCATTATACTGCGCCGATTCCGTCGTCGGTTCCGTTCCGTCCACCGTATAATAAATCGTCGCCCCCGCCTGCGCGGTCATCGAAACCGAAATCGGCCCGACATGCGTTCCCGCCGCCGGTGTGATCTCCGGCGCGAACGGCGCGATCGTAAACGCGGCCGCCGAAACCGGACTGTTCACCGAATGCGCCCGCGCCATCGCCCGGATCGTCGCCGATTCGGAAATAGTCAATGGCCCCGAATAAACCGCCGAATCCGTCGTCGGCTCGCTTCCGTCGACCGTATAAAAAATCGTCGCGCCGCCTTGCGCGCTCAACGTCACCTGCGTCGGCCCGACATAAGTTCCCGCCGCGGGCGAAATTGCCGGCGCGTTCGGCGCGATTATGTAATCCGCCGTCATCGTCGGACTGTCGACGTTGTTGGCTCGCGCCATCGCTTTCACCGTCGTCGGAGCGTTCAGCGTAAACGGTGTCGTATAAGTCGCGGAACTCGTCGTCGGATTGCTCCCGTCCAACGTATAAAAAATCGTCGCCCCCGACTGCGCCGTCAGCGTCACCCGCGTCGGCCCGACATATGAACCCGCCTCCGGCGACGCCACCGGAGCAAACGGCGCGATCGTGTAGGAAGCGGACGCGATCGGCCCGTTCACCCCGTTAAAACGCGCCATCGCCTTCACCGTCGACGACGTCGAAACCGTCAGCGGATTCGAATACACCGGCGAACTCGTCGTCGGATCCGAACCGTTCAGAGTGTAGTAAATCGTCGCACCGGGCTGGGCCGTTATCGTCACCGTCGCCGGCCCGACGTGCATTCCCGCTTCCGGCGAAATCGTCGGCGCCGTCGGAGCGATCGTGTAGGCCGCCGAAGCGACTGGACCGTTCACCCCGTTCAACCGCGCCATCGCCTTCACTGTCGAAGTCACGGAAACCGGAATCGCCCCCGCATAAACGGGCGAAGCCGTCGTCGGCTCGGAACCGTCGACCGTGTAATAAATCGTCGCCCCCGTCTGCGCCGCCACCGAAACCGAAATCGGTCCGACATACGTCCCCGCCGCCGGCGAAATAGTCGGCGCAAACGGCGCGATGGTAAACGTCGACGACGCGACCGGTCCATTGACATTGTTCCGCCGCGCCATCGCCTTCACCGTCGACGTGACCGCAACATTGAAAGGTCCCGAATAAACCGTCGACCCCGTCGTCGGCTCCGAACCATCAAGCGTATAATAAAGGGTCGCTCCCGACTGCCCGCTCAAGCTCACGGAAACCGGTCCGACATGCGTTCCTCCCGCCGGAGAAATCGTCGGCGCCGGAGGAGCAACGGTGAAAACACGCGAGGCCACCGGACCGTTTACCCCGTTCAACCGCGCCATCGTTTTCACTGTCGAAGTGGACGTCACATTAAAGGGTCCCGAATAAACCGCCGAAGCCGTCGTCGGATTCGCGCCGTTCAGCGTGTAATAAATCGTCGCTCCCGGCTGCGCGCTCAAGGTCACCGCCACGGATCCCACATACGTCCCTTCTCCCGGCGAAATCTCCGGCGCGAACGGCGCGATCACATACGCCGCCGACGCCACCGGACTCGAAACCCCGTTCGCCCGTGCCATCGCCCGCACCGTGCCGGACGTCGCCACCGAGAATGGTCCCGCATACAAAATCGAACCCGTCGTCGGCGCGCTTCCATCCAACGTATAATAAATCGCCGCTCCCCCCTGGGCATTCAACGTCACCGAAACCGGCCCCACGTAGGTTCCCGGAGCTGGCGAAATCGACGGAGCTTGCGGCCCGATCGTGTAATTCGTAGTCGCCACCGGCCCGCTCACACCGCCTCGACTGGCGATCGCCCGCACGGTCAAAGAATTCGTGATCGAAAATGGCCCGACATACGGTTCCGAACCCGTCGTCGGCGTCGATCCGTCAACCGTGTAAAAAATCTCCGTTCCCGCTTCGGCCTCGATAGTTACATTGACCGGACCGAAATAAGTCCCGGCGACGGGCGAAATCTGCGGGGCAAACGGAGCGATCAAATAACTCGCCGACGCCACCGGACTGTTCACGCCATGCGCCCGCGCGATCGCCCGAACCGTCGACGAAGCGGAAACCGCAAAAGGCCCCGTGTAGGGAGTCGAAACCTCCGACGGCGTCGTTCCGTCAACCGTGTAAAAAATCTCCGCCCCGGGTTGCGCGGTGAGCGTTACGGTCACCGGACCGACATGCGTCCCGGCCGCCGGTCCAATCGCCGGAGCGGTCGGCGCGATCGTAAAAACGGACGTGGATACGTCGCTGAAAATTCCACCGGCCCGCGCCACCGCCTTCACCGTCGTCGGTTTATCCAGCGTGAACGGCCCCTCATACAACGTCGAATCTCCATCGGGTTCCGAGCCGTCGAGAGTATAAAATATCGCCGCCCCGGAAGCCGCGCTGAGCGTAATCGAGGTCGGACCCACGAAATCCCCGCCCGCTGGCGAAATCCCCGGAGCCGCCGGAGCCACCGTGTAACTGGCGCTGCTTTCGTCACTGTAAATCGCTTTGCTCCAATCCCACGCCACCGCTCGCACCGTCGCCGAAGAGGTCAACGTGAACGGCCCGGCGTAAAACTGCGACGCCGTCGTCGGAGCCGATCCGTTCGTTGTGTAATAAATCGAAACGCCCGGATCCGCGCTCAACGTCACCACCACCGAACCGACGTAAGTGCCGCCGACCGGACTGATCGACGGAGCGGCGACCGCGTCAGGAGCGCTTTCGATCGTGTAATAAGCGGAAGCGACCGGACTATAAATCGCCGCGTCCGCGTCCCAGGCCACCGCCCGCACCATCGCCGATGTCGCCACGTCGAACGGCGTCGTGAAAAGCGTTGAATCGACCGTCGGCAGCGATCCGTCCAAAGTGTAATAAATCTCCGGCGCGCCGCTCAGCGTGACGCTCACCGGATCGGCGTAAGTTCCTCCGGCGGGCGAAATCTCCGGAGCCGGGATAAAATCCCGCCCGAGAAACAGGACCGAACCCTCAAGCACCAAAAGGGTCTTGATCACCGGTTCCGAAGGATCCGGTTCAAACAAAAATATCGACTCGCCGGCATCGATGGAAACCGCCACGCCTCCCTCGCCCGCGACCACCCACTGATTCGGCCCGGAAGAAACCACCGTCAACAAATCCTCCGAAACCGAAATCCCGGCCACCGCCTCGAACGTCGCACCGTCATCCTCCGAGGAAAGCATCGCCCCGCCCTCTCCCACCGCCAGAACATTCCCCGCTTCATCGACGGCGACCGCGAGAAGATTACCCGTTCCCGCCGGAACCGGCACCGGCGTCCACGTTTGCGCGTTCGCCGAACGGAAAATCGCGCCATCGAAACCGTCCCCGCCCACCGCGATCCATTCGTTCGCGACCGCGTTCCACGCAACCGCGTAAAGCGGCGCAGCCGGAACGTCGCTCGCCGAAGACCACGAAATACCGCCGTCCGATGAAACCAAAATCCCGCCCGAAAATCCGTTTCCCCCTACCGCCACCCAAGTCCCGTTTCCGTTGTGGGCGATTCCTTGGATCGACCCGAGCGTCCCGCCGTCGTCCACTTCCGTCCAAACCGTCGGCGCCACCCCGAAATCCGAACGCAACAGCAACCCGCTGCTCCCCCCCGCGACCACGATCCTTTCCGCCGCCGCCAGCGCCCGCAACGTATCCGGAGGAGTTGGTGCCCGAAGCGTGTGAAAATTCGCCCCGCCATCCACCGAACGAACAATCGGCCCTTCCTCCGTCAAAGCGACCAGCGCCCCGTCGACCACCACCGCCGCGTCGAACGCTCGTTCGAGACCGCGCAGATCCTGCGCCGCCGCCGGCGACAATCCAGCGGAAACCGCGAGCGCCGCGGCCAAAATCAATTTCACGAAGGTTTGCCCTGAAAATCTCATGTGCGATAGCTGCCGGAAACCAAGAGGTATAAATCCGTCGGCGAGCGGAAAACCGTCTGCCCGTTGATGGTCGTCGAACCGCTGTCAATAAGGAGGTTGATGGTGCCCGACATCGCGAAGACCGGAGCGACCAAAGAGGTGATGTTTGGAATGGAGGAAGCCAAATTGACCTGCCGCAGAATCGAGCTGTGCGTGCTGACGATATTGATCGAACCGCCCAGGCTGAACACCTCGCTGATAACGATCAGGTTGCGCACGTTCATCGCGAGATTGCCTCCCGAGAGCGACATCCGGCTTCCCGCTTCCATGACCAGCGAGCCGTCGTTGACCGAGAAGAAGATATCGCCCCCGCCGTCGTGACGGATGTCCCCGAACGTCTGGACATTCCCCACCGGCACGCGCAAATCGATCCTGCCGGAACCGCCCGCGATCCGCACACCACCGGAACCGATCGCCGTCAACGGACCGTTCAACCCGAACCGCAAATCTCCCGCCGTTGTCACGGCACTGAATTCTCCGGCCAACACCTGAATCCGCTCGCCGTTCTCCACGACGACTCCCGCGCCGAGCTCGATCGCCAGCGAAGCAACGCCCGCGTCCAAAATATTTCCGCCCGCAGCGCCGGCCAAAACCTTCAGCGCCCCGTTCGGAACATCGATCCGGATTCCGCCCGTCGCCAAAACCGTTCCGGTCAGCTCCAGATCGCCGCCCACCACGGTAACATCCGCGGAGCCCGAACCGTCGAGCACATGAATCCCCGCCGCGCCCACGCGAACCGTTCCGGCAAAAAGCACCCGCAAATCGCCCGCCGCGATTACCGCCTCGAACGTGTCCGCCGAAAGGCTCAATCCCTCACCCAACTCGCCCGCACCGACGATCAGCGAAATTTTCCCGTTTGGCGCGGAAACAATCGCCGCCGGCAATTCCCCGTTCACCAGCAACCCGAACGTGTCGATCACGATATTCCCCGACGGGCTTAACAATTTCCCTCCCAGCGTCACCGTTCCATCCGATGTGAGTACGAAATCCCCCGCGCCGGGAATGGTCGTTTCCCCGCCCGCCACCGAAAGCTCCCCTTCGCCCATCCGCAAACGCAATTCGTCGCCCGCCTCTCCGTCCGTCAACCGCAACCCATACCGGCCGATTTCAAGATCGTCCGCTTCGAACACCGTCGCGTTTCCGCCCGCCTCGAAATCGAGACGTCCCGCCGCCGACAACACCGGCGCTTCCGCCGCCCCGATATCCCCCGCCGCAAACATCCGCACACTCGAAGACCGGATCTCATGCGCCGTTCTCGCGTTCCCCGCCGCCATCAGATCACCGCCCGACCGCAGATCGACCAGAACCGCCGCCTCGATAACGCCGACCGTCATCGATCCTCCCGACTGCAACCGCACCGATCCCTCAACCGCGTGAATCAAACTGCCCGCTGGCAACGTCAGATCGCCGATCGCCCGCGCCTCGATCTGCCCCTTCTCCGATTCCAGAAGCGTCGCGGTCACATCGAACTCCGCCGCCACCGCCAGCCCGGAACCGGTCAACCGGATATCCCGTTCCGCAAAAACCGCCGCGCCAAGCAACACTTGACCGTCCACGCGAACCGTCGCCGAACCGCCGGCAACCGAAATCCCGCCCACCACGTTCAATCCGCCTCCGGCCACCGAAACATTCAAGTTGCCCGTTCCATGAAGAGCGCCACCGGTCACCGCGATCGCGCCGGCCACCGCCAGATAAACCGATCCGCCTTGCAAGTTCTCAAATCGCAACTCCGGCGCCTGAACCGTAATCGCTCCCGATCCCGTGCGACCGATTCCAGCCGCCGCCGAAAGATCGACGCCCACGCCTGACTCGATCGAACGATGAACCGTTCCCGCGCTCAAAATCGCTCCGCTCCCCGCCGTAACCGTCACAGCCCCCGCCGCTTGAATGCCGCCCAGCGTGATGGAATCCCCCGCGGTCAGCGCGACGCCCGAAGTCGCCGAAATCAACCGCGAAACGCCGGTCATCGAAATCGACCCGCCCGTCGATGAAATCGCGATCGCCCCATCCACTTCGACCGTAGCCGCGAACGTCGCGCTTCCTCCGCTCGTCGCAACCAAACTTCCCGCCCCCGCGAAAGTCCCGCCGAGAGCGAACGTGCCATCGTTGCTCAACGTCGTCTCGCCGCCCACCGAAACCGCTCCCTCGATCGCCACCGCGCCCACGACATCCATCGAAAGATTTCCTCCGGCGCTCAAAATCCCCGTCAAGGCAAACGCGTCGCCTCCTTCGATAAGAATATCGCCGGTCGCCGAAAGCTCTTCCCGGAACAGAATCGCTCCCGCGCCGTCCACCGAAATTCCTCCGGTAACTCTCACTTGCGCGATCACGGTGATCGAACCGTCCGCGTCGAAACTCGCTCCGGCTCCCGCCGTCATCGAACCGGTGAGCGACAAATTCCCGCCCGCCGTCAACACGCTTCCGCCAACCACAGTCACCACCCCTGTAAGTGTCGCGTCGTCCGCCGATTCGATCGTCAAATTGCCGCCCGCCGTCAAAGATCCGGCAAAAACCAAACTCGCTCCCGTCGTCAAACCGATGTCCCCGTCCGCCGCAACCGCGGCATCGACACCCAGCATCCCGGCCGCCGAAATCGTAAAGGCTCCATCAACATCAACCGTCCCCAAAATCTCCACCGCGCTTTCGCCGGTCACCGCCAAATCACCGCGAATCTCGACCTCGTCGCCCAACTCGATTCGTCCAATACCGGAAATCGTCAAATCGCCGATCACGGAAACATCGGCCGCAATGTTCGTCGACCCGGTTACCGCGAAAGTCGCGATGCCGCTCGTAAACGTCCCGCCGATCGTCAAATCCCCGCCGGAAACAATTCCGCTCGACCCGATAACCCAAATATTCCCCGTCAACTCCACGTCCGCATCCGCGTCGATCGTCAAACTTCCGGTGGTCATCGTCCCCGAAATCGCGACTCCTTGCCCGCCGTTCAGCGACACATTCCCGCCAATCAAAAATTCTCCGTCCAACGAAAGCGAACCGGCCCCGCCAATCGTCAACCCGGTCCCCACCGTCCACGCTCCGGTCAGAGAAACCGCGCCCCCGGTAATCGTCACCGATTGCGTCACTTCGACATCGTCGCCCAAACCTATCGCTCCCACCGCCTCGACCAACAGATTCCCGGAAACAACCACGGTCGCATCGACCGACAAATCTCCTCCCGCGTCGAAACTCGAATTTCCCGCCGCGTAAAGACCTTCGACTGAAATCGATCCGCCCGCCGTTACCGCGCTCGAATCGCTCACATCCACATCGCCCGAAACACTCGCATCGGTGCCGGCTGCGATTTCCAGATTTCCGGCCACGGTCAACGTCCCGTCCATCCCGAATCCGGCGTCCGTCGCGAAATCGGCGTCGCCTCCACTGATAACGTCGCCATCCAAATCAATCGCGCCTTCCACCAGCACCGAGATTTCCTCGCCCGCCGTCAACGTTCCCGAAACCGTCAAAGCATCGCCACCGGTGATGGAAACCGCGCCTCCCACCTCGATCTGGTCGCCCAGATCGATCGCCCCAACCCCGACGATTGCGAGCGTGCCGGCAACGAACACGTCGCCAGCCAATTCCGTCAAACCTCCCGCGCTCCAGGACATATTCTCCCCGGATTCAAAAGTCCCCGCGAGGAGGAGGTCGCCAACCGACCCGAAAGTTGCGGAGCCTTCAACGACAACCGGACCGGTCAGCGCGATCGCCTCGCCCGATTCGACCGTAAGCGCACCGCCAACCGTGAGAGAACCAACCAGCGCGAAACCGGCATCCGCCGCGAACGCGCTGTCCCCGCCGCTAACAATCGTTGCCGCAAGAACGGTTTTTCCTCTCGACGTGATCGCCAAATCGTTCCCCGCCTCCAGCCGGCCCGTGACCGCCACCGTATCAGAACCATCGATCTCCACGTTGCCCGCCGCGAAAATATCTTCCCGCAAATCGATGGCACCGGTCCCGGTAATCGCAAGATTTCCGCCAGCCGCGATGGTGGCGTCCACCGTCGCGGATCCGCCCGCCGTCAAGGCAATGCCGCCCGCGACCGTATAACTCCCGGCCATCGTCAAATCTCCGCCAGCCGCGACGTTCGCAAGACCGCCGATCGCAACAGTTCCCGCGACATTGACCGCTCCCCCGGCGGAAACCTGAATCACGCCGCCAGTGGAAACGGTTCCGGTCAACGCCAAATCCGTTCCCGCCTCGAAAACTCCATCCTCGCCGATCTCGATCTGTCCACTCACGGAAACCGCCTCATCCGCGACAACGGTAAACCCGTTCCCCACCTCGATCTCGTTCCCCGTGTTACCGATCGTCACATCCGACTCGCCGGTAGCCGAAAACGCCTGCGAAACCGAAATCGTATGACCCACCGAGAGCGCCCCCACAGAATGGATCGCGAGATTTCCGGTGATCGTCATCGCCGCCGCGATCGTCATTGCGCCGCCGGAACGTAAATCCATGCTTCCGCCGGTAACATCCCCAACAATATCCAGATCACCGCCCACCGACACCGCACTCGAACCCGACACCGTCGCCGTTCCCGCAAAAGTCATTCCCAAGACCGCTTCCGCCGCGAAGTCACCGTTCAAAACAGCCAACGTTCCGTCGAAAACGATTCCCTCGCCCGTCTCCCAAACAACATCCGACCCGCTCTCGAACAATCCATCCATCCGGATCTCGCCCGCCGCGCGAACGATAAATTCCCCGCCCGTTGCGATATCCCCGCTCAAAACGACCGCATCGTTTCCGGTGATCGTAAGACTTCCTCCCGCATGAACCGCGTCGCTCAGCTCGATCGTTCCCTCTCCATCCACCTGAACGTCGCCGGCAAATACAAATGTTCCATCGAACGTCGCGCTTCCTCCCGCTCCGAAAGAAGCATCGGCCTCCCCGGCAAAACTTCCGGCCACCGACAAATTCCCGTTCGCCGTTCCGGTCACAATTCCTTCCACCGAAATCGTGCCGCTCAACTCCGCGTTCCCGAACGCGCCAAACGTCAGCGTTGCTTCCGCGTCCAGCGTTCCGTCGAAAACCAGATCCCCGCCAACCGTCCAATCAATGTTCCCGCCCACCGCGAAATCCCCCGTCAATGTCGCCGCGTCGGACGCGTCCATCGTAAATTCGCCCGACACGAAAACATCTCCGGACACCGAGACCGTCCCGCCACCAGAAATCGCGACATCGCCCGTCACCGTAATTTCGTCGCCCAGAACGATCGCCTCCGCGCCGTTGATCGAAAGCCCGCCCGAAACCGTCAAAACTCCATCCAGCGTCGTCGCACCATTCACCGCGATCGTGGCACCGCCCGATTCGTAAGCGCCGGTGATCGACAAATCGTCGCCAACATTGAAAACGCTCGCTCCGGCGACCTCCACCGTTCCGTCGATGGCCACGAACCCGATCGACGAAACCGACGCGCCGCCGCCCACCGTGAAATCGCCCGTCAGGGAAATCGAGGTGTCGGATTGCAACACGCTCTCGCCGGAAACCGTCGACTGACCGCTCCAAACAAGCGCGCCCGCCGCCGCGGTTTCGAGATCGCCGCCCGCGAAGAAAACTCCATCCACCGTCACCGCGTCGCCACCGGAAATCGAGACGTTCTCCCCGATTTCGAAATCGTGACGCAAATCGATAGCCCCCGTTCCGTCCAAATCGAGATCCCCCGAAATCGAGACCTCGGCGTTCACCCCGGTCGTGCCGCCGACGGTCCAGATCGCGTCGCCGCCGACCGTGAGAATTCCGCCAATAACCAAGTCGCCGCCCACCGAAAGCGTGTGGTTCCCAACCACCGACACCGTCCCCGCAAAAGTCGCCTCCTCCACCGTTTCCACCTCCAAAGCGCCTCCCGCAGTCAGCGCGCCGGTCAACGAGAAACGCAGCGCGGCCACCGTCGTATCGGCGCCGGATACGATCATTCCGGCCAAAATAACCGCTCCCGAAGTGTCGATGACGATATTGCCGGACGCCTGGATATCGTCGCCCAAATCGACCGTCCCGACGCCGTTGAACGCCAAATCGCCCGCAACCTCCATCGAACCATCGACCGTAATCGCCCCGTCCGAAGCGACCGAGGTATCTCCGCCCGCAACCAAATCTCCATCGAGAGAAACACCGCCGCCCGCCGCGATCATCGCCTCGCCGCCCGCTTCGACGGTTCCGGTCATCACAACCGCCGTCGCCGCGTCGATCGTCAGCGGCCCGCCGGTCGTGATTCTCCCTTCAAAATCGAATCCCGCATCGGTCTTGAACGAAGCCGCGCTGTCCGCCGCGAAAGTCCCATCGAGAACAATCGCACCGGCGGCATCGACCGCCAAATTCTGCCCCGCCCCCAGAACGCCGAAAACCGAGACAGCCGCGCCGCCCGTAATGGTCGCGTTCCCTCCCACGTCGAAATTGTCGCGCAGTTCGATGGAACCATCGCCATCGATCGCGAGATTCCCGAGTATCGTCACCTCGGCATCGACAAAGGTTTCGCCGCCAACCGCGATCACGGCGCTTCCGCTCGCGAACGTTCCGTGGATATCGAGACGCCCGGCACTCGTGATATCGCTTGCCCCGATCACCGCGACATCCCCGTTCAAACTCGTCGAAGCTCCGGAGTCGATGGCCAAAGCTCCTCCGACGGTCAGCGCACCACCCAACTCGAAACTCGTCGCGGAAACGAAATCGCTGTTGCCGGTGCTGGAGAAATCGCCCGCCAGAGCGATAAATCCGCCGCTCTCCATTTCGAGATTCCCGACCACCGCCACGGTTCCGATGACAGTCGCGTCGTCGCCAATCGTGAAAACGGAATCGCCGCCGCCGGCAAACGTTCCTTCCATCTCAAAATTGCCCGCCACATCAACCGCGCTCGTTCCGCCCAAGGTCGCATCTCCGGCGATTACGGCATTCCCCGCGACATCGATCGTCAAAGTTCCGCCCGCCGCGATCGTCGTGTCATTCAGCGCGAAATCCCCATCGGAAACGAAAATCGCATTCCCGGTTCCGGCATCGACCGCCGCGTTCAACGTCAGATCGCCGCCATTCAACGTGACCACGGAAACCGCGCCGCTTCCCGGAGCCTGAATCGCAAATCCGTCGCTGTCGCCATCGTCCGACGTCACGTTTCCGCCCGCCGAAACCGCGATGGAGCCGTCACCTCCCGTGATGCGAAGATCGCTCTGCGCCGCATCCGTAACAGCGATGGTGGTGCTATCCGGCAGGAAACGCCACACCTCGACACCGACGGCTCCGACCGTCAGATCGTCCGATTCCGCCAAATAAATTCCGCCGCCCGCCGCCCGCGCCGAAACGGTTTCCACCAAGGTTTCGATCGGGTTGTTGACCGCCCCGATTCCGGTTCCCGCCACCATGCGAAGTTGCGCCGCGATCACATCCTCCAACCCGCCCGCGTCGCCGCTGTCGAGGATCGATCCGG
>CAZJCL010000001.1:43804-55723 GCA_964544025.1 uncultured Opitutales bacterium | reverse complement strand
TCCAGTTCCATGAACCGAAACCGCGGTGTTGTCCGTTCCCGCCGATCCATCGGCCAAAACCGAGCCGTCGTTCAAGACGATGTTGCCCGCCGTCGTCCGCAAAACCACCGAACCGTTTCCTCCGTCCGTGCGGAGATCCGCCTGGATCGCGTCGGTCACCGCGGAACTGTCGGCGGCGGTTCCCACCCGGTTCACGGTCGCGCCAACATCGCCCACGCTGATCGATGAGCTGTTCAAGATATTGATATTACCGTCGAAAACCCGGGCCGAAATCGTCGAAACCGTCGTCCGGATCGGTGCCGGCGAATCACCCGGCGTCTCCGGCACGAGCCGCCCCACCCGCTCCGCCGCCACCAGGCGCAGACCGGAAGCCTGCACGTTCGGCGCGGTCGAGCCGCCGTCGAGAATCGAGGCTTCCAGCGAAGTAAGGGAAACGTTGCCGAAAGTGGAAATGCCGCCGAGAACCAAGTGGCTCCGGGCATGGAGACGAATGTCGCCGCTGTTGGCCGTCACGCGACTGCCGCTCGACATCGAGATGCCTTCCCAGATGGCTTCGATATCGATCGTTCCGCCGCCACCCGTTTGCACCGTCGCGTGCAAAGCGCTGTCGATATCCCCCACATCCACCTGGAGTCCCGCCCGCAAACTGATGTTGCCGGATCCGGAAACCACGTTTCCGTGCACATCGATCCAGCGCAAGGCGTTCAGCGTCTGCACCAGAACGTTTCCGGATCCATGCGCGGAAATCGCGATGCTGTTGTTCGGCGTGGTGCCGCGACTCAGGACGATATTTCCATTCCCCGCTCGCAGCACGATCGATCCGTTTCCGCCGGTCGTCCGCAAATCGGATTGCGACGCGTCCGCCACGGCCGTGACAAGCGCCCCGGCACCGACCCGCTGCACCGTCACCGCGACACTTCCGACAACGAGGGCAAGATCGTCGCCCGTATTTGTGTCCAAAATATTGATTCCGCCACCATTCGCGCGGCCCGAAACCGTAGAAATCCGCGTTTCGATGGCGTTCGCGCCAGCTCCCAGCGTACCGATTCCGTCTCCCGCGACCATACGGAGACCCGATGCGATCACATCGACGTGGGTGTCGCCGTTGTCCAAAATCGAACCGGCGGTCGCGATGATCGAAACGTTGCCTCCCGTCGAGATACCGCCGAGCAAAACATCGGTCTGGGCGAAAACCCGCACGTTTCCGTTTGTGCCGATAAAACGCGAACCGTTGGCCATCGTCACCGAACCGCCCGTCGCTTCCATATCGATCGATCCGGATGCCCCGGTCTGAATGGAAGCCGCGGCGGCAACCGCAATGGAGCGCACCGCCAAAATCGTGATGTTTCCACTTCCCGAAAGGACGCGTCCGTTGAGAACCACATCGCTTTCCGTTCCCTTCGCGTCGAGAAGAATGTTCCCCGCCCCCGTCGCCGAAACTCCGGCCGCCGCGCCCGCACCCGCTTCGACCGTGATCGAACCGGCGACCGTTTGCAAAACGATGCTTCCATTCGTCGCCGTCAACGTCCGTTGCTCGGCGACATTGCGGGCCGTCGTGCCCCCCGTGGCGAGAACTTCGAAAACTCCCGCACCCGCCGCGCCGACAGTGACGCTCCCCGACTGGAGAAGCGCGACCGGTCCATTGGCCGCCACCGCCGAAACCGTCTGCACGGAGATTTCCAGAGGATCCGGCGAAACACCGAGAACGCCGATTCCGCCCGCCGCCCGCAACTGAACCGATTGGGCGACGATGTCCGCGCCTCCGAAACCGGAGCCCGCGTCCAAAATGGAATTGTTCAACGACTCGATCGCCACGCGACCGTTGGTCGTAATCCCGCCCACAATAACGGTTTGGGCCGCACTCACGACCACATCGCCGCTCGCCGCCAAGATACGAGAATTGTCGTGCGCCTCGAACGAACCCGCGCCCGCCCGGATATAGTGAGAACCGGAACCGCCCGTCCGCGCCTCCACGCCATTACGGAGGAAAATTGAGTTGCCGGCCTTGAGCGAAATATGACCGGAACCGGAAACCGCGCTCCCCAACAATTCGAGATTTCCGTTCGTCGCGGAAGCGTCGAGAAGCACGTTGCCGGTGCCATGGGCGCTGACGGAAACGCCCTGCGCGTTCGCCGCCAGGACCAGATTGCCGGAGGAAACCGTCGTTACAATGCTGCCGTCGCCGCCCGTCGTGGTGAGGTTGCTCAAAGCGGCATCCGTGACGGTCTGCCGGATCGCATTCGTCAAAACCCGTTGCACGCTCACCGACACGCTGTCCACCCGCAACCCGTTGCCGGCGAGAAGATTGATTCCGCCCGCTCCGCTTTCGACCGCCACCCGCTCGACCTGCACGGTCAGCGGCGTGGCCCCGGTTCCGAGCGTTCCGACGGATTGGAAAGCGCGCACCGCGAGACGGGACGCGGCGACGTTTACCGCCCCGCCGCTTCCGCCGTTGAGAACCGACCCAAGTTCCGCGATGAGGCTCACAAAGCCGCTCGCACTCTGCAACCGGCCTAGAACGATGTTATTCTGCGCGAAAACACGAATCCCGCCGGAAACCGTAACAACGGAGGCCGTCGGCGCGACCGTCACCGATCCGCCCGTCCCTTGGATAAATACGGTTCCGTTCGCGGTGGTGCCGACGGTTGCCGATCCCGTCACCGACACATTGCGGCCGGTGACAACCGTGATATGGCCGCCTTGGGAGGAAATCGGAGCGTTCAGAATCAGGTCGCTGATACCCGCCTCGCCGGAAAGAAGGATGTCTCCCGTGCCGAGCGACCGGACGCCGTTATCGACAACAATGTTTCCGGCCCGCGTGCGAAGAATGACGTTCGAAACCGTCCCCGCCGCCTCCACGCCGCTCAAAGCCACCGGCGAAAACGCTTCAATCCCGCCATCGTTCAACACGCGGCTTACCGCGACCGACGCGATGCTTCCGATCGTGAAACCATCGGCCTCGGTGATCGCGATATGACCGGTCGCGCTGCGCGCCGCGAGGATCGAAACCTCTGTTTCAAGAGCATCGATCGCGTCTCCCCATCCGATGCTGCCTCCGGCCGACATCCGCAAGCGGTTGGCCTTCACATCGACTCCGCCGGTATCTCCTCCGTCGAGAATCGAACCGGCAACCGAGACGAGAGAAACATCGCCGCCCGTCGTGAATCCGCCGACCGTCAAATTCCCCTGCGCGGACGCGTGGATGTTTCCGTTGGCCGCGATGACCCGGCTCGCGTCGTTCGCGGTGAAGGTTCCGCCGTTCGCCGCCAGATAAATGCTTCCCGCGCCTCCGGTGACTATGTCCACGTTTGCGGCGAGGGTCATCGTGCGCTCCGCGATGGCGGAAATATGGCCATCGCCGCTGACAACGCTGGCGTTGAACGCGATATCCCGATCCGCGCCCCGCGCCTCCAAAAGAATGTTCCCGGCTCCGCTCGCGGAAACCGCCACTCCGTCGCCATCCCCGCCGTCTGTGAACGTTATTGATCCGTCAATCGTCCGGAGAACGATGCTGCCGTCGCCGCCGGTGGTCGTGATGTCGGACAAATTCACATCCACGATCGCGCTAGCCAAAGCGTTCGCACCGACCCGCTGCACGGAGACGCTGACCGAATTCACCGTTAAGCTGGTCGAATTTAAAAGGTTAATATCCCCGCCAGCAACCGCGGCGAGTCGCGCCACGCGGGTCCGGATCGGCTCCGCCACGCCCGCTCCCAAAACTCCGATCCCGAGCGCCGCCGAAAGACGAAGCTGCGTCGCGATTAGGTCTTCCGTCCAAGCCGTCGATCCCGCCGTCAAAATCGATCCGGCGACGCTGAGCAAACTCGCGTTTCCGGCGGTGGTCAGTCCGCCCAGAATCAAATCGTCTTGCGCCGAAAGCCGGATGCCGCCGTTCTGCGCGACAAAGCGGGAATTGATCGCAGCGTCGAATTCGCCTCCCGCCGCGTCCACATCGATTCCACCCGCAAAACCCGTCGTCACGCTCGATCCCTCGGCCACCGAAATTCCGCCGCCGGAGCGCAAAGAAATATGTCCGCTCGTTGTCGCGATTCCTGACGCAATGACAAGATTCGAGGAACCGCCCGCCATCAGCAGGATGTTGCCCGACCCGTGAGCGGAAACGCCCCGCAGATTCGCGTTCGCCCCGTCCGTAATCGTCAGATCGCCGGAGAGCGTGCGCAAAACGATAGGTCCGTTGCCCGCCGCCGTCGTCAGATCGGATTGGCTGGCGATCGGCGTCGACTCCAGCGTTCCGTCGGCGCGCACTCGCGAGACTTCGGCCGAAACTTCTCCGACCGCGACCCCGTTGCTTTCTAGAAGGAAAATTCCGCCGTTGGAAGCCAGCGCAGAAAGCGTTTCCACCGCTAGGAAAAGCGGTTTCTCCGCCTCCCCGATCGCGAGCCCGGCGCGCAGGCGGGAAGCATTGGCCGCGATATTCACCTCCGCCGGATCATTATCGAGAATCGAACCGCTGGCGGATGTGACCGCCACCGTTCCCGCCGACTGCACCCGCGCAAGACGGACCGCGCCGGAAGCTGTTACGAAAATATCGCCCGCCGCGCTTTGCAAAAGTCCTCCCGCTCCTTGAACGATCGTTCCCGCGTTGGATTCGATCAAAAGCGTGCCTCCGCCGATCGTCGAAACCGTCACATTTTCCCCAAGCGAAAGGTTGCTCTGGGCGCGGAGGGTGATGTGACCCCCGTTCGCCTGGACAGAGTCATTCACAGCCAACGTTCCGCTGGCGCCTTGGGCGTGAACATGGATATCGCCTCCGTTCGTGCGAACCGCGGAAATCCCATCGGCAGGATCACCGTTCGACAACAGGACGAGGTTTCCGCTGTTCCGAATGGATATCGATCCGCCTCCGAGCGACTCGACTCCGAAAATATCGGCCACCGGCGTCTCGCTGACGATGCCGGAGACGTTTACTTTGGAGACCGTTCCGGAAACGGATCCGATTTCGAGACCGTCCTTCTCAGCGATCGCAAACGATCCTGTCGCGACTCTTCCGGCCAGCCGGTTCACTTCCGTCTCGATCGAATTGTAAATCGAGGCACCAAGAGTCCCGAAACCCGATTCCGCGATGACGTGAAGCCGGTCGGCGATCACGTCGACGGTTGTATCCCCGCCGTCGACAATCGACGTCCCGGCTTGAAGGGAAACGAGTCCTGCTGCGGCGTGAATGCCGCCAACGGTAATCGAACCGGTCGCAGCCACCCGAACATTCCCCGAAAGCGAGCGGAAAAACGCCCCGTCTTGCATCGTGATGTTACCGCCGCTGGTGATGTGAATCGAACCGGAGTCGGTGCGAACCGTCGCCGCGAAACCATCGGCCGCGCCGGGGGCGGTTTCCGGCTTCACCGTCCAAATCGCGTCGCCAGCCGTTTCGATAGTGATGTGCCCCCCACTCGCCGCGATGTCCGCCTCCGCCCGCAAGGTGTTGGCCGCGATAAATACATGTCCCGAAAGATTCGCGACAATCGCCAAGGCGTCTCCATCGCCATCCCGCAAAACGAGATCTCCATCGACCGTGAACAAAATGTTGCCTTCGGTGGAAACGATATCGGCCAGGGCGGCTTCCGTGCGGGTACCGCTTACGCCAAGAACGGACACGGTCGACGCGGAAACGGAAACGGTGTCAATTTCGATATCGCTCAACGCGGAGAGTTGGATGGTTCCGCTCGCATGGACCGAAAGCCGGTTCGCATCCACCCGGAGCGAACTCGCGGCCGTTCCGATGGATGAGCCACCCGACAACCGGACTGCGTTTCCTTGAATCATCGCGATCCCGCTATTCTGCTGGCTAATCGCTCCGCCCGCCGTAATTGCCACATTGCCATCGCCAGTGTTGATCCCATTGAGCAGCGCGGCCCCGCCCGTGACGATAATCGCGTTTCCGCCATTCGTGGTGATCGTCGAGGGCGAAGTTTGGGACAACATGTCCGAAACCTCAAGGAGCACGCTGGAACCGTTCGTGATCAGCGAACCCGCCAGAGTCATTCCCCCTTCGCTGACGAGATGCATGCTTCCGGTCCCCGTCGTTTCCACGTCGCCGACGATCGTCAGGCTGCCCGTGCTGGCGAGCCGAAGATTTCCCTTGGACGAAATCGAGACGCCTCCACCGGCCACCGCCTGCACGCTCAACGCCCCCGCCACCGTCAAAACGATCGATCCGTTCGGCGAGAACAGTCCTCCTTCGGTTGCGGAAACTTCCGTCTCCGAGCGGTCCGGATTCGCCACGAAGGCACGGAAAGTGGAAGTCTCGACCAAGACGGAACTCCGGGCGGAGATCGCGACCGGTCCGTCGGACGCTGTCGCGGCGAGTCGCGTCACATCGACGACGAGCGCATTGGAAGCGGAAGCGAACGATCCGATAGCGCCAGCCGCCCGCAAGTGCAGGTTTTCCGCCACCAAATTCGCCGACGTTCCAGCTTGCGACCGGAGAATCGATCCCGCCGCCGAGATCAAGCGAACGGAACCGCCATCGGTTCGAATCAATCCGAGTCCGATATTGCCTTGCGAGGAAACGAGCACATTGCCGCCTTCCGCGTCGATCGACACGCCCGGGAGCATCACAACCGCGCCGGCAACCGCCGTGATCGAAACATCTCCTCCGCCCGACTGGATGTTGGAATCCACAAAAACCGATCCTCCAGTCCACAAACTCAGAAGTCCGCCGGCCAACTGGATCGGTGCGTGAACCTGAACATCGGTTTCCGCAACTACCACAAATGCGCCATCGCTCGAATGAACGGCCGGACCCGCGATCTGAACCGGACCGCCCAGCGCCGTCAAAACCGACCAGCCTCCGACAGCGGCGTTTGTGAGCGACAGGAGACGCAGCGTCCCGCCATCGGCCGTTTCCGTGACGACAATGTCTCCGCTTTCGCCAAGATTGCGGAGAATCAGATTGCCGGCGTTCGTATTGATATCGCCGATCCCCACTTGGCCGATGCCGGTTTGCGCCTCGATGGTGACCGTGCCCGTCGTCGCTACATTCGCCGATTCGGTCTCGGTCATGTCCACGACGGAACCGCCGGACGTGATCGAAATCGCGCCCGAATTGGACGAAAGAACCGTCACTCCAATGTCCCCGGCGGCGGTGTATGCGATCGTTCCGCTATCGCTCGAAGTAACAGCGCCGTCGAACATCCAAATCGAACCGTTCAAAGAAATCACCGTGATCGCGGACGCGCCGCTCGCTTGGAGAGTTCCGGATTGTTCGATGCCGCCCGCGCTCTCGATGGCAATGGATCCGCCGGAGATGACCGAACGCAAACCGAGCGTCGTGCCGGCGGCGACCACGATCGCCGGTGCGGTCAGCGATTCCGTAATTTCGATGGACTGATCCGCCGTAATCGTAAGCGTTCCGAACGCCAGCAAGATCGACGCCTCCACCCGCATATCGCCCTTCGCTATCAGGGAAACATCGACCGGCGTTTCCACCACGGTTTCGTCGGGCAGAACCACGGGCTCGCCGATCGCGGCGGAGAGACCCGCGCCCGTGATGGACAGATCGCCGCCGCTCGAAATCGTCACGTCGCGAGTCGATGCGATGCTCTGGCTCCCGGTGTGAATCGACAGACCGTCGGCGCCCAGAACCGAAATGGTTGTTGCCAAAAGCGAACCGCTGTTCACCAGCGAGCCGGCCACGGACAATTCTCCGGAAGTCACGGTTTCGATTCCGCTGGCCGGACCGGCAAACAAAAGATTTCCTCCATTCGTCGTCGTCAGCGCCAAACCGCCGCTTTCCGAACGAATGCCGCCTATCAGAAGGATGTCGCCCGCTACGGCGAGATCGATTTGCCCTTCGGAAGTTCCAGCCGTCACGCGCGCCAACTCTCCGATCGTCAAATCTCCAACGTCCGCCAAATTCGTAACAACGAACGGCAAACCGGCGTCCGCCAGGGCGGCGGCGAGTTCGGCAACAGTGGTGGCCGCGCTGGCTCCGCGCAATTGCAGGAGATGATAACCCGAAACCTGAAAGAACGACGCACTCGCGGTTCCGGAAGGAAGGCTGGTGTCGATCGCGAAGCTGACCTTGATCCCGTTGCTGCCAGTGCCGCCAACCTCGGCTCCCAACACCACGACAACGCCGTTCGGCAATTCCGTCGTGGCGGTGGCCGGCACCGGATCCGTTCCGGCGAAAAACTCCTGCGGAACCACATTGAAAACGCCGGACCCGTCGTTCCCAGGAGCAAGGCTTGCGGTAAACGGAATATTCCCGCTATGCGAACCCGAATTAATCGCCTCAATCAGCGTGGCCGCGGTTGTCACCCCGCTCTGAACATTCAAAACCAGACGCCGGTTAGCGGAATCGTAGAAGGCGGTGGCGGAACCGTTGGTGATCGTGCCGTCGTCGTAAAGGAAAACGGGAATATCCTGAAGCGCCACCGATTCCGTTTCCGCCACGATAATGAAATCGTTCTCGTCGCCCGCTGCCGTAAAAGTCCCTTTCGCCGGACCGGAGACACCGCCGGAGGTGAGTTCGGAAGTCCAAATCGAAATCGGGCCGAGTCCGCTGGTGCCGGTGGCAAGACTCGCGATAAATGGAATTGAAGCCGCGCCCGGGCCGCTATTGATCGCGTTCACCACGAGGGCGGCCGACGTGAACATCGAATTCACCGTAATGACCAAAGTCTTTTGCCCCGCGTTATAAGTCGCGAGCGCCGTCGAGGCCGGAAGCTCCGGATCGTTGACAAACGAAATCCGGATCCCGTTGTAATCCGCGCCGGTTGCCTTCGCGGTCAGAACGAAATCTTTTTCCGGACCGGTCCGCGAAACGACCGCCTTCGCCTCCTGCCCCACCGCACCGCCGCTGCTTACAAATCGGGTCGCCTGCACCGCGCCGGAACCGTTGTTCGATGCTCCTTCCGGAAGCAGGCTCGCGGCGAAAGTTCCCTCCGCGTTGATCGCGGCGATCACCTGATTCGCCGTCGTCACCGCACTCGAAACGAAAATGCTCAACACGTTCGCCGTGGAATCAAACAAAGCCCGCACTCCGTTCGTCGCGACGGAACCGTCATCGATTAACTCGATCCGCACACCGTTGTAAAGAATACCGGGAGCGGTCGCCACCACGCGGATATCGTTGTGATTCCCGACCGGACGCAGCGCGGTCTCCGCGTGCAGGTTGGACCGGAGAATCACCGCCGGATCCCCGATCGTGTCGTTCAGGTCCGCTTCGGTGAAGAAGCCGGAAAGCGACGCCTCGAACGGAACCGGTGCGGAGTTGATCGCGGCCAGTAACACCGCGTTGGTGGTGACTCCGAAATTGACGAAAAGATCAAGGCGGCGGGAAACTTCGTCCCAGACCACTTGGGCCTCGTTCGCTCCCGGCGTGAGCCGCGGACCGCCGGGACCGTCGTCGAGCAAACGAACGACGATGCCGTTCGCGTCCGCCCCGGGCACGGTCGAAGTAAAGGTCAACCCGTAAAGACGGCCGACGAGCGTAAGGTGCGCCGACGCCGGAGTCGGTTCTTCCCCGCCGCTGAAACTGGTCGCCGCGCCCGCCACGATACCCGATTCCGATCCGCCGCTGGCGACGAACACCGTTTCTTCGGTCAAATTGACCGTGAAAATCGCGGATCCATCGAGCCGCCCCGTCGCAAGAACCGCCGTTCCCGGGAAGGCCGAAACGCCGTTGATCGCCTCGATCACTTGCCCGACCGTCGCTTCTCCGTTGCGAACGAAAACCGTTATTTGACGTCTCTCGGCGTTGTATGTCGCCGATGGCACGACGACATCGCTGGCGGGTTCAAAATCGAAGAAAACGCTCAACTCGTTTCCAGCTTCGCCGGATTCATCCGCAACAATGGAAATCGCCGAACCTGTTCCGGGGAACGCGACAATCGTCGCGGCGATCAGGTCGACCGTCAGATCCCCGTCCACCTCGAGCTTGATTCCGCCGGCCATCGAGGAAACCACGCCGCCTTGATGCCCGGAAAACGCGACATCGGAAGTTCCGCCATGAGCCGCGCTCGTAATCGAAAATGCGAGATTCGCGACATGGAGATCGCCCGTGTTGTGGAGCTGGATGCCCTGCGGACCGCTCTTTGCACTGATCCGCGCCACCGCGATCCGGAAAGATTCGTCGGAAGCTCCGATCCTGAGGCCGGAATTGAGGATCAAACTGTCCGCCGTTACCTTCACCGGCCCGCCCGCGACGGTAGACGAAATTGTTCCTTCGGCGATGAGCGCAACATTTCCGGCCGTGACGATCGCTCCGTCGACTGCGATCGAACTGCCGCTTTGGGCGACCAGCGAACCGGCACCGAGATTAAGCGTTCCTTCCCCGCCAAGTGTCCACGATCCGGCCACCGCTAAATGGAGATTTCCATTGCCGGTGGCGAAAACTCCCTCGGCGCTCATCTGGAGATTGCCCCCCGTCCGCAACGTGCTTATCCCGCCCGCCAATTCAAAATATCCGTCCCAAACCTGATCGCCCGTCGACTCCACCAAAACCGCCACGGATTCCCCCACCTGAATCATCGCTCCGCCCGCCAGCGCCTCCACGTGGGCATCTCCTATTACATAAAGGAAAAGTCCGTCGCCCTCTCCAGCGATCGACAACCGCGTTCCGGACTGTTGAACCGAAGCCAACAGCTCGCCGGATTCCGGATCCACCGGCAATGTATCCACTGCAACCGGACCGACGGCCAGATCCCCGATATTATCAAGCGCGAGCGTTCCGCCGGTGATTGTACCCGCCAGACGACCAACCGCCACCATCATCGGCGCATCCGCCGAGACGAAACTTCCAACCCCGTCCAGCAACAATCCCGCGGCCGTGATGACCGGGTCCACCCCGGCTGAAAGATCTTTCACGCTCGCCGCTTTCAGAGCGACGTTTTGATCCGCCGATACGCTGGCCAACCCGATTTCGCTCTGGGCGGAAAACGAAATGCTGGCACCGGTCGAGACGATCGTGCCGCCCGCTTCCTGGAGCAAACTTCCCCCGAGCGCCACGGCAACGATGGATCCGGTCGCCTCCAAATGAAGCTCCGAGAGCAACGTCAATTCGTCTCCGGCGGAGAGCGAGATCGAACCGGCAACCGGCGCGACGCCGCCTGCGAGAGAAAGATTTCCCGAAGCCGTCAGCGCCAGATTTCCAGCAGAGGAAATGGCGACGCCGTTTCCGCCCGCCGTGATCGTCAGATCTCCGCTCGACTGAAGCACGATCGGCGCGGCATCCGAACCGGTGCTCAATCCGGTCGTCGTGAAAGAATCGGCCGAGGTCAAAAAGATGCCGCCGGTTCCGGTAGCCGCGTCGAGCGAAGTCACCTTGATGGCCAACGTTTCGCGAATCCCGCCGCCAAAGCCGATGCCGGTCGCCGCAGTCAAACTCAAATGCCCGCCCGTCACCAAATCGACCGGTGTCAAAGCGTGATCCGCGTCGACGATCGATCCGGTAGCCGAAACCAACGTGATATCGCCGGTTTCCGAGATCGCTTGGGAAACGGAGATGTTTCCGTTCGCCTCCAGTTCGATGGTTCCCGTTTCGGATTGAATCCGCGAGGAATCCCCCATCGCAAGCGCCGCGCCGGCCGTCACCGAAATCGACCCGGAGTCTTCGGTCGCGACGGAGCGGCCCGTGTCCAAAACAAAATCGCCGGACGCCGTGACAGTGATGTTGCCGCCCGCCAGCGAAACATCCGCTTCCACGTTCACCGCTTCCGCGGAAAGAACGAGATTGCCGGTCCCGAGCATACGAACGCTCGCGCCGTTGGCGTCGTTGCCGCCCGTCAAAATCAAGTTCCCTCCGGCAACCGTCAGTTCGAGGTCCCCGTCGCCCGCCACCGTCAAATCGCTCTGCTCGGCGGCGACCAAATTCGAGGAAACCACAAACCTGTCGAAAAGCGCGGCGGTGGCCGAGGTGGTCCCGACGGTCAGATTGCCATCGTTCTCCAACAGGAACGG
>CAZJCL010000001.1:41197-43704 GCA_964544025.1 uncultured Opitutales bacterium | reverse complement strand
GAGACCGTTTCCCCGGCTAGAACCACGCGTCCCGCACCGGCGGCCGAAACCGCGTCGGCCTGCAGATCCTGCGACGAAAGAACGAGAGCCTCCGTCGCGCTGAGAACGATGTCGCCGCCGCCCTGGTTGACGATCGAAGCGAGACCGTCGACCGCAGCGCCAACCGCGGTCGTCCCATCCGCCGCGGCGACCATGGGTGAAAAACCGGCTGCCACGCCACCGGTCAAACCGCCGGCGCTGTCATGCAAAACGATAGAGCCTGTGCCGGTCACGGCCGCGACTGTCGCGGCGTCGATTTCGATGGTTCCCTCCCCGGCACCACCGGGCGTTTGACCGATTCCGGTTCCGGCGACGAGAATTAACGTCGAAGCGAAAATATCGGTACTGGAATCCGCTGGATGATCCAGAATCGCACCGGTCGCTCGGATGGCGACGCGTCCCCAGGTCGATTGATTTCCAACCGTCGTCAGATGCCGCGCATCCACCGTACCGAGAAGGACCGAGCCGTCGCTCACGATGGAAATATAGCCTCCTCCAGAGAGAATCCCGGCGTCGGACGCCATCGTGACATCCTGTCCGGAAATGACGACATCGCCTCCCTCGCTGGAAAGTTCCGCCCCAGTGGAAAACTCGATATCGGAGACGGCGACGATCGTCACCGGACCACCCGCGCTGGAAACCGGACCCCCGATGATGAGCGAATCCGGAACCGTTACCAGCACGCCCGCCGCCGATTGGCTGACAACCCCGCCCGAGAGAATCTCCACCGTCCCCTGCTCCACCGTCAAAGTCACATGACCGGTCGCGCCCGTGGCCCGGTTCTCGATTTCGGCCGCGAAAGCGGAACGTCCACTACCCTGCACGAGAGTCACCGGGCCGCTGGTTAAATTCGTGGCGTGAAGTTCGTTGGCGAGGATCCGGAGCGGCTCGGCGGATTCGCCGATTCCGTTGATCGCTTCCATCGTCAGCGTATTGGCCACGAAATGGGTCCCGGAAGCGCCCTGAAGCGAAACGATCTTTCCGGCCTCAGCCTCGATCCGAATGTCGCCGTTTTGCCCCGCGAGAATTTCACCCACCGCCGCGTCGCCGTTGTAGACGACGATTTCGATATCGTTTCCGGGAATGTCGGTCTGGGATTCGACCCGCGCCAGCGTGGTGTTTCCGCCGGTGGTTAAAGTGATCGGTCCGTTGGCGCTGACGAGCGAAACGACGTTCAGATCATCGAGTTCATCCAAAGCGATCGAACCGGAGTCCGTGGATTCGGCCGTGAGATTCGTCGCCGCAGTGAAAAGATCAATGGAGCCGGACGCGCTGATCGTAAGATCCCGGCCTGTGACGAATCCGAACGAACCCAGCTGGTTGATGATCGAACCGTTTTCCGCTGTCAGGAAAATCCGGGATCCCTGGGCGGGATTTGCGTTGTCCTGATTCTGGATCAGAAGAGAGCCGCCGTCGCGCAGCTCGATGTTCCCCTGCCGCGCCAGCAAGGTCAACACGCTCGACTGCCAGACACTCCCCACTTGTTCGTTGTTCACCCGCACCTGACTGGCGCGAATCTCGATCCCGTTGGTCCGGGCGTCGAGCAGCAACGAGGAGTGAGCGGTCAAATTTCCCACGACCGCGATTTGCCCGCCGTAAATAGAAACGGAATCCTTGAAAGTCGCCGCGCCGATCCGGATGTTATTGGACGCCGTGCCCGGATATCCGATGGTGATCGATGCGAAACCGTCGGCCAAAGCGTTCACGTCGCCGCTCGAAAGATCGAGAACTCCGCCGCCGCCGACCGGTGAACCGATGTCGATGGAAACCGCGGCCGAGGTCGGACGCATGGTTAAATGGGTCGCCGGAATCAGATTTCCATTGTCCGGCAACATCGCGCCGATCACGCTGTTCGCTCCTCCCTCGAAATCGATTTCGTCCGAAACGAGAGTCAGGTCGCCTTCCAGCAATTGAACGCCGTTTCCGAACCGGATCCGCTGGTTCGAAGTCAGGTCGATGGAATGCGCGCGAACGAGGGAGTTGAACGCGGTGGTCGTGATGCCGACGCTTTGCACGATATCCCCGGCGACATTGACGCTGCCCTGGAACTCGACTTCGCGCGCGGAGTGAATCCGAAGATCTCCGTTCTGAAGCACCGTCGCCCCCTTCGCCAAAATCTTTCCGGAAGGAGCGGTGGGATCGACCGTGATGTCCGCGTCCCCGTTCGTTAAACGAAGCGCGCCATTGAAGGTAACGTTGTTGTGCGTTTCGATCGTCAGATCTTCGGCCAAAACCAGATCGCCGCCGGTCGTTGCGTTACCAAAACTGGTGCTGCCGGTTCCGGCCAATTGCACGAATTCCGTGAGACGAACTTCGCTGTTGAATATCACCTCCTTGGCGTTCACCACGACGATCTTTCTCAACGCCCCTTCCACTCCGACCGTTCCCTGAATATAAATTGTTCCCGAAGAACCGGCGTTCAGGTAAAGCGTCTGGTTTGAAATCCCATTCGTGTCGGGCGAACCCGC
>CAZJCL010000001.1:0-41097 GCA_964544025.1 uncultured Opitutales bacterium | reverse complement strand
CTCGTCTTGCGGACCGAGAACATCATCCCCGGTATCGAAACCGAGGGCCGCCCCGCCGCAATAAAGGTCCTCCTTCGGCTCGTCGGCGGCGATTTCGCAATACTCCGCCGGTTCCTCGATCTGCATCGCCGCCTCTTCGATCTCGGGCGCGAACGCGTCCTCTCCTCCCGCTCCGCCGTCCACTGGTGTGGCGGACAGCAAAATACGGGATTCCAAAACTTCCACTCGGAAAGTTTGTTTGGAGAGATTGGACATTGAAGGACAGGTGTACCCGGAGAAAATCGGGGAAAGTATTAGCAACGGAATGTTAGAAGGTGGAAAATCGCCGGATTCAAGTAAAATTTGTATGAATACGGGAAATAACGGCGGTTTGACAGAAACCTTCCGTTATTGCCGACATTGGTCCGGAAAGATCCGGGAAATTCTTTGGCATAATCATCGCAGCCACCCCAGGAATTGCAGCTCCGCCAGCGTTCCATCGACCATCGATGGCAACAGGCGAATGACTCCAGTCACGTTGAATCCGCCGCCCGGCGCCGGAGAGCGGAACGCCACCGACTCCGTGTAATCGTAAGCGCCGAGCGTGATCTCGTGGCGGCCGTCGCCACGACCGATCGTGATGCCGTAGTGGGCGACGCTGTGGACCAGTTTCCCGTTCACCATGTAGCTGCCACCGCCGGACTGCGCAAATCCGCTCAAGAACAGATCGATCTCGGCTCCCGAAAGGTGGAACGGCTGCGTTCCGTCCACGGTCGCCACACCGATCGCAGTGGCGATCGAGAGCGGTTGAAGCACCAGGCTGCCGCGATAGAATTGCCCGCCGACGTTTCGCTCGCTGGCGATGCGCGCCTGGATATCGATCGCTTCGCTGGTCAGGATGATCCGGCCTCCCGTCGCCTGAATCGGCGCAAGCACCTCGAGAACTCCGGAGAGAGTCGTGAGACTGATGTTTCCTCCCGCGCCGGTCGTGATTCCCGAAGTCCCGGCTCCGATGTTTCCGAAGGAGACATCGCCGACCTGAACGCCATCGAGCGTCGCGAGGTAAATACCGGCGGCCCCTTGCGTGTGAGCTTCCAAAACGTCGGCCCGGATGAAGAGCGGCATCCCGATGTCACCAATCCCGTTGGCGGCTTCGATCCGCAACCGGTCGGCGTCGAGCAAGATCAACCGCCCGAGACCGTTCTCCGTCGTCAGGTTCTGATCGATGGCCAAAATAGTGTTCGACCGGAGCGAAAGTCCACCGGCTTTGATGGAAGCCCGGATGTCAATCGAACGCGCTTCGAGGCGAAGATCGCGACCGGTGTAATCGAGATCCTCCAGCACGCGGATGACGCCCGTCAATTGCTGCGAACCGTTCATGAAGCTGACATCGATTCCCTCGATGTCCGAGTGAGTGATCGTGACGCCATCCCAACGCAGCCAGCTTCCACCCAACTCGACAGTGCCGCCTTCCGCCCGGTGCAGGTTCAACATGTCGTTGCCCTGACCGCCGATGAAGTTTTCCACCGTGTTGATCAGATGGTTCACCGTGTTGTTTCCGTCGACGGTTTGCGAAATCCCGCGAACGTTGATCGCCAGGTCGGCGGTCACATCGGAGAAATCGAGGGTGTCGCGGCCCGCGTCCGTGCTTTCGTTGACGATCGCCGTCCCCCACTCGCCGGAGAATCGATAAATATCGTCGCCGCGTCCGCCGCTCATCACCGTCTGGCCACCATTCGCGATCAGGGTGTCGTTGCCCTCGCCGCCGAAGAGGAAGCTCTGATGGCTGCCGCCCATCAGCAGATCGTCGCCCTCGCCGCCAGCCGCGTAAACGGTCATCGGAAGTTCGCCGATAATCGTCAGCGAGTCGTCGCCGTAGCCGCCGTCGAACACGACCTGCATATCGTAAGAATCCGTCGTGGAATTGTAATACTCCGTGATGTCGAAATCTTCAGTGATGCCGAACGCGCTTACGCGGAGGAAATGCATGTTTCCGACAATCACGATTTCGAGTGTGAAATGCTCGTCCCCGTCGGTGCCGCCGCCGACTTCGATGCGACGCCAGGCCCAAGTGCCGGCGCTCAGCACGAGACTCACATCCTGCTCGACCGTGATGCGCGTTCCGTCCTTGAACTCGACAAGCGTGGAACCGCCAGTTTCCGGATCGGTGTGGTCCACAATCTCGCCCAACGTGCTTTCCACTGAAGTGATCGTGCCGGTGAGGTCGATGTAACGGAGTTCCGTCAGCGCGCTCAGTGGATCGAGCAAATCGACATAGGTGAACGCTAGGTTGAGGCGCTCAAGCGGGCCGGGCTTGTTCAAGCGTTGCAAGTCGCGGATGATCGTCGGGAAGAGCGTGTCCGCCGAATCGAGGTCGCCGAGATTCGGATCCGGCCGGAGATTCGGATCGGGCAACATGCGGATGCGGGTCGGCGCCATTTCGACATTGCCTCCGCCGAGAACGCCGTTGCGTCCAAAGAGCGAGTGGTCGGTAACGAAACCGGTCTGGGGGCCGTCGAAGCTCCAGTAACCCACGAGATAAACGCGCTCAGCGGCATACGGCTGCACCATGTCCGCCCGCACCAGATCCTGACTAAAGACGGTATCCCAGATACGCACCTCGTCCATCTCGCCCTTGAAGAAGACCGGATCGCCGTTTTGATCCTGGGCGAAACCGATGTTGAGCCCGTCCTGAATGGAGAGGCTCGACGAAGTGGCCGTTCCCCGCGCTACCTCCATGCCATCTACATAGACCCGCTGCGCCGTTCCGGCTCCATCCGCGCCGAAGACATAAGCGACATGATGCCATTTGCCGTCGGCGAGATTAAGCACGTTGCTGAGGATCGTGTCGTAATTTCCGGCTCCGGTGTAGAGGAAAGCTCCGATTCTGCCGTCCGCCGTGAGGAAAATGCTCCGGTCGAGGCCGCCCGAGCCGAGCACGCCGTTGTCCATTGAGAAGAGTCCCATCGCCTTGCCGGCCGCGTCGGTGCGGAACCAGAAGGTCACCGTCATTTGGATTTCCGAAATATCCGCCTCCACGTCGACGTAATCATCCTCGCCATCGAAACTGAGCACTCCCATTCCGTTGTTCGCGAGGCTGAGAACGCGGAGATTCGACAAGCCCGTCTGCGCGCCGGTCACCGGATCGGTCGCCGGCACCAGAATCGAGAGATCGGAGATCCGGTTGTCGTTCAGGTTGAGCACCTTCAGGTTGCGGGCGAAGTGAAGGCCCACGACACTCTGGATGCCAAGGTTGTTCAGTTGCAATTCGACCAGCGTCGCCATCGCGCTCGCCATGATCTTGCCATGAATGACCGGATTCCCGTCGAAGCCGAGTGTGACCGGGATGCCGAGGGCGCGGGCGATGCCGGCACGCAGGGCAAGGTCCGGAATGTGGACCTCGACATCGGCCGGGCGCGGCTGCTGCACGCTGAACTCCGCCGTCGGCGGAAGAACGTAGTTTTCGTGCGGTTGCAGATCGCGGATCTCCTTGTTTTCGGCAACGAAGAAGTTGGTGCCGCCGCCGCCGAAGATCATGTCGTGGTCCGCGTTGCCGATCAGAATGTCGTCCCCTTCGCCGCCGTTGATGATGTCACGGTCGCTTCCCGGATGCATGATGCCGGGCAACGGAGCTTTGACTTCGATCTGGAACGGCAGGCCGACCAGATTCCCTTCGCTGATCCAGAGACCACCTTCAACGGTGCGGATGACCAGACGTCCGTTGCTTTCGAGCGTCTCCGCCGGCGTAATCGGAGCGAGGTCGCTGCCGGCAATGACTCTTGTCCCCTTCACCGTGCCGTCGGTCGCGATGATCCGTCCGTCGAAATGGTAGAAGGAAACTTCGCCCACCGTGCGGAGGAACTCCGGCGCGGTCGGATCGGTGCCGCCGTCTCTGCCGAACGGCAAGGTGCCGGCATTGCCGCTCAGAACCGGATAGGTGCCGTCGCGATATCCGTTCGAAATCCAGAGGCTGTAATCGATCAGCCCTTCCACGATCGCATCCTCATTCTTGACGATGAAGGCGATTCCGTTGCCGGTGTGAGCGATGCCGGAGATCGTCCCCGGATTCACCGGCGAAAGATCGATCACCATCCGCGTGCCATCCGCCGTGCCGTCGCTCACCCAGAGCGAAGGACCGCTGCCGAGTTCGCCGCTGTAAATCGCGCTGAACGCCAGGTATCCGCCCGCCGCGGTCAGATTCGCCGCGCCGCTGTTGAGGAACGTGACGAGTTCCACGCCATCATCCGTCATTTTCCAGAGCATGCGACTATTGCTCGCTCCGGCGATGAAGTAGGTTACCCCGTTCAATACCGCGTGTCCTTCGACCGGGCCCGGCAGCGAGGCGACTTCCATTCTGGTGGAATCCGACGTTCCGCGGGTTGACCACAGAGCCATGCCGTCGACCGTCGTCACGGTGAAGAAGAGGCGGCCGTCGCGCGTATCGACGAAACGTGCGGCCCCGCCGAGATCCGCCACCTTCTCCGTTCCACCTGTTTGACCGCCACCCAGGTTCAGAACCGGATCCCCAAGGCCGTTGCTGCTCCAAAGTTGAACGCCCGCGGCGGTCGTAACAGTAAAGATTAGACGCCCGTTCGCGACACCCAAGAGAGTTCCGGTCGCGCCGGTGACGGCCGACAAAGCGGCGACCTTCAGCGGTTCGGCTCCAAATCCATCGTCCTCGCCCGGCGTGGCCCGCCAGAGAGTCAACTTCCCGCCGCTTTCGACGAGGTAGAACAGCATGCCGTTCATGGCCACCACCGATTCGGCATCCCGCTCGCCCGCGCTCACCGCGTCGAGAGCGCGCGTCCCCGCCGCTGAACCGTCCGAAACGAACCATTTTCCATCGACGAGGAACAGGGCGCGTCCCGCCGCGGAAGAAAGTTCTCCGATCTCCGTGCCTCCGAAATCTTCGAGCGTCTCGATCCCTTCCGGATCGGCCGCGTAGAGAACAGCGCCAACCCGGAAAATCAGTTTCCCGCCCACTCCGGTCGCGTCGTCCACGGTTCCGGAAAGGTCCGCAACCTTCGCGGCGAACTGCCCCGTGATCTGCCAGAGCGACACGATTCCCGCGTTCTTCAGGGTGAAGTAGAAACTGTCGCCGCTTCCGCCGACCATCGTCGCGCCGGTAACAGCCGAACCGTCCGAGAAGCGCACAGGCGCGATTAAGGATCCGTTCGTCCGCCAGAGTTCACCGCCGGTCAGATAATAGGTGTAGTCCTTGGCCGTGCCGATCGAGCCGCCATCGGTCGGTTCGTCGACCGTGCCCCGGTTTTCCAGTGAAATGCCATCGGTCGGGCCGTTCACGCGGAGGAAATAGGTGCCCGCCGGAAGTTGACTCAGATCGATGACCGGCTGGCCGGACTGGATCAAGCGGCCGTCGACCGAGTAGAGCGAGCCGGTCACCACATCGCTTTCGCCGGTAACGACGTGGAGGGAGGTTCCGTTGTAAGCGTGCGCGAGCTTCACCGGTTCGGCCAGCGACGTCGTCACGCTATCCGGCAGTTCCAAACGGAAGGTGGCGCGCATGATGCCAGATTCGAGCAACGAGCGGATCAATTCCGTGACGTCCACCTCGGTGTAGTTGTCGTTCTTCACGGTGTTGAGGACGAGTGTCGAGTCGCGGCCAGCATCCGCCGCGTTCACCACACCGTCGCCCGCGCCATGCAGGATCGAAACCTTCAGGGCCGGAACGCTCGCGTCCACGAATTCCACCAGCGGCCGGGCCACGGGATCGAGCGAATCGTCATCGACACGCCAGAAGGCACCCGCGACACCATCCAGGCTGGCCGCGAAATAAAGGCGGCCGTTCAGCCCCGCGAGGGCCACTGGATCCGAGACCGGCGATCCGTCGCGCATCAGGCGCTGGGTGCCAGAGAGAGTCAAATTGCTCTGCCAGAGCGCCGTGCCGCGGGCGTTGCCGAGGCGGAAGTAGAGCGTTCCGCCGACAGCCGTCAAATCCGAAGCCGTTCCGGCGAGATTGGCCACCGCATCCGCCGTTCCGGGTGTAGCGAGCGAGGTTTTGTAAAGGCCCTCCGAACCGGAGGCTCGATGGATGAACGCGAGTTCGTCGCCAATTACCGTGAACCACTCGAAACGATCGCCTCCCGCACCTGGCCGGACAAGCGACGGTGTCGAACCGGCGGCGTTGCCGAGTGCGTAAAGAGTCGGAACGATCTGGGCACCGATCGCTGACTCCACATAGAAGAGCGGATTTCCCGGTCCGGCCGAGAAGAGTTGTCCTAAACGGTTGCCCACTCCCGATTCGAGCAGCTTGGTCGCTCCATTTTCGTCGATGCGCCAGAGGATGTCGGAAATCTCGCCGCGCTCAATGGCCACCAAACCTCCATTATGAGCGATGGATTCACCCATCGCGCCCCATGGCAACTTCCGCCCGATAACGGTCACATCGCCGCTGACGTCCAACATCCGGATCGATCCGGTGGCAGTGCGAACTACGACTCGGTCGCCATCCACCGCGAGAATCGCGTCGATCACCGTTTCATCAAGTGTGGAGTCGACTCCGTTCGCGTAAGAACCGAGGTGACGATGCGAGGCGCTGATGTAGAAAATGCGATCTTCGGCCACCGAGAAGAGGCTCGCGTCCTCCAACGCTATTCCGGTATCGGCGGCGGATAAACCGTTCAACTTCCAGATCTTCGTGCCTCCCGGCGCGTCGGCCACGAAATGAATCGTTCCGCCGAGGATAAAGAGGCTGCGCGGATTCGAATAACCGTTCAGCGCGATGGAAGGCACGCCGCCCGCCCGGCCCGGTCCAACATTGACCTTACCGCTGCCGTCGTGGATGCCCGTATCGCCGCTCTCCACCAGAAGCTCGGCCTCGATATTGTCGACGGCGTTCAACGCGGCGACGATCTGCGCGGCCGTCGTGACTCCGAATTCGATCTCGATCACAATTACACGCCCGGGAAGATCGATTTGCACCTCTGGTGATTCACCAACGGCCCCGACGTCGTAGCGGACAGTGTAGCCGTTGTAAGCGCCGGTTGCGCGGATGAGGATATCATTTTTCGGCCCCGGCGCACGGAGCTCTACCGAGGATTCGGTGCCCGGAGTGGCGGATTGAACATCCTCCATGGCATTCCAGAGCGGTGCCGACGAATCGACGGAAACCGTCGCGGTCAGGTCGTGATCATCACCGAGCAATGCGTTGATGTCGGCGAGCTTCGTGGAATTGATGAGAACGGTCAGGACGAAATTGCCGCCCGATTCGGAAATGCCCGCCGAGGTTCCGCTAACGATGGAGAAGGACTTCCCGTTGTGATTGGCTCCGTCGGTCGCGGAACCGCTGACGGTAATCACCCGTCCGTCCGGCAGCGCAATGGTTGCCTTGGCCGCAACGGCGTCCACGCCGCCGGAGAAACTGGAGGAGAAGTGCCGCACGATATCGCTGGCGTTGTCGCTGTAGGAAGCGGTAACGCCCGCGCCGGCTCCGTTGATCGCGCTCACGATCTTGGCGAACGTCGTGACACCCGGAACGAAGTGGACGGTCAGCGTTTTCGTCACCGCGTTCCAACCCGCGCTGGCGGTATCGCCGGAAAGAACGCCCGTGTCATCGGCCTTACGCCCGTTGCCAACAAGAATGACGCGCAGGTCGTTTGCCCCTATTCCGGCCGTCGACGCGGTGATCGTCAGTGTTTTCGAACCGAAAACGATCTCGCCGCTCGCCGCCACGGCCGCGTTCCCTCCGACGGTTTCCGTATAACCGGTGGATGGCGATGCGAGGGAACCGGTGGCGGAGGTGGAGGAGGAAATACCGGACAAGCCATCGAGCGCGGTATCCACTTGGGCGGCCGTCGCGGCGGTAGTCCCGCTGATGCGAAGGTTCACGGCCAAGGTCGCGCCGATGAGCATCGCCGTCGCCGGCGGGGTGTCGCTTCCGGAACGGTTGAACGAAACGATCGGGGTGTGGTTGCGGATGCCGCCAACGGACGAGCCGTGTTCGAGGTGGAAGACCTTTCCGTCGATGTTGACCGTCGCCTTCTGGGTGAACGACGGGGCGGCGTTCTTGCTCACGTTCTCCGAGGTGTCCGCTGTCGTCGTGACCGTGTATCCGCCGAGAGAATTGAGTGCCGTCAGCAATGCTCCCACCGTAACCGCGTCGTCCTCGTGCATCCGGACTCGAAGAGACGAATTATGGATATCCACTTCGACAAGGGTCGCACCATCAAGATTGGAGAGTATCGACGGAGTATGAGTCTTAAACGGCGTTCCTGAGCCGGTGTAAGCAAAAGTGAACGTGTGACTGCCGATGACGAATTGTCCAGTGTAAGTATAAGTCGCTTCCGGAGCGGTGATGGCCGTCGAATGGGTGGCGCTGGTCGCGG
Organism: uncultured Opitutales bacterium; assembly: GCA_964544025.1. Lineage (GTDB taxonomy): Bacteria > Verrucomicrobiota > Verrucomicrobiia > Opitutales > T3Sed10-336 > CAZJCL01. The sequence continues at coordinate 32,773 of CAZJCL010000001.1, read as the reverse complement.
CGTTGAAGTTGGGCAGGCCATCCAACGCGTCCAAAACATTCTTCACCGTTGTCGCGGTCTGCCCGTGCGCCCGCAGACGAAGCGTGAGGATGTTGCCGGAAATACTCGCCATGGCGGAGGCGTCGCCATCCATCAAATCGAACACCAGGCGCGGTGTGTGGCTCGGCAATTTCGCGGCTCCCACCGCCGTTAACGTGAAGTTATGTCCGGCGATGGTGAACGTTCCTTGGTTGGCGACATAATTCACGCCTCCCTCGAGCTCGGTAAACGGAAGATCGAGAACCGAGTCTGCATCCGTGCCCGTCCCCGCAACCGCCGTGAACATCGCCGCACCTTCAACCCGGAAGGCGTTCAGCGCGGAAATGACATCGCCGACCTCAGCGACTCCAGGCAATGCATAGATCGTATAGCTTCCGTTCGCATGACGGATAACCTTTACCGGAGCCGACGTCATCAGCGGTGCGCCATCGCCATCAACGACCGCCGCCACCAGCCGGAAGAGATTGGTGATATTTCCCGTCGCGGCCGAGGTGATAACGATGGAGTCGCCGCCGATATTCAGCGTCGTTTCGGCGAATTCGCCGCCGACCCCGCCGGTGAACGTTCCGCCGATCGTGCTCAGCGGTGCCGGAACCGTGAGGGCCAAACCGGAAATACCGGAGGCCGCCGCCGTGACATTCGCGCCGCTCAACCCGTTCACCTCGGCTACAACGTCGCTCGCGGTGGCGACGCCGTTGCGAATCCGAATCGTGACAACGCCCGTGGCAGCGCTGAAGGTCGCGTGAGCGTTTTCTCCAGTGGACAGGTCGGTGGATGGAAGGATTTCGATGTATCTCACCGAGTTCCCGGTTTTCGTGAAACTGAGAATGGATCCGCCGAATGGAATCTGCACCGCGTTTCCGTTGCCATTCGCCGTGATCTCAATGAACGGGAACGGATTGAACCCATTCGCGGCCGGTCCGACTACCTCCGCTCTCAGCGGCACCGCTCCGTTTGGAAGTACCTCCGTGCCGATCGCGCGGGCGATGTCGCCCATCGTTGTCACGCCCGGCTTGTAATCGATCGTTAGAGTCTTGGTCACGGCGTCGAATTCCGCCCGGGCTTGATACGGTTGTTGCGAGTAGCGGGCCCACGTGCCGGTCGCGACGCGAAGAACAACCGTCAGTTCGTTAAGATCAAACGGGGTCGTCGTACCGGGGAGATTACTCAAGCGAATGGATACGTAGTCCTCCGAGAGCGTCGGGAAGGAAATATCGCGATACGCGGACGTGCCAACGGAGCCCCCCGCCAGAACCACGCGGCCCGCCAGGATACGGCCGTTTCCGTTCTGGCCTTCGACTTCCACGTTCCAACCGTCCGGCGCCTCCGAACTCTCGAAGTAGGCGACGACATCGTTGGCTGTCGCCTCGCCCGTCACGAATACGGTGAGGGTGTTGCCCGAGAAAGTGGCGCTCACGTCTGGAGCATCCGGGGCCGTCGAAACCTGAGCCAGCTGCAGGATGACCGTGGTGCCTTCGGTCATCGCGGAATGGCTGAATACGAGCGCGTTGTTCGCACCTGGATCGATTCTGATGCTATTGACCGGTCCGCTGTAGATGAAGATCCGCCGGCCTTGGCCGTCGTCGGCCACGAAGTGGAGCTTTCCGTCGTGGACGAGGAAATCAGCCGGATTTCCGTCGGGCGCGCCGGGATTGGCATCGAGGGCGAGCGAGGCGGAAGTGCCATCGGAAGCGATCTTCCAAAGCTCTCTGCCAGTCACTCCATCGTCGGCCGCGAAATAGATTTCGCCGTTGAATAACGTGAAGCCGGCGGGAGAGGACGGGTCGGTCCCGGTATCGACATCTTCTACCATCGCAAATGCGGGAGTGCCGTCTCCGCCGAAGGTCAGTTTCCACGGCTCCGCTCCAGAGGCGGTGGTCTTCGCCGAGAACAGGAACCCGACTTTTCCGGTCCCGAAAAGATTCGCGAATGGAGTAAGTTCCGTGATCTCGCTTACGTCGGACACTTGGACAACCAGCGGTGCCGAGGCCGGAGTTGCCGGATTGAAGATGACGATCCGATTGCCATCGGACACCACCGCCAAACGGCCGTCAGGCATCGGCGTCAGGCTGGATGGATCGGTTAGATCGCCAGGCGCCGCCGTTATCGAGAAAGTATCGCCGTCGAAAATCCAGAGTTTATCGCTGCCGGACGAGCCAGTACCGAGCAGATAAATACGATTGCCCACCGCAACGATTTCCTCGATTCCGTTCAGGAATCCGTTGGTGCCGGAACGAACCACCTTGGCGATGCCTTCCCCGGCGTCGAGATCAACCGCCCAGACGCGGTTGACGTTTTCGTAGGGCGCGACGAAGAAGGCGTATTTTCCGGCGAAACTCAGTTCACGCGTCTCGCGGAAATCATCCGTCCGTTCGACGGCGGAGGCGCTGGCTCCCGAAAGCCGCCAGACTTGGTTCTGACCGACGGCGAAGAAGTCGGTGCCGGCGAGAACCACGTTGCGGGCGTTGACCACCGGACCGGAAGCGGAAGCGACAGGCGTCGCGGCGGCCGAGCCGGATTTGTGGTGGAGGATGCCGTTGCTGATGAAATATATCGTGTTGGCCGCAGCCGCGATCGCGGATGGCGCATGACTCAGGTTATCGTGAACAAGAACCAGATCGGTGCCGGATTCGTTCAGCACGCGAATCTCGAACCGCGTCGGCTCCGCGAATTGTTGCACGACAAACAGGCGCCCTCCGCGCTCCAGGAGTTGAACCGGCGTGCCGCCAAGTTCGCGGATCTGGCTCGTGCCGAAAGCGGTGCCGTCGCTCATCCAAAGCGAATGCGATCCATCGGCGGCGCGGGAAACGAAGTAGAGCCGGTCCGCCATCTCGATCATGGAGGAGATTCCGTCCGGCAGGACGACATCGCCGCCCGAAACCCCCGCCAGACGCAGGGTAACGCGTTTCAAAGTGTTCGGATTGTCGAGAATGCCGAGGTAAGCGGAGAGATCGAACTCGATGATCGCCTGATCGTCCGGATTTTGCAGTTCAAGGGCGCTGCCACCGAGTTCGATGGTGTAAACGCTACCTTCTTTCTTCAGGACGCCCGAGTGACCGGAAACGATCGACTCGGCGCTCACGCCACCAATCGGCGAAAGACGGATCATCGTGCCGAGCGCGCCGTCGCCCAATGTCGTAAACCGATACCACTTGCCCGCCTCGCCCGGCAGGAGCGTGTAACGTGTGCTGTCGAGAACGCCGTCGCCGTCGAGATCCGCGTCGTAGAAAACATCCGGACGGCCGATTCCCGTGTCGACCAGGAAACTGCCCGCGCCAGCGACCGAACGGTTGGTCAGGATGTCGAAGTCGACTTGCGGGAGAGCCTCGATCGTGCGGGCACCGTAAATCAGATAGAGACGGCCTGCCTCGACGCGCGTCCCGCCGATAGAGCCGTTCGCGGTCGCGGCCCCGATGGTGAGATCGCTGAGACCATCCTGGTCGAAATCGAGGTTCGGCGTGAGCGCCAACGTGCCGAAGCGGTCGGTTTCCCCCTGCCCTTCAATGATGAGATTGGCTTGGCGCAACTGCATGTTGACCTGCGTGCGACTTGCGACGGAGAAGAAGATGAAGACGCTGCCGCGGGTGCTGCCGGCCAGGATGTCCGTTTCCGGATTATAATCGTCATTCTGTCCCGTCACGCGGATGAAATCCGGACGGCCGACGACGAGGTCGATCCGCCCGTCGCCGTTGAAATCGCCCGCGGTGACAACGAGATCGCTGATGATCGAGGTGGAACCGAACTCGCCTGCGCTCGCCTGGAGGAGCCGGAGGAACGCGTTGTCGGAGGCGTCGATCGCGGCCACGCCGGCTAGGCGCCAATTCGCCGAACCCTTGAAAACGAGCACGCCGCCCAACGCGCTGCCGGAATCTTCCCGGAAGCGGACAATCGCGAAATCTTCAGCCCCATCCTTATCGATGTCGCCCAACGGCTGGATCCGCCCGCCGATAGAGGTATCGGTAGCCTGCCAAATCGAATCGGAGTAGAGGCGCGCCTGCGACTCGGCGTAAAGACTGGCTTCGAAATGCGAGCGGAAGGAGGAGGCATGCACGCTGCTGGCGATCGCGCTGAGGACGTCGTTGGCCGTCACCTGATCGTCGCGGATCGTGATGGTAAGGCTCGAGGCGGTCGAGGAGACGAGCACTCCTTCGAGTTGCGCGCCGTTGTATTTGAGGAGAATCCGGTAACCGTTGTGGTAGTCATTGCCGGCATTGCCGACGTTCTTCGCGCGGAAGAGGATGTTGTTGTTCAATCCGCCAATTTCCAGAACCGCGGCGGCGAGGCCGTTCGCACTGCCGCCGAAAGTGATGATATCGGCGATGGTGGCCCCGTTGACGATGCCGCCGGTCGAAACCAGGAGGCGCCCTCCCCCGCTGTTGTTCGGCAGATACTGACCCGGGAGAATAAACGCGCGACCCTTCGACGGATTCTGGGTTTCACCTTGGAAAGCGCGGATCACGAAGCCGAGATCCTCCAGACCGTCGCCGTTCACATCGCCCGCCACCGAGACCTTCAGCGCTTCCGCGTCGGCCGGAGCGAACGCGAAATCGAGCGACCACGATTCGACGAGCCCGGAAATTGCGCCGGTGGCATCGGTGATTTCGAGATGCCAGTTGCCATTCGGATCGAGCAAATCGAAAGCGGAGAGCGAACCGGCTGGGCGGAACGAACCACTATAGGGAGCCGAACCATCTATCGCGGCGAGAAGAGCCTCGTCGTCGAACGTGATCGCTCGAAGCGCACTGCCGAGCGAATTGCCGGAAAGCTTGTCAGAATTGAACAGCTGGACCGCGATGCCAGTCGGCCCGATGAGCTTGATGCCGATCGAGCTAAGATCGAGCGGACGCGGATCGGCCGGATTCTCTTTCAGGCGAAGCGACACGTTCACATCAACCACGCCCGCCGGAAGGCCGGACACCGCGATTGGAGAAATTGTCGGATTGGTCGCGATCTCCAGATCCCAGCCTTGCAAGCGGCCAATGTGGTTGCCGACGGTATCGACGATGGTGAGCTTCCAGGTTCCGTTTGGATTCTTGCCAATCAGATTCTCCAAATCCGTGACAACGAACGTGCCGTAGCCGTGGCGATCGACGGACTGGTTGGCCCATGTTGCGTTGCTCGGCAAGTTCACGAAAGTTCCATCAGGCGCCGTCAACCGGAGCGTCACGTCGTTCCCGGACGGATGAGCGAAACGCACATTCAGCACGACGTCGGAAATGGTGCCTTGAAGACCGCTCACCGCGAGTTCGGATTCGAGAGCTTTGTCGGTGCGGATGCGCAGGTCGAAATCGATTTCGGTACCGACGCCCTCGTGCGAGCGGTCGGTGACGCGTAAATGCCAGGTGCCATTCGCATCCTCACCGCCGAACGCCTCCATTAAGCCCGTTTGCGGGCGGAAGGCCCCACTGTAAAGCCCGGATCCGTTGAGAATGGACAGGACCGCGCTGCGGTCGAAGGCGGTGTTGAGCAGGCGCTTTCCGCCGCCACCCAGACGATCCATCAAGGTGACGGTTGTGCCATTCGGGGAAACAAGTTCGAGCTTGAGGCCGTCGAGACTGCCGGTGCTCAAGCTGTGAATTACCAGATCGACATCGGTAATCTTGCCTTCGCTTCCGTTCACGGCAACCGGGATATTGGTCACCGTCTCGCTGACGGTATAGGACTCGACGGACAAAGACCATTTCACGAGATGTCCGATATCGCGAAGCGCATGATCCTCGATGATCAATTTCCATTCGCCCGCCGCTTTGGTTCCAATGATCGCCCCGTCGACGATATCGATGGTTTTATTAACGATATCCTTCGCGCTGCCGCCTGTGCGGTTGTGAATCGTATGGCGGCGGCCATCCGGCGATTCCAGAGAAATGATCAGATCCCCGATCCAAGTATGACGAAGTTCGTCGAGGGTGACCTTCACCGAACCGACCGACGCGGTGGAGGGGCCGCCAATGTTTATCGTTGAGACGACGGTCCGGAGATCCTCGATGTAGACGGGAGCGCTTCCCGCCGCGGGAGCTTGCGTGTAAAGCACGCGTTGCGGAACGATTTCGAAGCCGGAGGAGATCGGCGTCTGCCAGTAAAGATGCGCCGAAGCGCCGCCGCCGTTCTCGTAGTAATGCATTTCGATGGCATACGCAGTGCCGGCATTCAGCCACACGGCACCCGAGGTGTGGGTGGTCGGCGATTGATCGTACCAGGCATTGATGATCCACTCTCCATTGACGGCGAGGCGCACCCCGTCGTCGGTTACCGTTTGGAACGTATGCCAGCCGGAGGTGTGCGGAACGATGCTGCCGTTCCAAGTGACCGTGAAGTGATCGTTCATACCCGCGACGGGTCCGCCGTTGTCCCAGCTGAATTTCACGGTCGAATCGATCCGGGTGAAATTGATTCCCGGGTTGTACCAGGAGGTGTAGTGGCCGGTGAGTCCGTTTCCGATCGAATGCGTGCGGGTTCCGGATTGGGTCGGGTTCGTAACATGCGCGGCGTCGCCGGCGTTGGCGGGAACCGTTCCGGGACGATAGATTCCGGTTTCGAACGATTCGAGCGTATTGTTCGAGAAGAGATTCCGGACCGGGAATTGTTGGTCGATTTGTCCGCTTGAGACGCTCGTGGTGAATAGCTGGAGATCGACGAGCGCCTTTCCGCTGTCGAGCGGATTCGCAAGAGTGCCGGCCGCCCGGATCACGTCGCCCGCGAAAACGTAGCCATAAGAATTTTTCGAATTCGCCAGCGGGCTGGAGACGACGAGGTCGTAGTAATAATGGCCGCTCTGCGCATTGAGATGGCCGCTCCACCGGGCCGCCATCACCTGGATTTCCAAGATTTCTCCGGAATCCGGATCAACCGTCCGCAACTCGTCGCTAGTCAGAACGATCTGGCGGGCGTAAAGCGGGTCGAGCGAATCCGCTGTGATCAGGCGCGGCAAAACGCGTCCACCAAAGATGATGGTGATGATTGTTCCCTCCGCATCTGTCCGGAAGAAGATGAGATCGGTGAGGCCATCGCCGTCGATGTCGCCCATCCGCTCGGCGGGGCGGCCAAGGCTGCTGAGGTCAAACTGGTGGTCCGCGAGAACCGCCGCCTGTTGCAAGCCGATGGTGTCGACCGGTCCGTTGAGGAGGAAGGCGTGGAGCGGACCCGAGATCAGCACGTCGTTATGTCCGTCGCCATCGAAATCGCCCAACTGTTGCGCCAGCGAAAGGTTTTGGTGCGGCTGGTCGCCCTCAATGGCGATCGAGTCGCTCGGGTCGATACCGGTCACAGGGTCTCCGATGTCGATGCCGGTGTAGGAGGTGGAATCGGTGTTTTCGTAATTCGGGAACGCCAGCGGGAAGCGGAAAACTTTCGGCAGCGGACGCTCGAACGATAGATCGACCGGTTCCGGCGCGTCGCCATAGGTGGTTCCGTCGAAGAAGTGAAGTTTGTTTCCGAGCATCTCCGCCATCACCAGCGTTCCGCCGCCATCGTAATTGAACGCGGCCAGCAGATACTGTGTGGCGGCGACTCCCGGAGTGGTTCGGTAGCCTGGAGCGTCCGGCTCAAATTGGAGCGTCGGCGCCTTGAGCGGATCGGATACAGCGCTGCCCGCCGCCCACTCGACCGTTTTGCCATCTTTGTCGAGAATGGAGAGGAAGACCTGAGCCACGTTGTGGTAAAGAGCGTCTGCAGAAACCCCGTCTCCGGTCCAGTTCGCCACACCGGTCAACGTCTGTCCGCGATGCGCCACCACTCGGGCAAAATCGTTCAAACCATCGCCATTTACATCGCCCAATTGAACAAAATGACCGCCGCGTTTATCGGTGAACGCCTTCCACGAACCGCCGTGCCCGGTGACCAGGAAACTGTTCGCCGAACCGTTAATGCCGAAGTCGGCGAGTTTCTCGTCCCCCCCGGTCACATCGCCGAGGATAGCGATACGGCTGCCGGTGATCGCGTCGATGCCGTCGATGCTCACGAAATCATTGGCGGAACTCAGCTCCTTTACGTAAGTGCCGGCTGTCGTCGAAACTACAAGCGTCCCGTACGTATGGTCGGAGTGCGCTTTACCGACACCGGCGGCCGCGGTGATCGTCTCGCCGCTAGGGGCGCTCAACGAATAAGCCGCAGCACTGAGTCCGAGGAAACCGCTCAGCGCGAAATTGTCGATGAACCAGCCTTCGTAGGCGTTTTCGTCACCATCTACCGAGTCGAAGGAGAAACGCACTTCCACGTTTCCGGCAAACGTGTCATCGAGCATGATGCCGACCCGCTGCGTTCCGCCGGTGGTGGGATCGCGCAGGAGGACGCCGTTGCCGGCATTGGAGGCCACCGTGCTCCAGCTGCCGCCATTCACCCGCACTTGCACCGTCGCCTTGTCGAAATCGGTCTGGAGACGTTCGGTGATGAGGTGCGAATCGAAGCTCAAAATCGCGCCGCCGGCGGGAACGATCAAACCGCCGATCGTGGCGTGACCGCTAACACGCTGATTGTTGTTGTAATTCCACTGATATGGCGCGGAGGCACCTTTGATGCCGAAGTAAAGCGCGTGACCTTCGCCGCGACCCTCCGGAATGCCATCGACGACGTTCCAGAGATTCGTCCCGCCGTTGTAATCCGAGTACGTCACACTCGGCGTTCCGGTGAAAGTGATGGAGGTGGAGGCGACGGAACGGAAATTCGAGGTGCCGGTTTCCGTCAGTTGAGCCGATGTGAACACATAGGCCGTCGAACCTTGCCAAAGAACGAGACCGTCGCCTCCGCCGTTCGGATTGAGCGCCGCCTCGGCACCGAGATTCGGAATCGTGCCGCGGATGATCAAGTCGGACACGGCGCGTATGTCGAGAACGGTGTCCGTCGCGAGCGTCGCGTCGCCGCCGAGGATGTAAACGGCGGATTCCGGTCCGGTGACCGCAACTGCGAGATCGTGGATGCCGTCGCCGTTGTAGTCGGCGGGTTGTAAAACTGTGGCGCGGCGGCCGCTGGCGTCGGCGACCAGGAGCGGAGCCGGCAGGACGACGAAGCGACGGCCGCTTTCGCTGCCGAGGCCGAGTTTGCTGAAGTCCGCGATTCCCGGGAGAATGAGCAAGGTCGAGGTGCCGTTCGCGAGGTTGTCGCTCACCGCTGCGATGTAGTCGCCCACTCCGTCGCCGTCGATGTCGCCAAGCGGAATCGCCACCGGACGGAAGGAGGAGAGCGTCCCATCCTGGTCGTCGCCCACCACGACGAGCGCCGCCTCGGCGTCGCGGCCGCCGACCATGATCGTCTTGCCCAAATCCTTGGAAATTTGGATCTGGTAACGACCCATTTCCGGCGCGCGGACGGCGTTGTTCTGGCCGCTGCGGAATCCGAGGTGGCTGGCGGCGCTGCCGTCGGCGTAGGTGATGGCGAAGGTGAAGTCGTAGGACGCGGTGAGCGCGAGGCGAGCGCCCAGGGCGGTTTGCGCCACTTCCACCCGGAAGCGGTTGGCCAGTCCCGCGGTTGAAAGAGCGTCGGCAAGATCCTGGGCGAGGTGCTGAATCGTGGTATTCCCGCTGGTGGCGGTGTGAGGAATGGTAACGGCGATCGGCGCGGCACCGTTGATCGAGATGCCGAAGGTCGCGTCCGCGGTGAGGCGCCCGTTGGTGACGATCGCGTTTTCCGCAACCACGGTGTAGGCGGCGACGTTCTGGATTTTGAGGATGAAGTAATCCGGAACACCCGCGAATTGCTCAACCGGAATCGCCTCCAGCACGCTGCTCGGATCGAGATCGCGGGCCGCGTAGAGAGCGACGTTGCTGCCGCCCAACCCGCCGAAGAGGTTGAAGCGCTGCTGGACCGCCGGATCGTCGAACTTCACGGAGATCATGTCGAGCAGGAGGAGGCCGGAGATTGATCCGGAGAACTGTTTCAGCGTTTCCGGTGTCTTGATGATGTACCAATCGGCGCGGTCGCCTTCGTGGAAAGTCAGGCCGTCGATCACCATACCGGGCGTCAACTTCGGCAACAGAGAGCCGAACTGCGACGTATTGTTCGGACCCGTGACGTTCCCCTTCACCACCAGTTCGTACTGGTCAAATGGCGTGGTTGTGTTGCCCGCGATCAAATCGCTTCCGGGGCCGCCGTCGAGTTGATCGTCGCCCGGACCGCCCGCGATGAAGTCGTTGCCGTCCCCGCCGTAAATTTTGTCGTTGTAGGCGCCACCGTAGAGGATGTCGTTGCCGCCGCCGCCGTAGATGATGAGGTCGGTCAGGGATCCTCCGCCCTGCTCCTTCGCGCCTGGTTTCACACCCCATTCGTCGGTCTGGTTCGGGAACGTGAAACCCGGATCGCCGCGGAAGATGTCGTCTCCGCGCTGGAGATCGATCATCATCTGCTGCACGCCGGTCGCTTGGAAGAAGTAGTAGTGTTGCGCGTAAACCGTGCGTTTCGGATCGGCGTCCTGACCTTCGTGGACGAAACCGAGGAGACCCGCGTTCACGATCCCGAGATCGTCTTCGAGAGACATCTCGGTGTTGAGGAAAACGAAACGGCCGTCTTTCACCCCGACCGTGACCAAGTTGGAGATATCAACAGTCGCCACAGGCAAATTGTTCTCGTCATCGAGAAGTTTGGCCGTGCGGAACGCATTCTGAATGTCTTCAGCCAAGTCGCGCGGACCGTTGTTGACTTCGGCGGAACCGGAATCCGCGAAACCGATCGCCGCCAGCGTTCCCGGGAAGAGACTGAGGAGAGTGATCTCGTTTTGGTCCGGCGCGAGAATCGTGGCCGGGCCGAGCCGCAGCTTTCCGTCGGTGCCGATGCTGAAGCGGACTTTGCCGCTCAAAGTCGAGGAGCGGATCGCCTCGTTGAGGACGTGAACCAACTCATCATTGGTCGCCGGGGCGTTCGTGAAATCGGCGCGCAACACGGTCTGCTGGCCAGGGCCGAATGAGATAGCGAACGCGAGCGAAGAATTTGCCAAGGCCGCGCGCATTTGAGAGTCGATCGCGGTATCCGCCGTGAGAAGACCGTGGGTCGCGGAGGCCGGAACCGTCACCTCGAATTTCGAGTTTCCGATCTCGACGATGAAAGTGAAATCTCCGGTCAATCTTCCGTCAACGGGGCCGCTGGCGCCGGCGGTGACCACCGATCCGGGAAGTTCCACCGTCATGAACTCTTGATTCTCGGTATCCCAAACCAGGCTGGTGAATTCCCAGCGCTGGAGAAGCGCGTTGAACCGGACCGACACATGGTCCGGAACGTCGCGACCAAGATGATCGAGATCGCCACCGAGGAAGAGCACCCGGTTGTTGCCGCCGCCGCCCACAATGATGTCGTTGAAGGTCGGAATATAGGTCGCCTCCGAATTGTTCAGCTTCGGCAGCTCGTCCGGCATGATCTGGAACGTGTCGTTGCCCGTGCCGCCGAAGAGAAGGTCGGGAGCGCCGCGATCGTAGCCGCCGGAAATCACGTTGTTGCCCGCGGTGCCGAAGATCCAGTCTTCGCCTGGACCGCCCATCAAACGGTCGTCGCCGGAACCGCCGATGATGACGTCCTTGCGGACCTGGTTTGGCCGGGTCGCCATGTCCATCGTCAGAGCTTCGCCGTCGCCGATCTCAAACGTGAGCTGGTAAATGGTCGGGACGAGGAAGGGCGAATTGACCCGCAGGAGATACGGCACGCCCGCAGCCAGATTGGCGAGACTGATCGCGGTCTCGGACCGGCCGGAGAGATCCCGCTGTGTGTAACCGGTCGTGGCACCGATGCTGGTGATGATCTCGTATTGGGCGGGAGCATTGTCGGCGGAGGAAATCCGGATCGTGTATTCGCCCGCGGCAAGACCTTCGAGGTTGAACGTTACGAATTTCGCCAGCCCCGTCACCCCGTGGTAACGGTAATCGCCCCCGTTTTTCACAACTTGGCCGTTCGCGCCGCGAACCTGATTTCCGTCCTTGTCGAACAATTCGAAACGCACCGCGCGCCCGGCGACTCCGTCGGTGATGAGCAGGCTGATTTGGTCCTTGGCTGTGCCGGATTCTTCGAGGGTGAAACGGAACCAGTCGACGTCCGCGCCGCTGTCGAGCGTGAGGCCGAAAACTTTCGCGTAGCTTTCAATCAGCGCCAATTCGAAGGCGTCGCCGACGGTTTCGTTTCCGCCTTCGAGATCGACCTTGTCCGGATTGATCCCTTCCGGCGACTGTTCCTCGTTGAACGGTTCCGTTCCGCCGGCCTCGAATATCGCCAATCCGAGCCCGTCGCGCGGCGAGGCGCTCGAAAGGCGGATGTAACCGGTCGACGGTTCGGCGAGCGTGAAGCTGTACCAGTCGGCGTCGTCGGCGTTGTCGATCGTCAATCCGGTTAGAATGATGTTGCTGGAAATCAACAGGCTCGAAAGCGCGATCTGGTTGTCGTGGAAATGCATTTGCGTCCGCGCCGCGTTGTTCTCGTCCACCGAGATCACGATCGACGCGCGGGCGCCGCCTTCCACCGTCACCAGCCGGAGACGCCCGTCGATCAGTTCCGCCCGCAGATAAAGGTCGAGACCGGCCTCCGCCAGCGCGTCCTGGAGATTTTGGGCCAGTTCGGCGGCGGTCGTGTTGTTCGCCGTCGCCGCCGCGAGCACCGTCACGGAACGCAACGCCCGTCCGTTCACACTGACTTCGAACGTCGCGTCGGAGGTCAGGACGCCATTGGCGGGAGCGAGACCGGAGATGAAGACCGCCGTCGCCGTTTCGTTGAAACCGATGCCTTTGGCCGTTTCGTTGCCTTCGAGAGTCAGGCTCTGCACCGCGCGGGAATCGATCGGGACGAGGCGGACGAAGTTGCCCACCATCGCAAAAGTCAACATTGAGGAGAGATCGACGGAAACACCTCCCGCTGTGGCGTTCTTGAGCGCGCGGTTAAGGTCGTCGATCAGATCGGCGGCGGAGGAGTTGTCGTTCGTATCCGTAAGCTGGAGGAGGTGCGTGACGGAATTCATGATCAACGAGAGCGCGCCAACCGCCGGTTGGAAAGTGGCGAGCGCCGCGTCGGCACGGAGAGTCGCGGCGGTGTCGAGGCCGGTGAGCACGGCTTGACCGATCGCCGCGCCTTCGCGGAAACCGAGTTGCTCCAGCGCGACCGCGCTGCCTTCGCCGGACGAAATCTCAAGCGCCACAACGTCGCTGCCCGGGGTCGGACCGATCGCCAGTTTTCCGCCAAGGACCAACCCGACGAGACGAGAACCGAGGCCGGCGTTGCCCAAAGCGCGGTTGATATCGTCGATCAAGTCTTCGAGCGAGGCGTTGTTCTGCGTGCCGGACAGGACGACGTTGATTGGCTGACCGCCGTTGACCCGGAGAAGGATCGACGGATCTCCGCCACCGATCGCCGGTGTGAGACGGTGGTTGAGAGCATTCGGCGGATTCAGGCCGACGAGCCAGGCGCGTCCGAGGGAATACGCGGTTTCCGGAGTATCGTTGCGGCCGCCATGCTCCGTCTTGTCCGGCAAAATCGCGGTGCCCGACATGGTATTGACCACGTTGTTTCCGGAGCCGACATCGGTCCAGATAGACACCTGCACGGTCGGTCCGATGTTGATGATGTCGTCCCCGCCGAGGGCGTCGATGATGATGGCAAGGAAATCGTCCTCCGGCGGCAGAATCCCGGAACCGAGGTCGTTGTAGAGCGGATTGCCGTTGGCGTCGGTCGCGCTGAAGTTCAGCTTCACCTGGGCGTCGAAGGTGTAGTTCCCGTTGTTGTTGGTCAACCGGGTGATGATGTGCGTGCCGCCGAGGATACCAGGCTCGGTTACATAATCGACCGAGATGACGTCGTCGGCGTTCGTGCCGCGGTAATACCAGACCTTGTCGCTTTCCTTCGCGTAATCCTTCCATTCGTCCCCGCCGAGTCCGCCGCTGGCCGATTCGAAGCTGGTGCCGTCGGCCTTCCACAACGTGTTTTCGCCGCCGCCGCCGTAAAGGAAATCGAGGCCGGTGCCGCCGTAGAGATGGTCGTCCTGATCGCCACCGAGAACGCGGTTTATGCCGGTATCCTCCAGTTCGTAACGTCCGCCGCCATCGTTGTCGTGGCGTTCGCCGGTTTCAGGATCGATGTAGATACCGAACTGCGAGATGAACTGGATCGAGTTCATCAGCGAGCTCACCGTCAATTTTCCGTCCTGGGAACCGAAGCGGACAAACAGGTCGAGCCGCGCCGAGGTGCCGTCGGGATTCAGCGCGTCGCCCAGGAGACTGTTCAGATCGTCCACCAGATCCTGCACTGTGGCGTTATCGTCGGTCGCGGATTTTGCGAGGGTGAAGGAATACGCGCGGTCGCCGTTCAAGCGCAGGGTGAAATTGGCGTCGTCGGTTAGCTGTCCATTTGCCGGAGCGGCGGTCGCGGCCATCAGCGTGCCACGGCCAATCATCGACGGAGCGAACTTGAGCTGCGTGTTCGCCGGATCTCCGGCTCCGCTGTTCATCTCGACAAGAGTGCCGCGGGTCTGAAGAACGATGCGATTGCCCTCGCGAATCGCCTGGACCGCCAAGCCGAGGTTCGCGATCGATCCGTCCGGAAGAGTCGCCGCCCGCAACGCCGCGTTGATATCGAGCACGAGCATGTCGATGGTCAGATTCGCACGGGTCTCGGTGAACGGCACGCGAACGTTGATCGGCTCGCCTCCGGTGCCGATGATCAACGTGAAGTGGGCGTCGTCCGCGAGCACTCCGGTGACCGGAACGTCGGCGCGTCCGACCAAGCGCAACACGTCTCCGCGATCCAGCATCTGGATGCGATCGAGACGAGTGCGAAGCTCCAGACGATTGTCGCCGGACAACGCGAAATACATGAACTGGTCGAGACGGGCGAAGGTGCCATTCTCCTCCTTCACCGCCGCGAGTGCCTTGTTCAGATTGCGAACGAGGTCCTCCGGGCGGATATTGTCTGCGGTGGCGGCTTTACTTAACGTAATGGTGTATTTCGATCCGCCGTTCAGTTGAACCTCCAGAGCGAGATCGTTCTCCAAGCGCCCGTCGTTCGCCAAGATCGTGTTCCCTCTAGCGATCCCGTTCACGCTCGGCACAGTTCCGGTAACGCCGACCGCATCCGATCCGCTGCCGGAAATCATCGAGACCCGCGCACCGAGCGTCCGGAAGGCCAGGCGGTTGCCTTCCCGTTCGGCCACCACGCCGCGGGTGAGATCGACTTGACGGCCATCCGCCAGTTTTCCGGTTTTGAGCGCCGCGTTGATGTCGGCGATCAGGTGGTTGATCGCGGTGTTGTCTTGCGTATCGGCGGCCAACACACGGACTTCGACCGCCGGAGCGTTTCCGCCGAGGAAAACCGCAAACCGGACATCGTTTTCGAGGCGACCGTTTTCCGGCAGGTCGGCCGACCCGATCAGCCGGAGGAAATCGACGCCGGGGTTGTAGTTCGTCAAGGAGCGAAGAACCTCGGAGAAGTGCAGCTCCGACGCCACCGGCACGACCGTAAGGGTTTCGCCGTCGGTGAAATGCAGTTGGTTGATAGCCGGATCGTTCGGGCCGCCGCGGTTCGGATCGTCGGACCAGTTGTAGAGGAAGTTCTTCCCCTTGCCGCCGATGATGTCGTCGTTGCCCTGTCCGCCGAAGATGACATCGACGTCGTTCGGCGAACCGTCGGCTGGACCGTCGCCCCAGAGGAGATCGTCGCCACCGTTTCCGTAAATGATGTCGGAGCCGAATCCGCCATAGATGAGATCGCGACCATCGGAACCGTGGATGATGTCGTTGCCCGGGCCGCCGTCGATCACGCTGACCCAATCGCGGCTGCGGTCGGTCAACCCGGAGACATCCAACGCGTTCCGGCCAGCGACGAAACCGATTACATCGTTTCCGCCGAGACCGTTGATCCGGATTTGCTGGATGAGCGGATTCCCTTCGTCGTCCTTCCAAGTCACAAGATGGACGCGGCGGGTTGATTGAACGAGTTGGCCGTTCGTCATCTGTCCGTAATCGACCACCATCTGCCCCACCCCGATCTGGTTTGCGGCGAATCCAAGATCCTCCAGACCCAAAACTCCGCTCCCGCCGGAACCGGTTAGATCGCTCAAAACGAAGGAAGCACCGGCACCGAATCCACGGGTGACAAAGGCGATGGTTTGCCCGCGCTTCACGGCTTCCACTTTGCCCGCCAAGCCGGTCAGACCCTGGCTGGAGGCGATCTGGTCGTTGATCCCGTCCACCAGATCCTGAAGGCTGCCGGTCACGTTGACCGACAAGGTTCCGGAGTAAATCGTACCGCCGTCCTTATGCTCGAGAGTCAGTTTGAAGGTTTGGCTGAAGGATATCAGGTCTGTGTCGACCGCTCTCGGTTTCGAGCTGAGGAGCGCGGTTTCCTCGGAAATCAAAATGTGGTCGTCGAAGTCGGTCCCTTCGATCTGGAGGATGTTGGTGGCGTTGTCGTTCAACGTATCCCCACGGAAGGCGTTGCCGTAGAATCCGTCGATAATGCCGCCAAAGACCTTGTAATAGGACTTCACGTCGAGAATCAACGTGTCGATTCCGGCACCACCGTAGAGGGTGTCAAAACCGTCGCCGCCTTCGAGCCAGTCGCTGCCGCCGCCGCCCCACATGATGTCGTTGCCGCCGCTGCCCAGCATGATGTCGTCGCCGGGGCCGCCGACCATCAAGTCGTCGCCGCCGACTTCGAGCGGACCATATCCCTCTGCCCGTTGGTTTTCCGCGTAAGCCGGTCCGATCAAGCGGGCACCCTGCATGTAGTTGTTGCCGCCGGTGCCGAAGAGCCGGTCTTTCCGAATGTTTCCGTAAATGAAATCGTTGCCGGTGCCGCCGCGCAATTCGCTGCCGTGGAACCGGTATTGAGCCGGATCGTCGGACGGTGCCCAAGCATAGAGGAAGTTGGAACCGGAGGTGCCCCAAACCCGTTGCCCGAGCTGCGTTCCGTGGAGTTGTCCGTCGGCGCTGTAATCGCCATGGTCGGCGAACGGCAGTGCGTTCGGACCGCGGTAGTAAGAGTAAGCCAGGAACGGAGCGTCCGGCGTGTTGTAAACCGCGGTCTGGACATCGGCGGCGGTGGTGATGCCCTTTTCGATGTAAATGTCCATCGTCTTCGCGGCCGTATCGAACGCGACCTCCACGCCGCGTCCGTCGGCACCCCGGTCGCGGAAGGTGATGGTCCAACCGGCGAACGAGGCGTCCGCCCGAACCGCCCGGAACTCGATGTCGTTGTTCGCTCCTGGGAACTCGAACCAGGCGGCGTAGTACCCGAGATCCGGATTCCCCGTCTTGATCGTGGTCGTCTTCGAGAAGCTCGTGCCGTCGAACAGAAGGATGTCGCTCGCGCCGCCGTCGCCGTAGAGACGATCGTTGCCGGCGTCGCCGTAAATCTGGTCACGGCCGGTGAAGAAACCGCGGAAATAGAAGTATTCCACCGGATCGGCCGGAGTGCCGACATCGCCCACCTTCATCCACGGACTCACCGGATCGTAGGTTCCGAGGAACGGGAAGTCTCCGCGGATCACGTCGTCTCCAGCGCCGCCGCGGATCACGTTGTCGCCGCCGCCGCCGCTGATCTGGTCGTTTCCGGCACCGCCGTCGATGTAGTCGTTACCCGGGCCGCCGTTGATATCGGTGCCGCGCCCTCCGCCGAAAATAATGTCGTCGCCGTAACCGCCCCGGAGGATGTTCTCGCCGTCGTTCACGCTGCCGTTCCAGGACTGGCCGTTAAGAATCTTCGGCGTGATCATCGGCGGCGTGTATCCGGTCGGATAATCCGCTTCAACCGCAGCCCAACCCGGCGGCAATTCGAACTTGTCCCCGATCGTTTCGCCCGGCAACACGCGGAAATTCGTCCAGTGGAAGCCTTCGATGCCGCCCCAGACGATATCGTTGCCGCCATCGCCCCACAGATGATCGTCTCCTTCGCCGCCGACAAGAAGGTCGTTGCCCGGACCGCCCATGAGAATGTCGTTGCCGGCTTGGCCGTAAATCAGGTCGTGTCCGCCGGAACCCGTATGCGTGGAGCGGATTCCTTCCACGATGTATTGGCCGTTGATCGGGCGGATTTCGCCGTTGTCTCCGAGGATGATGTCGTTGCCGGTGCCACCGTAGAGAAGGTCGTTCCCGAAGCCGCCGAAGATAATCGTGTCGCCGGTGTTGGTCGTGCCGTAGTTGACGACGTCGTTGCCGCCCCAGTTCTGCCAACCGACTTCGCCCGCGGCTTTCGGCATGGCCGCGATGGCGGCACCGAAGGCGGTGCTTAGGCCTTCGTAACCGACATACGAACCGGTTGTATCGAGTTCGGCGCTCCACTCGCGGGTCGTGAGGAAGGTGATCTCGCCGGCGAGGCTGCGCTGGATGTAGGCGTTGTCCCCGAAGATGATGTCGTTGAAGCCCTGGACGGAATTCAGCGGCGTTCCGTAAATAATATCGGCGTTGGCCGCGTAACCTCCGGCGCGCGTCAGGTAGTAACTCTCGTCGCCGAGATGCAGGCGGGATTGGGCAACGGTAAACTGCCGGTTCGCCATGTATTCCTGCGCTGGTTGCTGCCCGTCCGAGCCGCCAATGATAATGCTCCGGCTGGCTCCGCCGAAAATGGTGTCGGCGCCTCCATGCTCGGCATAAACCGAGTAAATATCCCCGTCGCGAGCGCTTTCGCGGTAGAAAACAACTGCGCCATGGTCGCCGAAAATAATATCGTGTCCATTGCCGCCGTAGATCAAATCGTCGCCATCGCCACCGAGAATTACGTTGTTTCCGTTGCCTCCGTGAATGACGTCGTTGCCGGCGAAACCGGGGTTCACCGAAATCACCATCGAAAGTTTGTTGAAGCTGTTGCGCTCGAAGAAGGCTCCGTCGCCCGCGACCACGTTGTTGCCGGCACCCATCAGGATGGTGTCGTTGCCCGCTCCGCCGGAGATCATGTTGTTGCCGGCACCAGCGTCGATGTAGTCGGCTCCGGCATACTCGGGATCGGTCGAAATCGCGTTGGCGAAGAGCAGCCGCTCGTTCGGAACGGTTACGTTCAGGCTCACGTTGCGGAAGGCGGTGAAATCGATCGTCGCCCAGTCGCCAAACAAAATGTCGCGCCCGTCGTCGAGGACGCCGCCGAAGAGCCGGTCGTCGCCACGGCCACCGATGAGGATGTCGTTGCCCTGGTTACCAAACGCGTCGAGCACATCATTGCCTCCGAAGGAAGCGTCTTGCGAGCGAATGACCTGGATCCGGTCGCTGGCGTCGCGCTCGATATAAGCGCCATCGCCGATCAAAACGTCGTCGCCGGTGCCGCCGCTGAGAATGTCGCCGCCCCGGCGAATCGTGACATTTCCATGGGTCTCACCCGCCGGCATCAACGGCATATCCATCGCCACCCAAGCGGGAGGAACGGCGGTGAACGCGTTCGCGCCGGTCACCGTCACGCGATAAAGTCCGGCGTTCGCGACGCCTGAAGCGAAATCAAGATAAACGACCTGGCCGGAAACGTAACCATGCGCCGCGGCCGAGATCACCTCCAGAACTCCGTCCTTGTAGTTGTAGGTGCCGCCAAGATTTGCCGTTTCGTAATGATCGCGAAGGCCGGTGCCGCCGATGATGACATCGCTGCCCGGACCGCCGATGATGATATCGACGCCGCCCCACTCCGGATGAATCGTGAAAATGTCGTTGGCCTGCGCGCTGCCGTCGGCTCGGACCACGACGGCGTTGTCGCCGATAAGGAGGTTCGGCACATTCTCCCAACCGCCGTGGATGATGTCGTCACCGGTGCCGCCGATGACGATATCGCTGCCGCGGCTGGCGGTCGGACGGAGACCTTCGCCGACATTGATCCGGTCGTTGCCGCCCCATTCCGGGAAGATCGTCTCAATGCGCAAGACGACGAAAGCGGAATTGCGCGCGATCCGGGCGTCGGAACCGACGATGATGTCGTCGCCGCGATCGCCGTTGAGCGTGTTGCCGAGGTTTTGCGTGTTCGGCGTGCCGTAGTGGCGGATCGAGCCGCCGACGATGATGTCGTTTCCGTCGCCGCCGTGGATCGTGTTCGGTCCGCCGCTGCCGGGATCGATCGACCAGAGTCCGAAGGCATTGGCCGTGCCGTCGGCGAATGCCGCGATGCCGTTGTTGCCGAAAAGAACGTCGTTGTCGGCACCGCCCTGAATAAAGTCGGAGCCGCCCCCGCCGAAGACGTGGTTGGCACCGCTGCTGCCGGCGTGGATCGTGTCGTTCCCCGCGTAGGTGTCGCTGGCCTTCGTTTCGATCCGGAGCATCGTCAGGTTAGCGTCGCGAGTAACGCGGCCGTGGTCGCCGAGGATGAAGTCGTTGCCGGAACCGCCCTGGATCGTGTCGTTGCCTCCGCCGCCAATTGCGATGTTCGAACCGTTGCCGGTTTGAATCGTGTCGTTACCGTGGTGGTCGTCGTAGATCGTGAGGATATCGTGGAAGACAGACGCCCCGTCCCAAGCGAAACCGCGCCCAATCACCGCATGGTCACCGAGAAGTATATCGTTCCCGCTGCCGGCGGAAATGCGGTCGTCGCCCTCGCCTCCGATAACGATGTTGTCGCCGTTGCCCGCCTCGACCGTGTCATTACCGCCGTGGGTGGTGGAACGGACGAATGCCGCGCCATCGAAAATCTCGCCGGAAACCATTCCAGTGATCACACCCGCGACACGCGACACACGGCCCTGATCACCGAAAATAATATCCGCGCCGCCGCCGGTGGTGATGTTGTCGCCGCCGCTGCCACCGAAGACGATGTTGCCTCCATTGCCGGCGATTATCGTATC
The DNA here is from genome assembly GCA_964544025.1 of uncultured Opitutales bacterium. GTDB lineage: Bacteria > Verrucomicrobiota > Verrucomicrobiia > Opitutales > T3Sed10-336 > CAZJCL01. Next base: position 12,033 of record CAZJCL010000001.1, on the reverse strand, counting down.
GGTGCCGCCGAAGGCCGGAGCCATGGTCGCAAGAGCGCCGCCTCGGACAAAGTAACCGTGGTCGCCGAAGACGACGTTCTTGCCGCCGCCAACCTGGATCGTGTCGTTGGCGAGACCGCCCGAGACGACGTTGTCGCCGCCGCCGGCGCGGATGTCGTTGGCTCCGCCGATGTCGAAGAAGGTTGAGGTCGCTTGGGTCACGCTCGCCGCGTCCTGAAGAACGGTCGCGTTATCGCCGAAGATCGTGTTGTTGCCGTCGCCCGCGCGGATCGTGTCGCTGCCGCCGCCACCGATGATGATGTTGGATCCGTTGTCGGCGGTTAGCGTGTCGTTGCCGGAGTTACTCGGATGAGTCGAAACGGCGGAAATCACGAGCACGTAAGCCGCGAGCGTCGCGCCGCTGGTCGCGACCGTCGCATGGTCTCCCGCGAGGAGATTGCGGCCGTTTCCGCTGGTGAGTGTGTCGTTGCCGAGACCGCCGACGAGGATGTTGTTGCCGTCGCCGGCCGTGATGGTGTCGTTGGCGCCGCGGGTCGGATCGATCGCGGTGAAGTTGCCCGGTTGCAGATCGGCGCTGTCGCCGAAAAGGACGTTCTCCCCTCCTTCGCCGTGAATCGTATCGGCGCCGAGACCGCCGACGATGATCGAATTGCCGGAACCGCCGCGGGCGGTGTCGTCGCCAGCGTGGGAGTCGTTGAGGAGGCTGACGGCGCGAATCGCGTTCCAGCTTGCGTCGCGTTCGACAGTTCCGTTATCGAGCAGAATCAGGTCGAAACCGATGCCGCCAGTGACGGTGTCGCCGCCGGAACCGGCGATAACGATGTTGTTGCCCTGGCCGACGACGACGTTATCGGCTCCGCCATTCGCCATGTCGGTCGAATACACGCTGGTGCCGCCGGATCCGCGAATGCCGATGTAACCGTTGTCGCCGACGATGGTGTCGTTGCCGGAACCGCCGGTGATCGAATCGTTGCCGACGCCGGCAATGACCGAGTTGTTTCCGTTTCCGGTCGAAATCGTGTCGGCACCCCCAAGCGACGGATCGGTGGAGGCGAGACTTTCCACCGTCAACCAATCGCTCATGCGGACGATGCCGGAATCACCCAGAATGTAGTCGTCGCTCGGACCGCCGTTGAGGTTGTCGTTTCCGAATCCGCCGAAAATGACGTTGGAACCGGTGCCGCCCTGAATCGTGTCGCGTCCGCCGGTTCCCGAATCCGTTGTCCAGGCGCTCCATTGATCCGCGCTTCCGTCATCAAGCGCGACGACGCCGTGGTCGCCGAAGAGGATGTTGCTGCCGCCGCTGCCTTCGATCGTGTCGTCGCCCGAACCGCCGAAGACGATATCGTTGCCGGTGCCGCCGAAGATCTTGTCGTTGCCGCCATTGACGGTGTCGACGGTCGAGGCGCGCAACACCCTGCCGCTGCTCAGAACCGCGTTGCCGTGGTCGCCGAAGATGACGTTGTTGCCGGAGACGCCGTGGATGGTGTCGTTTCCTCGGCCGCCAACCACCAGATCGTCGCCGCCGTCCGCCCAGATGACGTCGTCGCCGCCGATGTGACGATCCGTCGCGGCGAAGGATGTGAGGACGCCGGTAGCCTGCACGAGTTCGAGCGTGGCGTTGTCCCCGAAAATGTAGTCGTTGCCCGCACCGCCATGGATCGTGTCGTTGCCGCTGCCGCCCACGATAAAGTCGTTGCCGCCGCCGCCGCGGATTGTGTCGTTGCCCGCCACGTTGGAGTAAGTTTGGACCTTCGCGACGAACCAGCCGTTCATCGTCACCCGAGCGACATCGCCGATGAGAACGTCGTTGCCCGCGCCGCTGTCCAGAGTGTCGTCGCCCGCGCCGCCGATCAACAAGTTGTGCCCTCCGCCCGCGACGATCGTGTCGTTGCCGCCGGTCGAGGAATCGACGAGGACGATACCGTCAATGACGCTGCCGTAATCGCCGATTAGGATATCGTTTCCGGTGCCGCCGGTGATGGAGTCGTTGCCGAGGCCGCCGAAGACGATGTTATTTCCGGAATTGGCGAAAATGGTGTCGTTGCCGCCGGCTCCCGTGATCGTCGACGGGCTGGTCACGCTGCCGTTGTCGCCGTAAATGACGTCGTTTCCGGTGCCGCCGGTTATGGTGTCGTCGCCGAGCCCGCCGACGAGCCAGTTGTTGCCCGTGACGCCTTGGATGGTGTCGTTGCCGTCGCCGCCGTAGATGGTGTCGTTTCCGGTGCCGCCGAAGATGAAGTCGTTGCCGGCTTCGCCATCGATCCAGTTGTTCCCCGCCGTGCCGCGGTCGGACGGCAGAGCCGCATAGGCCGCGCCGGCCCCGGTTCCCGTGCCCCAGTTGGCGAAAATGGTGTCGTTGCCCGTGCCGCCGTAAATCTTGTTGTTGCCGCCGCCGCCGAAGATCTGGTCGTCGCCGCCCATCCCGTAAATCGTGTCGTTGCCGAAACCGCCGCGGATGATGTCGTTCGACGGACCGCCTTCGACGTAGTTGTCGCCGCCGAGGCGGAGGTCGATGACGTTCACTCCCTCGCCGCCGTAGATTCGGTCGTTACCCGTGCCGCCGAAGATCGTGTTCGTCCCGGACCCGCCGTAGATAAGGTTCGCGCCAGCCGTACCGTAAATGGTGGTGTTTCCGGATCCGGCATAGATCGTGTCGTTCCCCGAGCCGCCGGTGATCGTCGTGGTGCCCGAGCCGCCGTAAATCGTGTTGTTGCCGGAACCGTCGCTGATGGTCGCGGAGGATTGGCCGGAGTAGATCAGGACGTCGTTTCCGTTGCCGCCCCGGATATCGGCGGAGGAGGTCACGTTCTCGTCGATATAGAGGAAATCGTCTCCGTCGCCCATGTCGGCCACGATGTGCGTGACGCCGGTGAACTCCTGACGGTAACCCAGGCCGCTGACGATCGTTTTGTTGCCTTGCTGCGTGATCGAGTAGGATTCCTCGACGATGTCCTTGTAAAGGTTGCCGCGATGGTGCGCGCGCGGTCCCGTATTCAACGTCAGGGTGCCCCCGGATTGGGAAGCGAGAACCGGCGGCGGTCCCCACGACCACGAGAGGGATCCGCGCATCGAGATGCCCGCCACGCGGATCGTCAGGCTGGCGTTGGCCGACACTTGGGTAATCCTCACGACCGCTTCGATGGAGGCGAGGTTGAAACGGATTTTGAATAGCCCCAGGTTGATCGAGAAGCGAACACCGCCCCAGATCTCGCCGGCGAATCCGTTGTTGCTGAATTCCACGCTCACCCCTCCGTAAAGAACGAACGGCCCGAGCGGAATATCGAAGGAGACGGTTCCCCGCACCAGGAACTGTCCGTCCGACCGGAAGAACCCGTTGATCCGGATCTGGAGGATGTTGAAGAAATTGATCGAGAGTTGATCGATCCGGACTTCGAAGATGCCTCCCTCGCTGCGGATGGTCAGGTCGCCGACGCCCTTGAATAGCAGGATCGATACCTCCGCCCGCACTTTGATGAAGAAACTGTTTCCGGCAATGGTCCGCGTCCCGATCGTGCGAGCCTGCGACCCGGTGTTGATCGACAACGTAAATTGGCCATCGATCGTCACCGGTCCGAGCGAAACCCGGGCCGACAAATCGAGCAGAATCACCAAGTCCCCGCTGCTGGTGATAATCGCGCCGCCGATGACCGCGATCCGCCCGAAACCACCGATTTCGGTCGATGCGTCCATTTCGAGGCGGAATCCGTCCGGATCGATCAGGATCTCAATCCGCCCGTTGATATTCACAAAACCGGCGACCTGGACCGTCCCGGCCACGAGAATGTAAAGGCTGTGCGCGGCGATGCTGGTATTCTCGAAACCGTTCACCTGCCCCGTCTGATTATCAACAGTCAGTGTTGTGACCTGTTGCGCGCTTCCGGTCGTGTTGATCTGGATGATAATCGTGCCCCCGACCGAGAACGCGCTCGACGAACTTCCGATAATCAGCGCTCCCGGCGCGCCCACTTGGAGGCTGCCATACAGCCCGTCCGCCGTGAAACCGAGCGTGCCCGCCGCACCGAGAGAATTCAATCCCGGCAATTCGATTATCGCGCCCACGGTCAACACCATCTCGTCGTCCGCGATCAGGATGCCAAGTGTTCCGTTCAACGACAGCATCCCGTCGAAAATGCTCAGGCTGCCTTCGCCGTGGAGGGAAAGATAGAACTGCACCGGCTCCGTTTTCCCCGGCGGAGTGTTCAAAATGGTCACGGTCGCTTCTCCGACCCGGGCCTGGAATTCCTCCGGCACATCGTAAACCACCGTTTCCCCTGTGGTATTCATGACCAAGTCCAGCCACTCGACCGTCAGCACAAGAGCGGAACCCAATGCGATCGACGTATCGGAAACCGTGAATGACAGCGCGACTCCACCCGAGTTCACGACCAGCAATCCCTGGACGTTGGTATTGAAATAGAAACCGCCCGTGCCGATCCGCGCCGACGCGTCGATGAAGAGTGAGAATTCCTCGTCCGTCAGCTTCAGCTCGATCACGCCATCCGCAACCAGGATGCCGAAAAGATCGATCTCGACCGCGCCCGCGATCCGCAGCAACCGGGCGTCGAAATCGATCTTGATCGGATTCAGCGGGTCGCCCGTCTCGATCGCGTAATAACCCGCTTCGTAAGCCGTAAAATCGACCACCGCAAACGAACCGCTCACCGCCTGATTCAGGCTGAGCGAGAAACTCGTCGCTTCCAACGTCACTCCGTCGATCCCGACGAGTCCCGCCATCGTCAAATCCGCCTGCGCCGCGAAATAAACCGCCGGATCGGCCGGATCCAGATCCAGCATCACCGCCACGCCCACATTCAGATTCTCGATGGCCACGCCGAACGCGCTCGTATTTGGCGAATCCGCCGGCGTGATCCGTCCGTCGCCGTCGCTGTCCTGCCAATAACCGCCGATTCCGATGAACCCGTAAACGTTGGTGATGCCGATCGCGAGAGACGTCACGGTTCTCGTCGTACCGTCGCTCAACGTGATCTCCTCCGCCCCGCGTTTCGTGAACGCCATCGATCCACTTAATTGGACGATACCCGCGAGATTGCCTTCGAGGTAACCGATCTTCGCCTGGATGATTTCCCCCGAGAAATCAAGGTGAACCGGATTGGCGTCGTCGCCCGTATCCACCACGAGACCGTCCGGACCGAAGACTGAAATCAGATCGATGTGCGGCATCGGCAGAAGCATGAGCGGCGGCGGCAGACCCGGGATCATCCCGGTGTTGATGTTCACTTCCACATCGTGAACCTCCGCTTCGAGAATTCCTTCCAGACCGACAAGGCCCGCGAACCCGATGCTCGCCTTCGCCGCGATGTATTTCGGAAGCGCCTGGGCCATTCCCGGCACCTGAACTCCGGCCATGCCGCTGGCCGTCATGATCGCGATGCCGAAATTGACATCCTGGATACTGAGTCCGATCGCGTTCGTCAGATCGATCGTCCCATCCGCCGCCATCGCGCCGCCGATTCCCGCGAACCCGTTCAGATTCGCGCCGCCGATCGTCATGATCTCGATATCGTGCCGCAACTCCGGCACTCCGAAATCCGCCAACAAGCCGGGATTGACCGAAACCATCTCCATCCGCTGGCCCTTGGTGAAGGCGATCGAGCCCTGCAAAATCAGGAACTCCGAAACCTGCAACTCCGCGTATTCCACCCGCGCCCCGATGAACGGCGAATCGAAATCGAGGACCTTCACGTTTCCGTTGCCCGCGTTCACCTCGTAACCGCCTGGACCGAAATTCTGCACAAAGTCGATATACGGCTTCGACAAACCGCTCTTCTCCGAACCTCCGTTGAAAGCGATCGTCACTCCCTCCAAACGCGCCGTGAGCACATCGCCGAAACCGACCAACGCCGCTTCCTCCACATCCACGCGCACCGCCTGCGCCTTGATTCCCTCGCTGCCCGAGCTCTTGTCCTGCGAGAAAAGCGCGATGCCGAAGCTGGCGTTCCGCACGTAGAGACCGGTCGCGTCGCCCGGATCCCCCACCCCGAAATACGGCCCGTTGAACCCGACGAAGACGTTAATATCCGACCCGCCGAGCGTGATCGTATTGAAAGTCTTGGAGCCGCTGATAACCGGCGGCAAACCGCTCACCTCGAGATGCACGTCCATCCCCATCGTGAACGCGAGATTGCCGCTGATGTGGAGGAATCCATCGATTGCCAGCAACGCCCCGTTCAATTCGATCACCGCCGCCGAACCGCTCTTTCCATCCAGATCAATGGTGAAGGTGTCGCCCGTTCCGCCGATTCCGCCGGTAAGCAGACTGCTGCCGATACCGGTCGGAAGAGTCAACGCCTTGCCGCCCGTCGCTTCATCGTAATGGATCATCCGTCCGTCGGCATCCGGCAGGTTGATCGCCACCTTCACGTTGTCCACCTGGAGCGAGAATCCGGGAATTCCGACGAGTCCCGCGAAATCGCTACTTCCCTGAACCGTTACCCAAACCGACCCGCTCGAAGGACTGAACAACAGCGCGGCGGCAAAACTCAGATCGTCGATCCGCAGGCCGACTTCGCTATCCGTACCGCGATTCGCCCCGGCGAAAATGTCCATCCCGGTGTAGGCGATCGAGAAATAAACCACGTCCTCGTCCACCAACTGGTTTGTCGTCGGATCCCAAACCTTCACCGTGTGCAGCTTCAGTTCGAGATCAATGGATTCGTCCAGTTGCAGCAAGCCGAAGAAATCGATGTGGAAATCGCTGGAGAACTTGATCATCGCCCCGAGCGAACCGTCCAGATCGAACTCGAAGTCGAGATCGCCAAAGGTCAAGCCGGTCCCCGCCTCCTTCATCGCCTTGAAATCGACCACGAGATCATTCGAAGCCGTGTTCATCGCGAAATCGAGATCGGTCGCGTTGATCTCGACACCCGGCAAGCCCACCAGCCCGATGAAATCCGCCGTTCCCTGGATCGAAACCCATTGACGGCTAGTGTTCACCTTGTCCGTGAAAATCCCGAGTCCGAGCGTCAAGCCCTCCACCTTCAAACCGAATTCCGCGCTCGTGCCTTTGCCGAATCCGGCGAACGCGCTCACCTCTTCGCCGACAAAGCTCAACGCGTCGACCGAGGCCGTCGTGCCATCCGACAGCGTCACCAACTCGTCGCCGTAACGGAAGGAGAACGAACCTTCGAGGACGATCGCGTTGAGGAGATTGAGAGTGAGATCGCCGCTCAAACCGATTCCGGCGCCGCTCATCGTCAACGTCACCCCGTCGCCCGGACCACCCGCTCCGCCGGAAACTCCCGGCCCCGAAAGTCCAAAACCTTCGCGCAACGTGTAGGGGTTCTGCGAGAAATCGAGCGCCCGGCCGCTCCGGTCCGCGATGTTGATGAACAAATCGAGGTTGTTCGCTTCCACCGTCAGGATATCCACGCCGACGAAACCGACCGTATCCGCCGAGGCCGCCGCCGCCACGTAGACGTTGCGCGGATCCGTCAGATCGACCGCGATGAGGATTCCAAAGCTGGCGTTCTCGATCTCGAACCCGATGCCGTTGACTCCGGCGAAATAATCGATGCCCGTGACGCTGAACGAAAGCGCCGCGACCGGCACCGTCGAAACGTTTCCGGCGGCGTCGCGCACCGACATCGTCGGGAAGGTTTGCTCCAATCGGATGCTCGCTTCGAACTCGACGAAATTGAAGAGATTCAGGCTAAAATTGCCTTCCAGGATAACGAGCGTCGCCGTCGAACGCGGAAGCGCGAAGGTCAACCCGCCCGGAACTCCCTCGATCGCCACATTCACGTTTTGCGCGGTGAAATCGACCAGCGTGCCGTCCGCCGCCGCCATGTTCATTTCGATCTTCGCGCTGCCGCCGACGTAGAAATCCGGAATCCCGACAAAAGCCACTTCCTCCACTTCCGCCTTCACCGCCGTCCAGGTCCGTCCGGTGCCGTCCCGCGCGGTCATCGTCATCAGCGCGAAATCGACGCCGGTAACCGCGAAGCCAACCCGGCTCGCGCTGCGACCGTTGATACCGGCGAAAGCATTGATGTTCGACGCGCCGAATACCACGGCGTCGACCGTGATCGTGTTGCCATTGGTCAACGTCACCGACATTTCCCGCTGCTCGAAGAAGAAGAGCGCGTCAACGTAGAGGAAATCGCCGATGTTCATCGACACCGTGCCGGCGAAAGCCAAATCGCCCGGCGCGATTCCGTTCGCGAACGTATAACTCACCGGCCCGATGGAAACCGTCGTATTCGCCGCTATCGCGTGGGTCGAATTGCTGTAACGGACATAAACACCCGTCGCCGTCACCCCGGCCACTCCGGCGAGCGATGCCTCGAAATCCCCGTTCGTCACCTCGAAAGCGAACGTGCCATCCGCGAAAACCCGGAAACCGAACTCCGCGTTGTTCAAGCGAACATGCGCCACCGACCCCGCTTCGAGAGCCGCGTTCACCTGACCGGCCGCCACGATCTCGCTTCCGGACATCCGGAAGCCGATGTCGCCGCCAAGATGGACAAAACCGAGAACCTGCGTCGAAAGTCCGCGCACCGCGAAAGCCACCGTATCCGCCGCGATTCCCGCTTCGAAAGTATAGGAAACCGGGCCTACCCGAATCGTCTCGCCCGCGGCGACCGTAGTCGTCGCGTTCGTGTATTGAACGAAAACCTCCTCCGCCGAAACACCGGCCAAACCGGCGATCGCCGCGCCGAAGCTGCCGTTCTTCAATTCAAACGCCAATTTTCCGTTACCCGAAATAAATCCGAAATCGGCGTTGCTCAATTCGATGTAAGCCACCGATCCCGCCGCCAAACGAGCCGAAACGCCGCGACCCGTCGCGATCATCGAATCCCCTTGCATGCGGAACCCGAGATCGCCGCTCAGCGAAACGAAATCCATCACGTTCGCCGCAAAACCGGTCACCGCGAAGGCGACCGTGTTCGCCGCGATCGCATCGGTAAAGGTGTAACTGATCCCGCCAACGCCGATTTGCCGCCCGGCCGCGATACTCGTTTCCGCGTCCGTGTATTGCACGAACACCGAATCCGCGGACACTCCGGCGAACCCGGCGATCCGCGCGTCGAAAGTGCCGTTCTTCAACTCAAATCCGAAACCGCCCGCGCCGGAAATCAAACCGAAATCCGCGTTCGTCAACTCGACGTAAACAATCTCGCCCACGCCCAACCGCGCCCGCACATCGTTCCCCACCGCCTGAATATCGTTCCCTTGCTTCCGGAATCCGAGATCGCCGCCGAGCGAAACGAAACCGAGCACATCCGCCGCGAGCCCTTCGACCGCGAAGGCCATCGTATTCGCCGCAATCGTTTCGGAGAAGGTGTAAACCACGCCGCCGATGTCGATCCGCCGGTCCGCCGCAATCGTCGTGGTCGCGTTCGTATATTGAATGAAAACGCTGTCGGCGGTGACGTTCGCCAGCGGCCCCAACGCCGCCGCGAAACTGCCGTTCTTCATTTCAAAGCCGAATTCACCCTCTCCCGAAATCAATCCGAAATCGGCACCGAGCAGTTCCACGTAAACCGGTCCGGCCCCCATCCGCGCCGACACATTGTTGCCCGCCGCCGTGATACCGTTCGCGTCTTTCTGGAAACCGATATCGCCGCTCAGCGAAACAAATCCGAGCACATCCGCCGCGAACCCTTTCACCGCGAACGCCATCAATTCCCCGTCGAATGCCTCCTCGAACGTGTAAGCGATATCGCCGATCCCGACCGAGCGGCCCGCCGCAATCGACGTTCCCGCCGAAGCGTAACGAACAAAAACCTCCTCCGCGGAAACGCTCGCCAGCGGCCCCAAAGCCGCGCCGAAACTGCCTTCCTTCATTTCAAACGCGAAATCGTTGTCCCCGCTGACCAAACCGAAGCTGGCGTTCGTCAATTCCACGTAAACCGGTCCGGCTCCGAGCCGCGCGTAAACGTCGTTTCCGACCGCCTCGATCGTTGTGCCCACCTTGCGGAAACCGATGTCGCCGCCCATCGAAACGAAGCCGAACACATCCGCCGCGAAGCCCTTCACACCGAAAGCGATGGTGTCCGCTTCGATTCCGGACTCGAACGTGTAGGAAATTCCGCCGACCGCCACTTCGCGACCCGCCTCGACGCGTGTGCTCGCGTCGGTGTATTGCACGATGATCGACTCCGTGGTGACAAAATTGAACGCCGACAGCGAGTGATTGAAATTGCCGTTCGTCAGTTCGAACGCGAAGGAGGATCCCGCGATCAATCCGAAATCCGCGTCCGCCAACTCCACATACACCGACCCTGCGCCGAGACGCGCCGTCACGCTGTTGCCGACGACGATCATTTCGCCGTCCTGCATCCGGAATCCGAGATCGCCGGAGAGGGAAACAAAGCCGAGAGCTTCCGCCCTGAAACCGTAGACCGCAAAGGCCACCACGTTCGCTTCGATGCCGTCCTCGAAGGTGTAAGTCACACCCCCGGCATCGATCACGCGACCGGCTTCAACTTCGGTGGCGGCATTCGTGAACTGCACGAAAACGTCGGCCGCGGTGATGCTTCCGAGCGGTCCGACCTTCGCCGAGAAACTGCCGTTTTTCAGCTCGAATGCGAAACTGCCGCCGCCCGCGAGCAATCCGAAATCCGCGTTCGCCAATTCCACGTAAACCAGTTCGCCGACTCCCAACCTGGCCGACACGTTATTGCCCGCCGCCAAAATCTCCTCGCCCTGCAACCGGAATCCGAGATCGCCGCTCAGCGAAACAAAGCCCAGCACATCCGCCGCGAAACCGGTCACCGAAAAGGCAACAATCCCCGCTTCCACCCCGTCCACAAAAGTGTAAGCGATACCGCCGACCTCGATCTCCCGTCCCGCGCTCACCGTCGTCGTCGCGTTCGCGTATTGGACAAAAACGGTTTGGGCGGTAACTCCAGCCAGGCTTCCGATTTCCGCGTTGAACGAACCGTTCTTCAGCTCGAACGCGAAATCTGTTTCTCCGGCGACCAACCCGAAATCCGCACCCGCCAACTCCACGAATACCGGACCGGCTTCAAGACGCGCCGTCAGGTTATTGCCAACTGCGAAAATCTCCGTCCCTTCCTGGCGGAATCCGAGATCGCCGCTAAGCGAAACAAAACCGGCTACATCGGCCGCGAATCCGCGCACCGCGAACGCGATAACATTCGCCGCGATCCCTTGCGTGAAAGTGTATTCGACTTCGCCCGCCGCAATCCGACGGCCGGCCGCGACCGTCGTGGTCGCGTTCGTGTATTGCACAAAAACGCTGTCGGCGGAGATTCCGGCCAGACCGGTGATCGCCGCGTTGAACGTGCCGTTCTTCAACTCGAAGGCGAACTCCGCGCGCCCGGCGATCAACCCGAAATCCGCGTTCGCCAATTCCACGAGAACCGGTCCCGCTTCCATCCTCGCCGTCACCGCGTTCCCCACGACCACCAGTTCTTCCCCGGCCTTGCGGAAACCGAGATCCCCGGCCAGCGAAACGAATCCGGCCAAATCCGCCGCGAATCCCTGAACCGAGAAGACCACGACATTCGCCTCGATCGCATCCGCGAAAGTGTAAGAAATTTCTCCGACCGAAATCGTCGTATCCGCAGCAACCGTCGTGGTCGCATTCGTGAATTGCACAAAAACGCTGTCGGCGGAAATTCCGGCAAAATCGCCGAGCTTCGCGTCGAATTCGCCGTTCTTCATCTCGAAAGCGAGTTTCCCGTTGCCCGCGATCAAACCGAAATCCGCGTGTGTGAAAGCAGCGTAAACCTCTGAATTCACTTCCAGGCGGGCGTCGATGTCGTTGCCGACCGCCACGATCTCCGTCCCTTGCTTCCGGAATCCGAGATCGCCGGCCAGCGAAACGAAGTTCGCCACATTGGCCCGGAACCCGGTCACCGCGAACGCCATCGTATCCGCTTCGATCCCGTCCGTGAACGTATAGGAAACGCCGCCCACCGAAATCTCGCGATTCGCCGCCACCGTCGTCGCCGCGTTCGTGTATTGAACAAAAACGTCGTCCGCGCCGATTCCCGCCAATCCGGCGATATCCGCCGTGAACGTCCCGTTCGTCAGCTCGAA